>JAGXSL010000137.1 GCA_018333835.1 Lysobacteraceae bacterium
CCACGAAGGCAGGCGCGCCCGGCACGGTCGGCCCCGTGGCCCACGAAGGCAGGCGCGCTCGTGGAGGTGGCGAGCCTGTCGGCGGATCGGGCCACCTGCTTTCCGCGCGATCGGGCGTCCTGCCCTCACGCGCGGCGCTCGGCTCCTGCCTCGCTGCCGCAGGTCGGCCCTCACCGCCGCGGCTCGCCCACCAGGCACCGCGCTTGCGACTGCGGCCCGCCCCGGGCTCAGGCCTGTTCGGTCTCGTGTTCCTCGTTTTCCACGATCCGGTTGCGGCCGTCGTGTTTGGCGCGGTACAGGGCACGGTCGGCGCGGGCCAGCAGCTCGGCCAGCCCGGCCGGCAGCAGGTCGGCACGGGCGACGCCGAAACTCGCGGTGACCCGCAGCGGCACGCCCTCGTGGAGGGCCTCGGCGTTGGCGATCGCCAGCCGGCAGGCTTCGGCGTGGCCACGGGCCTCCGCCGGGGTGACGCCGGGCAGCAGCAGGGCGAACTCCTCGCCACCGATCCGCCCGACCAGCCGGTCGCGCATGGGCAGTCCGCGCAGGGCCGCGGCCACGGCGCGCAGCACGGCATCGCCGGCGAGGTGGCCGTGGCGGTCGTTGATCTGCTTGAACAGGTCGAGGTCGAAGACGATCAGGGCGATCGGTTGGCGCCGGCCCTGGGCGCGACGCAGGCACCGGGCCGCCTCCTCGATGAAGCCGGCGCGGTTGGCGAAGCCGGTCAGCTCGTCGTGGCGCGCCAGGCGGCGGTAACGGCGCTCCTCCCACAGCACCCGCAGGCCCCAGCCCAGCACCAGCAGCAGGACCAGGCCCAGCATCGCGGCCAGCAGCAGGGCGTGGCGGTGCGCCGCCGCCGCATTGGCCTCGGCCTGCGCCAGCACCCGGGCCTGCTCCTGCGCCAGCAGCAGGGCCTGCTTCTGCTGGCGGGCCTCGTGCTGGACCACCAGCAGGGCGGCTTCCTTGGCGCGATCCTCGGCCTCGTCGAGGGACTCCGCTTGCATCGCGGCCTCGAGATGCCGCAGGGCCGCCGCCGTGTCGCCGCGGCGCAGGGCGAGCCGGTAGAGCACCTCCTGGGCGACCGCCATCGGCCGGCTGCTCGGCAGGTCGGTACTCCATTCGACGGCACGCCGGGCCTCGGCCGCGGCCTCGGCATCGCGGTCCAGGGCGAGCAGCAGGCTGGCGCCGAGGCTCGCGCCATCGGCCATCAGCCAGCGGTAGCCGGTGGCCTCGCGGGCGGCGGCATCGGCCGTGAGCACCGCGAGGGCGGCCTCGGGGCCCTGGCTGCGGGCCAGGAAACGGGCCTTGATGACACCGAGCGCCGGCGCGCCGAAGGCGTCACCGGAATCGCGGCATTGCCGCAGGCCGGCCTCGAACTCGGCAAGGCCAAGGCGCGGGTCGTGGCCGGCCACCCGGGCCCCCAAGGCATTGATGGTCGCGTAACACACGTGCCGCGCATCGGTGCTGGTCGCGAGCAGCCGGTCGGCATGCTCCTGCGCCAGCGCGGCATGGCCCAGCTCGTTGTAGAGGACGGTGGCGGTGAGGTGGAGGTGGGCCTGCTGCGCGGGCCGCAGGCGGCCGTTGGCCGCCTCGTCGAGCAACGGGCCGAGCGTGCGCAGCATGCGCTCGAAATCGCGGCTGAAGGCGAGCAGGTTGACCACCAGCACACGGGCGACGAAGCGCAGGTCGGGATCCTCGGCGTCGTGGGCCAGGGCCTCGGCCAGGGCGATGCCGGCCGCCGTACGGCCCTGCAGGTGTTCGGCGTGGGCGGTCATCAGGGCGAGGGTTTCGCGCTCGTCGCGGCTGACCGGTGCGGGCTTCGCACGTTGGGCCTCCACGGCGGCGATGAAGGCCACCGGATCGCGGCGGCGCAAGGTGTCCAGCGCGACGAAACCGGGGCTCGAAACCAGTGCCCCGTCGAGGCGGGCAGGCGGTGGGGCAGCGGCGGGTGCGGGCGCGGCCGAGCCGGCACCGGCGGCGGCCAGCGCACAGGCCAGCGCGAGTGCACGGCCCCACATGGCGTCAGGTCGGCGGCCGCGGTTCCCGCGGCGTGTCGGTGTCCGGCGTGTCGGGAGCGTCGTCCGGCACCGGGTCCGGGGTGTCGTCGGGCGCTTCGCGCCCAGGCTGTTCGTCGGGCACCAAGACCAGGCACCACATCGCCCGGGTGTCGCCGAAGGCCCGCCGCAGGGCGGCCGGGTCGTTGCCGCGCAGCGCGGCGGCGAGCGGGGCGTCGAGGCCGGCGGCCAGGGCGTCGAGGTCGACCGGACCGGGCTGGCGGGCGAGGTGTTCGAGTGCGGCGATCAGGTGCATGGGCGGGTGCTTGACCGGGACGACCGGCCGATGCTAGCAGGGATTCCCGACCCCTGCCTGCGGGGCCCGGCCCCGCGGTGGCAGCACGGCGGTGGTCGCCATCGAGAGCGGCGCCGTGGCCAGTGCCGCCAGCGGCACGGTGTCGATCCGTGGCCGGCCGACCGGCAGGGTGGCGGCTTCGTAGAGCGTGACCGGGTGTTGCGCCGGATAGTCGCGCAGCAGGCGGTCCACCAGCTCCTGGCGCTGTGCCGGCGTGCTCTCGCGCACGGCATGGCTGCGGTCGCCGGCCAGGCCCACCTGCCAGAGCACGAGCCAGGCGTGGACATCGAGGCGGCGCGCCTCGATGAGCAGCTGGGTGGCTTCGTAATGGGCGCAGCCGTGCTGGCCGGGGTCGAGGCCGAGGTCGGCGTAGAGGCAGTCGGCGGCCGAGATGCCGGGTTCCATCACCGCCTCGAAGCCCGCCTCGCGGGCAGCGGCGATGGCGGCATGCGGCACCCGGGCGAACACGCCGGGATGGCCGTAGAAGGCCGCGACCACGCGGCGGCCGGCCCGCACCTCGGCAAGGATCGAATCGACCATGGCACGGTAGCTCTGCGGTCGGGGCCGACCCTCGGCGTAGTGCCCCTGCAGGCTGCGCAGGCCGGGGTGCAGGGTGGCCAGCCAGTGCTCCACCAGCGGGTCGCTGACCAGGGCGAACAGCACCTCGGCCGCCTCCAGGTGGCCGCGCGCCCGTGGGGTCAGGTGGGCCCCCAGCATCATGCCCACGCCGATGCAGGCGAGGTGGCCGCTCATCCGCTCAAGGCCTCACGCCGCGCCGCCCGCCGCGTCCGCCGGGGCACCGAAGCCCGGCCGGGCGACCGGGGTGGCGGCGATGCGGTTGCGTCCCGCCGCCTTGGCCCGGTACAGGGCGTGGTCGGCATTGGCCAGCAGATGGCGCAGGCGGTGGCCGGCCACCGTGCTGTCGACCACCCCGAAGCTGGCGCTGGGTTGGACCCGCTCGCCGTCGGGCGCCTCGACCGCGATCCCGGTGATCGCCCGCCGGCAGGCCTCGGCCACCGCCAGCGCGGCCTCCAGCCGGGTGCCGGGCAGGAGCAGGGCGAACTCCTCGCCGCCCAGCCGGCCGAAGCGGTGCCCGCCGCTCTCCAGCCCGCGCAGGGCCTCGGCCACCGCCATCAGCACACGGTCGCCGAAGGCATGGCCGAAGCGGTCGTTGATCTGCTTGAAACGATCGAGGTCGAACAGCACGAACGCCACCGGTGTGCCGGTCCTTCCGGCTTCGGCGAGGCGGGCCTCGGCGTGGTCGAGGAACTGCTTGCGGGTCCACAGACCGGTCAGGGCATCGTGCTGCAACAGCACCAGGGTACGTTCGCGCCGCTGCCGCACGTGCAGGATGGCGAGCAGGGCCAGCACCAGCAGCAGGCCGAACAGGGTCAGCAGCCGGTCCAGCACCTGCCGGCTCGCGGTGGCGGCCTCGGCGCGCAGCCGCAGTTCGCGCTGGCGCTTCTGGAGCGTGGCGAAGGCGGCCTGCCGTTCCGCGAGGCCGCCGCGCGCGCTCAGGTAGGCGCGTTGCCGCGCCCGCAGTTCCTCGGCAAGGGCGATCTGGTCCTCGCGCAGCGCCCGCAGGGTGGCCAGTGCGGCGCGCAGGTTGCCTTGCTGGCGGGCGGCCTGGAACAGGGCCTGGTTCGCCAGCAGTTGCGGCTCCCGGCTGGACAGCCGTGGCGCCAGCACCAGCGCCTCGAGGGCGCGGGCGCGCGCCTCGGCCGGGCGGGCGAGGCGCTGCAGCGCGGTGGCCGCCTGCGCCGCCACCGTGGCCATCAGTTCCGGCGCGGTGTCGGCATCGAGTCTGCGGCGCATCGCCTCGAGCAGGGCCAGCGCCTCGGCCGGGCGCCGCTGCTGCAGCAGCCACTGTGCCCGGAGCAGGGCGAGGCGGTCGCGGTCGAGGGCGTCGCCGGCGGCACAGACGGGGGCGGCCGCGGTGAAGTCGGCTTCAGCGAGGGGCAGGGTCGCGAGCTGGCGACGGGCTTCCAGGACCTCGACGGTGGCGGCGCAGCGCAGGACCGGATCGGTGCTGGTCGCCAGTGCCCTGCTGGCTTCCAGCAGGGCCGCGTCCGGTTGCGGCACGCGGTTGAGCAGGCGCGCCGCCGTCACCCCGGCCCGGGCCCGCAACGCGGCGTCGCCGAGCCGGTCGGCATCGTCGAGGAGATGCTCCAGGGCGAGGTGGGCGCGGCTGAACTCGCGGCGATCGGCCAGTGCCAGCACGGCGGCGGCGCGGGCCTCGAACGGCACCGCCCCGGCGGTCGTGGCGCGGCTGTCGCCGGCGAGCAGCGCCAGGCCCAGCAGCAGGACCGGGACCGGAACGACGGACGCAGCGGCGGGCGGCGGGAGGTTGGCGGCCATGCATTCGAGCCCGTGGACGCCGCAGCGTACACTGGCGCCACGCCCCTTGCCGCACCGCCATGCCCGAGCTGCCCGAGGTCGAGACCACCCGCCGCGGCCTGGCACCGCAGCTCGAGGGCCGCCGCGTCACCGCCGTCACCCTGCGCCGCCCGGACCTGCGCTGGCCGATCCCCGCCGAGGTGCGCCAGCGCCTTCCGGGCCAGCGCATCGAGGCGGTCGAGCGCCGCGCCAAGTACCTGCTCACGCGCACCGCCGCCGGCAGCGCGCTCTGGCACCTCGGCATGAGCGGGGTGATGCGCGTGCTCCCCGCCGCGACGCCGGCCGGCGCGCACGACCACGTCGATGTCGGCCTCGACGACGGCCGCGTGCTGCGCTTCACCGACCCGCGTCGCTTCGGGTGTCTCCTTTGGCAGCCGCCGGGGCAAGTGCATGCCCTGCTCGCCGGCCTCGGGCCGGAGCCGCTGTCGGAGGCCTTCCGCGGCGATACGCTGTTCCTCACCTCCCGCGGCAGGAAGGCTGCGGTGAAGACCTTCCTGATGGACCAGGCCGTGGTGGTCGGCGTCGGCAACATCTACGCCGCCGAGGCTCTGTTCGAGGCCGGCATCCGCCCGACCACGCCGGCCGGCCGGGTCACGCGCGGGCGCTATGCGCGCCTCGCCGCGGCAGTGAAGCGCATCCTCGGCCAGGCCATCGAGCGCGGCGGCACCACCCTGCGTGATTTCCTGAGCCCGGACGGCCTGCCCGGCTACTTCGAGCAGGAGCTCTCCGTCTACGGCCGCGAAGGCGAGGCCTGCAAGGTGTGCGGTACGTCGCTGAAGGGCCGGCGATTGGGGCAGCGCGCCACCGTGTGGTGCCCGCGCTGCCAGCGTTGATCCAAGCGCTGCCCGAGATGGGCGTGGTGCTTTCTGGCGCTACTTCGACGCCTCGAACAGCGCCGCCATCGCCGCGAGGTGCGCGCGGCCGCGCTGCTTCTTCGATGCGGCCTCGGCCTCCGGGTCGGCGCCGTCGCGCTGCAGGTCGGATTGGGGAAGCTCGTCGAGGAAGCGGCTGGGGGCGAGCTTGATGGTGTCGCCCCAGCGCTTGGTCTCCAGCGAATGCGAGAGCACGAGGTGCTCCTTGGCGCGGGTGATGCCGACGTAGAACAGCCGCCGTTCCTCCTCCAGCCGGCCTTCCTCGAGGCTGGCCTCGTGCGGCAGGGTGCCGTCCTCCAGCCCGATGAGGAACACCGCGCGGAACTCCAGGCCCTTGCTGGCGTGCAGGCTCATCAGGCGCACCGCGTTGCCGGGCTCCCCGCGGTCGGCGTGGGAAAGCAGCATCATCTGCGCGGCGAGGTCGCCGACGCTGCTCTTCGGGCCGTCGAACCAGTCGGCGAGCTCCTCGAGGTTCGCCTTGCGGCGCTCGAAGCCGCCGCGGTCCTTGCCCATGGCGCGGAAGGCCTCGCACATGCCGCTGCGCTCGGCAAGCTGGAGCACGAGGTCCTTGGCCGGCATGCGCTCCGAATCATCGCGAAGGCGATCAATGATTCCGGTGAACTCGCCCAGTGCCGCCGCGATGCGCGGCTGCAAAACTTTCAGGATCGACATCTGCCGCGCCGCGCCGTCCAGCGAGAGGTGGTGCGCCTGCGCCAGTTCCGCCAGCTTCGCCAGCGAGGTGCCGCCGATGCCGCGCGCCGGCGAGGCCACGGAGCGCAGGAAGGCCGCGTCGTCGTCGGCATTGGCGACGAGGCGCAGCCAGGCCAGTGCATCCTTCACCTCGGCGCGTTCGAGAAAGGCCGTGCCGCCGGTCAGGTGGTAGGGGATGCGCAGCAGCTGCAGGGCCTTCTCCAGCGCCCGGCTCTGGTGGTTGCCGCGGAACAGCACGGCGAACTCGCCGAACGGGATTTCCTTCGCTTTCGACAGGTAGTCGATCTCGGCGGCGACGCGGTCGGCCTCGTGCTCGCTGTTCTCGCAGCGCCAGACCTTGATCTTCTCGCCCTCGCGTTGCTCGCTCCAGAGTGTCTTCGGATGCTCGTGCGGGTTGTGGGCGATCAGCGTGTTCGCGAGCCTGAGGATGCGCGCGCCGCAGCGGTAGTTCTGCTCGAGCTTGATGATCCTGAGCTGCGGGTAGTCACTGGCCAGGAGATTCAGGTTCTCCGGCTGCGCGCCGCGCCAGGCGTAGATGCTCTGGTCGTCGTCGCCGACGCAGGTGAAGGCGCCCTTCGGGCCGGCGAGCTGTTTCAGCAGCCGGTACTGCGCGCCGTTGGTGTCCTGGCACTCGTCGACCAAGAGGTAGCGGATGCGCTCGCGCCAGCCGGCGGCGAAGTCCGGATCGGCTTCCAGCATCGTCAGCGGCAGGCGGATCAGGTCGTCGAAGTCCACCGCGTTGAAGGCCGCGAGGCGCTGCTGGTACTTGGCGTACAGGTTCGCCGCCTCGCGCTCCACGGCGGACTTCGCTGCCGCCATCGCCTGCTCCGGCGAGAGTGCCTCGTTCTTGGCGCGCGAGACCAGCCCTCGGAGGCGCTCCAGCACGTCGTTCTTCGTACCCGGCGGCATCAGGTCCTTGACGATGCCCATCTGGTCGTCGGCATCGAACACCGAGAAGCCGCGCTTCAGGCCGGCACGCCCGGCCTCCTGCTGCAGAAAGCGCAGGCCAAGGGCGTGGAAGGTGCTGATGGTCAGCCCTTCCGCCGCATCGCCGCGCACGCGCCGGGCCACGCGCTCCCTCATCTCCTTCGCCGACTTGTTGGTGAAGGTGATGGCCGCGATATGCCGCGCCTCGCGCTGGCCGCTGGCGATGAGGTGGGCGATCTTCTCGGTGATGACGCGGGTCTTGCCGGAGCCGGCGCCGGCGAGCACGAGCAGCGGGCCTTCCGTGTACAGCACGGCCTCGCGCTGCGGGGCGTTGAGGGACATGGGGATCTTGCGGCGGAACGACGGCCCGCATTGTCGCAGCCGCGCCTCGCCGCCGCCACGCGCCGCCGCTGGCCCGCCATGGCAGGTGCAGTACCATGATCGCCCACCTGCCGATGCAATCCAGCGATGGACGCCCGCCCTACCGATGCCTGCGCCGTGGATCGGAGCCTCCGGCCCGCACGTCCCCCGATTTCGATCGCCGTGACCCTGGCCCTTGCCGTCGCGATCATCGCGCCCGCTTGGGCGCGCGAGGACGGCGATACACCGCCGCCCGCCGTCGACGCCCCGCGCATGACCCCCGAAATGCTGCAGGCCGGCCTGCTGAATGCACACCCGGACCTGCGTTGGCGCCTGGAGGCCATGGCCGACCACGAGAACGGCCGCTTCGACGTCGCGCTGGTCAGGTTCAAGCGGGCCGCACGCTATGCCGACAAACCCTCTGCGGCGATGATTGCCGAGATGTACTGGGCAGGACAGGGCGTGCCGCAGGATCGGGCGACGGCCTACGCGTGGATGGATCTCGCGGCCGAGCGCGGCTGGCGCCTCTTCCTTTTGCGGCGCGAAGCCATGTGGGCCGATTTGAACGAGAGCGAACGCAAGCGGGCGCTCGAAGTCGGCGAAGGCATCTACGCGAGCCACGGCGACGCGGTCGCCAAACCGAGGAAAAACAGGGTATTGGAGCGCGCCAGGCGCAACATCACGGGAAGCCGGGTTGGGTCCGTCGGCGCTCTCACCGTCCATGTGCCGGGCCCGGGCGGGTCGGTCATTCGCATCCGCGGCGACCAGTTCTACCACCCGACACTCTGGGAGCCCGAGCGCTACTGGGTTTGGCAGGACGCGATCTGGCGCGAGCCTCGCGCCGGCACCGTCGATGTGGGCGAAATCATGGCTGCCGAGGACGCAGCGCAGCCGGATGGCGAGCGGGAGGAGCGCACGGATTGAGCTCGCGCACCGCTCCGTGGAGCGGTGGGCCGCCGCTACAATCGGCCATGGCCAAGCTCTACTTCTACTACTCGGCGATGAACGCCGGGAAGACCACCACGCTGCTGCAGAGCGCGCACAACTACCACGAGCGCGGCATGCGCACGCTGATCCTCACCCCGCGGCTCGACCACCGCGCCGGCGAGGGCGTCATCGCCTCGCGCATCGGCCTCAAGGCCCGCGGCACGGTGTTCGGTCCCGGCGACGACCTCGAGCGCATCGCCCGCGAAGCGGTGGCGGCGCACGGCGCGCTGCACTGCGTGCTGGTCGACGAGGCGCAGTTCCTCTCCAGGGCGCAGGTCTGGCAGCTCACCGAGATCGTCGATGCGCTTGGTGTGCCGGTGCTCGCCTACGGCCTGCGCACCGACTTCCGCGGCGAGCTGTTCGAGGGCAGCCAGTACCTGCTGGCCTGGGCCGACAATCTCGTCGAGATCAAGACCATCTGCCACAGCGGCCGCAAGGCGACGATGGTGGTCCGCGTGGACGCCAACGGCCGCGCCGTCACCGCCGGCCCGCAGGTCGAGATCGGCGGCAACGAGCGTTACGTCTCGGTCTCGCGCGGCGAATTCAAGAAGATCATGGCCGGCGAGGGCCGCATCGATCCGATGCAGCCGCGCCTGCCGGAACTCTGAGCCGCCGCCTCCCGCCGTCCGGGTGCGGATGCCACGGGGCGTGCGGGTCGATCTGCTACGCTCTGCTGCCCTTCGGTCCGCTTCAAGGGCGACCCTTGCCGAACCGCTGCACCCGAACGCCGCCCACCACGCCGGCGACCCGCTGGCCGCTGTTGTTCGGCCTGCTGCTGGTCGTGGCCCTGGGCAGCGGCTGCCGCCGCGAGCCCGCCGCCATCGAGGGAGCACCGGCCGAACCGGTCGAGGCCGTGCAGGCCCTGGCCGGTGCGCTGCGCGAGGGCGACCTGGTCCGCTACGCCCGGCTCAGCGTGCCTCCGGCGATGTACGCCGAGCAGCAGCAGCTCTGGCGGCAATCGCTGCTCTCGGCCGCACCGGTCGATCCGGTCGAGGCCGAACGCTGGCGCGGGCTGATGGCGGCATTGACCGCACCGGACGCCGAGGCCGCACTCTGGGCGCGGGTCGAGCCCCGCTTGCAGGACCTCGAGCAGCAGGTCGGCCCGTCCTGGGAGGTGGCCGTCGGCATGATGACCGGCTTCGCCGCTGCCGCCATCGCCGCCCATCCCGCGCTCAGCGAGGCCGAGAAGGCGCATGCCCGCAGCCTGGTCGAGGCGATCTCCGCCTGGGCCGGCGACCAGGCCCGGCTCACCGACCCGGCCCGCGCGCAGGCCGCCATCGCGGTGGCGGTGCGCACCGCCCGCGCCTTGCAACTGCCCGAGCTGGAAGGGCTGCGCAAGCTCGAACTGGAGGCCGCATTGGCCAAGGGGAGCGTGGCCCTCGAGGGCTTCAAGGCGCTGGCCGCGGCCTACGGCATCGACCTCGATGCCGCCTTGGCCCAGGTCGAGGCCGAGGTGATCGCCCTCGAGGGCGACCATGCCACCCTGCGGGTGCGCTATCCGTTGCTCGGCCAGGTCGTCGAGTTCGAGCAACCGATGGTCCGCATCGACGGCGGCTGGTACCGCGCCGAGGCGGTCGAGTCCCATCGCCGGGCCATGGCCGCCGAAGCCGCGGCGGCGGCGGCTCCGGCTGCGGCGACGCCCTGAGCGATCCTCCCGTGGACCCGGCAAGCACCCTGCCCGGCTACGTGCGTCCGCCCTGGTGGGCGCGCCTGCTCGAGGCCGTGCTGCACCCCTGGATCGAACTGACCCGCGACCCCGTGGTGCCGCCGGTCCAGCTCGACCGCCCGGTCTGCTACGTGCTGGAGCACTACGGGCTGTCGAACATGCTGATCCTCGACCGCGCCTGCCGCGAGGCCGGCCTGCCCTCGCCGCTGGCTCCGCTGCCCGGCGATCCGCTGGGCCGAGGTCGCGCCTACGTGGCGCTCTCGCGCCGGCGCAAGGGCGCGCTCGGCCGGCCGGCCAACCGCAGCCACTCGGAAGCCCTGGCGCGGCTGCTGATGGCGCATCGCCTCAACCCGCAGCAGGACGTGCAGCTGGTGCCGGTCTCGATCCTGGTCGGCCGCACCCCGGAGCGGCAGAGCGGCTGGTTCTCGGTGCTGTTCTCGGAGAACTGGGCGCTGGTCGGCCGCTTCCGCCGGCTGCTCGCCATCCTGCTCAACGGCCGCGACACCCTGGTGCGCTTCTCGCCCGGCTTCCCGGTGCGCGAGATCCTCAGCGACGGCCTGCCGCACGAGCGCATGGTGCGCAAGACCTCGCGGGTGCTGCGCGTGCACTTCCGCCGCGTCCGCGAGGCCATCATCGGGCCGGACCTCTCCACCCGCCGCCTGCTGGTGGACCGCGTGCTCGACGCCGAGCCGGTGCGCCGCGCCATCGCCGACACCGCCAGGCGCGACGGCAGCACCCCCGCCGAAGCCTGGGGCAAGGCCTACCGCTACGCCTGGGAGATCGCCGCCGACTATTCGCATCCGGTGGTGCGTTCGCTGTCCTTCGTGCTCACCGCCTTCTGGAACCGCATCTACGACGGCGTGCAGGTCCACCACCTCGACAAGCTGAAGGACGTCGCGCCCGGGCGGGAGGTCATCTACGTGCCGAGCCACCGCAGCCACATGGACTACCTGCTGCTGAGCTACCTGCTCTACCGCAACGGCATCGTCCCGCCGCACATCGTCGCCGGCATCAACCTCAACCTGCCGGTCATCGGCCCCATCCTGCGCCGCGGCGGGGCCTTCTTCATCCGCCGCAGCATCAAGGGCAACGCCCTCTACGCCGCCGTGCTCGGGGAGTACGTGGCGCAGCTGGTCGGCGAGGGCTTCTCGATCGAATACTTCATCGAGGGCGGGCGCTCGCGCACCGGGCGGCTGCTCGAACCCAAGGGCGGCATGATCGCCATGACCTTGCGCGCCTTCCTGCGCGCGCCGCGCCGGCCGGTGGTGTTCCAGCCGGTCTACATCGGCTACGAGAAGCTGATCGAGGGCGATTCCTACCTCGACGAACTGACCGGCCGCCCGAAGCAGAAGGAGAGCATCGGCGCGCTGCTGGTCGCCGCCATGGGCATCCTGCGCCGTCGCTACGGCCAGGTCGCGGTGAGCTTCGGCGAGCCGATCCACCTCGACGAGGTGCTGGAGCGCCATGCACCGGGCTGGCGCGACGAGCCGCCCGACCCGGAAGGGCGGCCGGCCTGGTTCGGCGGGGTGGTCGACGAGCTGGCCCAGCGCATCCAGGAGAACGTCAACCGCGCCGCCGACGTCAACCCGATCAACCTGCTGGCGCTCTCGGTGCTCTCGACGCCGAAGCACGCCATGGACGAGGCCGACCTGCTGGCCCAGCTCGCGCTGTCGAAGAAGCTGCTGGCCGCGCTACCCTACTCCGACCGGGTCACCGTCACCCCGATGTCGCCGGCCGAGATCGTCGCCTACGGCGAGGCGATGGGCGTGCTCCGGCGCATCCAGCACCCGCTCGGCGACGTGCTGGCGATGGATGGCGACACCGCCGTGCTGCAGAGCTACTTCCGCAACAACGTGCTGCACCTGTTCGCGGCGCCGGCGTGGATCGCGCTGTGCTTCCAGAACAACCGCCGCATCAGCCGCGCCGGCGTGCTGCGGCTCGGCCGCACGGTCTACCCCTTCCTCCGGGCCGAACTGTTCCTGCCGTGGACGGCCGAGGAGTTCGCCGCCCGGCTCGACGCCACCATCAACCTGTTCGTCGCCGAAGGCCTGCTCTCGTTCGCCAGCGAGGACGAGGGCGGCATCCTCACCCGCGGGCCCGGCCAGACCGACGAGGTGTTCCGGCTGCGCGCCATCGCCCATTCCCTGCAGCAGGCCTTCGAGCGCTACTTCATCGCCATCGCCACCCTGGTGCGGCGCGGCCCGCGCACCATCACCGCCAGCGAGCTGGAGGGCTTCTGCCAGCTCGCCGCGCAGCGTCTCTCGCTGCTCTACGCCCCGGCGGCGCCGGAGTTCTTCGACAAGAGCCTGTTCCGCGGATTCATCGCCCGCCTGCGCGAGATGGGGCTGATCTGGCTCTGCGCCGACGGCAAGCTCGATTTCGACGAGACCCTGATGGCCTGGGACAAGGACGCCAAGATCGTGCTCGGCCGCGAGTTGCGGCACACCATCCAGCACATCACCAGCGACGCCAACGCCGCCGCCCGCAACACCGGCGAGCGGCCGGCGTTCAAGGGCTGACCGGCCGCGCCCACCATGACCACGGCGGATGACCTTCGCCGCTAGGCGTCGAGGTCGGGGATCAGCTTGTTCTCCAGCCAGGCGATCTGGTCCTTCACCGCCAGCTTGCGCTTCTTCATCCGCTTCAGGCGCAGCTCGTCGCAATCCGGGGAGGCGGCCAGCGCCGCGATCGCGGCATCGAGGTCGCGGTGCTCGCTGCGGAGCTCCATGAGCCGCATCGCCAGTTGTCCGGGGTCGAGATCGTGCATGCGGGCCTCCCGGCCACCGAGACTACACCGGGCAGGCGGTAGAATGCGGCCCCGTTCCGCGATCCCGGCTGCACCGACCCATGGCCCCTGCCGAAACGCGCCCCGCCCCGATGGTGGGCGACGCGCCCCCGCCCGACCCGCACGAGTTCAACAAGCTGCAGAAGCGCCTGCGCCGCCAGGTCGGGCAGGCGATCGCCGATTTCGGGATGATCGAGGACGGCGACCGCGTGATGGTCTGCCTGTCCGGCGGCAAGGACAGTTACACGATGCTCGACATCCTGCGCCAGTTGCAGCAGAAGGCGCCGGTGCGCTTCGAGCTGGTGGCGGTGAACCTCGACCAGAAGCAGCCGGGCTTCCCGGAGCACGTGCTGCCGGACTACCTGCGCTCGATCGGCCAGCCCTTCCACATCCTCGAGCAGGACACCTACTCGGTGGTGAAGCGCGTGGTGCCCGAGGGCAAGACGATGTGCTCGCTGTGCTCGCGCCTGCGCCGCGGCGCGCTCTACACCTGGGCCGCCGAGAACGGCATCACCAAGATGGCGCTCGGCCACCACCGCGACGACCTGCTCGCCACCTTCTTCCTGAACCTGTTCTTCCACGCCAAGATCAGCGGCATGCCGCCCAAGCTGCAGAGCGACGACGGCCGGCACACGGTGATCCGCCCGCTGGCCTACGTGAAGGAGGCCGACATCGCCGCCTACGCCGCGGCGAAGGCGTTCCCGATCATCCCCTGCACGCTCTGCGGCTCGCAGGAGAACCTGCAGCGCAAGGTGGTCAAGCGCATGCTGGATGCGTGGGAGCGCGAATCCCCCGGCCGGCTGGAGACCATCAGCCGCGCCATGGGCGACGTGCGCCCCTCGCAGCTCTCCGACCGCACGTTGTTCGATTTCATGGCCCTCGGCCGCCGCACCGACGCGCCCCTGCCCGACCTGCACGCCTGGATGGCAGGCGACCCGACCTGGAACCCTTGATGTTCTTCCGCAACCTCACGTTCTTCCGCTTCCCGTCCTCCGTCAACGCCGCGCTCGACCGCCTCGAGGACCGCCTCGGCGAACATCCGCTGAAACCCGTCGGCCCGCTGGAACTCGGCAGCCGCGGCTTCGTCGCGCCCATGGGAGGCGAGAGCACGGCGATGACACACCGCCTGGGGGACTGCACCTGGCTCATGCTGGGCCGCGAGGACCGCCTGCTGCCGGGCGCGGTGGTGAACGAGGCGCTGGCCAAGAAGCTGGCCGAGATCGAGGCGAAGGAAGGCCGCAGGCTTGGCGGCAAGGCGCGCCGGCAGCTCAAGGACGACCTGGTCCACGAGATGCTGCCCAAGGCCTTCGTCAAGGGCTCGCGCACCTCGGCCTCCATCGACGCGAAGCACGGCCTCCTCGCCGTCGATGCGTCCTCGAAGAAATCGGCGGAAGCGCTGGTCTCCGAGCTGCGCCACGCCATGGGCAGCTTCCCCGCCGTGCCGGTGGACGCCGAGGTGTCGGTGCGCGCGGTGATGACCGGCTGGCTCACCGGCGAGCCGCTGCCGGAAGGCCTCACGCTCGGCGACGAGTGCGAGCTGAAGGACCCGGTCGATGGCGGCGCGGTGGTGAAGGCCCAGCGCCAGGAGCTGACCGCCGAGGAGATCACGAAGCATCTGCAGGCCGGCAAGCAGGTGACGAAGCTGGCCCTGGTGCTCGACGACCACGTGAGCTTCGTGCTCGGCGAGGACCTCATCGTCCGCAAGCTGAAGTTCCTCGATGGCGCCGTCGAGCCGCTCGAGAACAGCGAGCGCGATTCGCTCGCCGCCGAGCTCGACGCCCGTTACGCGATCTTCAGCGCCGAGTTGCATGGCCTGTTCAGCGTGCTGGAGAAGGCGCTGAAGCTCGGCCGGGCCGACTAGGCGCGGGCATGGGCCGCCGCCGCGCGCCGCCGATAGCCCGTTACGCCAGCGAAGCGGGCGAGCTCTGCCTGCCCGACGGCAGCCGGGTGCCCTTCCTGCGCGTCCGCGACCGCCGCGCGCGTCGGCTGCGGCTCAGCATCGGCGTCGCCGGGCTGCGCCTCTCGGTGCCGTGGCGACTCGGCGAGGCCGCGGCCGAGGCCTTCGTGCAGGCCCAGCTCGGCTGGATCGCCGCGCAGTGGCCGCGCTGGCGCGCCGGCGTGGACGGGGCCGAAGCCAATCCGACCACGCCACCGGCCACCCTGCCGCTCTGGGGTGAAACGCGGCCGGCGACCGCGCTCCTCGCCGCCGACCCGGCGGACTGGCGACGCCGGTTGCGCGCCGCCTACACCGCCGAGGCCGGCGCCGCGGTGGCGCGCCTGCTGCCGCATTACCTCGCCGACCTGCCGCGCGCGCCGCGGGCCTTCCGCTTCCGCCCGCTGCGCTCGCTCTGGGGCAGCCTCGCCGCCGACGGCACGGTGTCGATCGACCTGTCGCTGGTGCTCGGCCCGCCAGAGGCCTTCGAGTACGTGCTGGTGCACGAGCTCTGCCACCTGATCCACCGCGACCATTCGCCGGCCTACTGGCGCGAGGTCGAGGCGCGCGCACCACGCTGGCGCGAGCAGCGCGGGTTCCTGCGCTCGCACGAGGGTTTGGCGCTCAAGGCCCGCTGCCAGGCTCTGCTCGGCGGAGGCTGAGAAGGCGGCGAGCGTCGTGGGGCGAGCCTGTCGGCGGATCGGGCCACCTGCTTTCCGCGCGATCGGGCGTCCTGCCCTCACGCGCGGCGCTCGGCTC
>JAGXSL010000138.1 GCA_018333835.1 Lysobacteraceae bacterium
GCGAGTGCGTGCCGCTGTACGTACCCGAGCATCCCGACACCGTGTGGTCGGCGGACTTCATGCTCGACGCGTTGGCCTGCGGTCGGGCGTTCCGCACCTTCAACATCACCGACGACTTCAATCGCGAGATCATCCATATCGAAGTCGATACGTCGATCACCGCGCTGCGCCTGGTGCGCATCTTCGAGCGCATCCGCCAGGAACGACCACTGCCCCAGGTGTTGCGCACCGACAATGGCCCGGAGTTCCTTGGCGAGGCATTCGTCGAGTGGGCCAAGCAGGCCGGGATGGCCATCCAGTACATCCAGCCCGGCAAGCCGAACCAGAACGCCTACATCGAGCGCTTCAACCGCACCTACCGCGAGGAGGTTCTCGACCTGCACCTGTTCGCACGACTGGAGGATGTCCGCGAGGCCACATGGCGCTTCCTGATTGACTACAACGAGCACCGCCCCCATGACGCACTCGGTGGCATGACGCCTGCCGAGTATCGAAATCACCACGACGCCAGAGGCTCTACTTTCGAAGTGTCCGCTTGACGGGGGAGGTTACGAAAACGCCGGAGGTCTTCTCGTATTCTTCGATCTCGGCGCGGAAGTCTTCATCATTGACGAGCTGCTCTCGGTAGTCGTTGAACTTTTCGCCGCCGGGAACGAAGAGGTCGCCGCTCTTGAGTTCGTCCTTGACCTGGCACATCACCGCGATTTCGAAGTAGCGTCGGTCAATCAGCACTGGTTGCCCACGCCCCATCTTGTGGAACACGTGCTTCCGCCAGCGGGGCGTCAACCAGTCGAGATCACGCTCCGAAGAAAGTCCGATCTGCTCAAGGCTGAGCCTCATGGCCTTCTGGCGACGAAGCCGGAGAACCGCGTCGATACAGCGCTCGATCGCGCGGTCGGCGCTTGTCGACTTCAAGCTCATGATCTGGAGGCAGTTCATCAAGATTGGGCGTGCCGAGCCGTAGGGCTTCGGCATGAATGGGATGTAGTCCTTTCCCGAGAAAGCGAGGTGCGCCTCGCACTCTGCCAGCAGAATGTCGGGATCGGCCATCAGGCTCGAGGTGATGGCCTCCAGCGTGCCCTCTGCGGTACCACCGCCCTGGTAGGCATTGAGCAGGTCACGGAGCTGCAAGACCAGCCGATCCACGCTCTCAGCGTTGTCGAGCATGTGCTGGTTGAGCATGGCCAGTGCGGCGTTCTCAACCTTTTGCATCCGCTTCAAGTAAAGCTCGGCGGCATCGTCCATGGCCTTGTAATACCGCCCACGAATGTAGATTACCGCGAGGCCGTACCGTTTCTCGGGGATGAGCTCGGCCATCTCCGGCGCATTCAGGGACTGGGCGTAACTGAAGAAGTCTCGAAGCCTTGGAATGCTGGTCGCAACCGCAGGAAGTTCATCCGCAAGCGTGCGAAGCCGCTCGATGTGCTGGAGGTAGCTCCGAATCTCGACATCCGTCGGCTTTCGGGGGTCACGTCGCAGCATTTGCCAGCCCGTTTCGGCCCCCACCGCAGGACGAACGAACAGCGCGTCGATCCGGGCCTTGATGTCATCGGAGAGTTCACCGGCAATTCGGCCCAAGATTCGGGCGTTCGCTCGCGTGTGCGCGGTCGTCGCCATGCGATCGACCGTCGAGAACGCCGGAAGCTCGATCCGGTGATGGACGAACTCCTCCAGCAGGGCGTTGATGATGTCTCGCGTGTGATGGCGGGCATCGGCGACACGATCAGCCGTGAGGGCCAACCAGTCGTCGTCCACTTTCGACCAAGCAGTGATGCCTAGTCGGTTGCGGATCAGCTCGATCTGTCGCTGTCGGACACTGTTCTGGTCGAGCGCGGTCAGGTCACTGGCTTTGGGGCGCCGACCAAATCGAACGAATCTGGCGATGTGGGCCACGATGTCGGGGCGCACCTCCGCCAGCGTGGGGAAGTATCCGAGTCGTTGCGCGATTTTGAGAAGAACCGCGAGCCCGAGCCGGGTCGTGGTCGTTCGCGCAGACTTGAAGACGAAATCCAACTCCTCGCGCGTGAGGGAGTAGGTCTCCTCCAGTTCCCGGGGGCTCAGGTCCGGCTTGATCCGTGGGTAGGCCGTTTCGTGGATTTGAGGCATCGGGGGGAGGCTTCCTGACGATCGCTATTCCCAACGGCGGGACCCGGAGCGTTCCCGAACGTCGGCGTCGAGGTGGAAATGGTGGTTGCCGGCAAAGCGGTGGAGATCGTCGAGAAGTTCCGCAACCGTCTCCTCGAGAAGCTCGTCGTCGGGAAGGGAGAAATGAAAGCGCTGCCCGTCGGCGTCGACCTGCTGGGCTGCCAAGGGCGCGAGACAGCTGTCATTGAGAATCTTCCGGACCTTCGCGCTGCCCGAGCGCGAAGCGCGCTGGTTGCTCAGGACCAGACGCACCTCGAGGTCGACCATCGGCACGCGCGGGGCTGGCAAGGCCGGCGGAACCGGCCGCGCGGTGGGCGATGGGCGGGACTCTTCCGCGCGCTCCGACAGTCCGGCCTCGATGCGATGCTTGGCGAAGGGATCGGCGCCATCGAGGTAGCGCATCGCCGAGGACACGTCCTTCCAGCCCACGTATTCCATCAGCGACTTCAGGTCCCAGCCCTGGGCATTGGCCCATTGGGCGAAACCACGACGGAGGGAGTGGCCGCTGTACTGCTCGGGGGACGCCAATCCGGCTCGCGCGAAGATGTCGCGAAGCAGGCGGGGGATGCTGTTGGCATGCAGGCCGTCGGTGCTGATCGCGCCATGGGCATCGATGCTGCGGAAGACCGGTCCGGTGGTGAGTTCGCTGACCGTCAACCAGTCAACCATGGCGTCGACGGGACACCACCGGGACAGCGCGGGAACGCGGAACGTGACCCCCTCAGCCTGACGATCCCCCTTCGACTGCGGCAGGAAGCACGTCATGCCTTGGCCCTCGACCACCGTCAGGTTCTGGACCTCCAGGCGCAGAAGCTCATCGGTGCGGAAGGCTCGCCAGAAGCCCATCAGGACCAAGGCACGATCGCGACGGTGACGCCGCTCGCCCGGCACATCGCCACGCGAGCCGGCCCATCGGGCGGCCTCGTCCAGCCAGTCGGCCAGTTGGCCGAGTAACGTCAGCTGCAGGGGGGCGGCCTGCCGGGGCGCGGCCGGATGAACCGTCTGAATGCCTTTGAGCACCTTTCGAACCACCGGCGCCTTGGTGGGATCGGGAAACCCGTGATCCCGGTGCCATGCCGACAACGCGGCGACGCGCTGCCTGAGCGTGCTGATAGCGAGAGAGGGGGCGAACCGAGCGAGGTACTTGGCGACTTGATCGGCGGTGGCCGGCAAGAGCCCTTCGCCTTCCACCTCGAAATGCCGGATGGCCTTGGCATAGCTCGCTCGCGTGTTCTCGCGGGTGGCGGCGTCGAGGTAGCGATCCAGATCCGACATCGGTATGGGGAGGAGGAGCGTGGGGAAAGAGTGGGAAACGCTCGGGTCTACGGCACCGGGGCCGCTAGGCTGATGCGCGGATGGGGCAGGACGAGGTTCTTCTTCTCGCCGTCGTCGAATTGAACTGCGACGTGTACCTGTTGTCTTCGGGAAGCGGACGCCACAGGCGCAACGGCCTGCACGGTACCGGTACCGAACAGCTCATGGGTGATCCGAGATCCGATAGCTACGGTGACATCAGCGGCTTTCAGTATCTCGGTACTCCATGCATCGGCAGCCGGGAGCTGAGACACGGCCGTCTCGCGGGCCTGCTGGCGAGCGTTGTCTTCGTTCGCCGCGATGACCTCGACCTCCACCTTTCGGTGGAGGTCTACGCGGACGGTATAGAGCCGCAGCCGGCCAACGTCGGCGTCGGCGCTCACTTGCGCCCCGGCTTCTGCGTCAGCACCGACCCGGCGAGCGTTCGGGTCGCCGAGTTCGAACGGCCATCCTGCAACGCCTTGGAGGCAGTCGTCGCGGTCTTGCTCGACGACTGTTTGGGCGTGCCGGACTGCGCCAGCGCGCTTCCCGCGAGGGATTTTGCGGTTGCACTGGCCGTTGGGCTTCGGAGGGTCTCCGACGCCAGACGAGTGACCTTGGGGCCGGACTGTTCACGCTTGGGCATGGCGGTTCCTCGTCGTGGCCGGAGGTAAACTTGGCGCGCTCGCCACGGTGAAGCGCGCTGGGGAAAATGCTTAAGCGGCGCGCTTCAAGGGCTGCTGCATCTCGGCGACGTCGAGCGTGAAATCCAGCGGGACCTGAACCGGAACGACGGGATCGCGCTTGTCGTTGTAAACATCGACATCGGTCTTGAGCTGGAGGCAGTCGCCGACGATCTGCTGACGCCGCTGTGCGAAGGACCGAACGAAGTGCTCATGGGGTGCCACCGGATCGTCCAAGTCGGCCCAGAGCGACAAGGTCTTGCTGCCTTTCTTGTGGGTCGCGGCATGCTTGGCGCGGTAGCGCCGACCGTGCTTGTCGGTCCGATACTCCTCACGGAACACCTGCGAAATGTCGGCCGCGATCACGTCAATGATCGTTCTCGGGTTCGGCTTGTGCAGGCCGTTGTGGAACGCCCAGGCCGCTACTTCATGCGGGTCGAGCAGGCCATCGTGGCCGGTCTCCGCCTTGTACCGCTCGATGTAGTCCTTGACCTGATTGCTGTATGCGGACATCGCGAGTTCTCCTTCAGTGCGTCTGAACCACACCCCAGCCGTCGGTGCGAGCGGCGTTCGTCACGAATGCCCGCACCTTGGCCTGGTGCTTACGGAAAAGGTCATAGCGGGCGAGCTGCCGCTGCAGCTGCCCCACCACGAGCCCGGGATGGACGTTGATTCGCTGCGCAAACTGCAGGACGCGCTCTTCCTTGAAGAAGGGCGCCACCCGTGCAATGAACCCACTCACTTCTGCCTGGTCGACACAGAACTGCGCCGCTGCGTCATTCGCCACCTTCTCTTCGTCATTGATCTGTGCGGACGAAGGACTTTCGACCTCCTGATCAAGGATGTAGCCCTTGTCCCGGCCGTGACGCTGGAGCACGTGCTCCAGTTCGTGACGGAGCACGAACCAGAAGTTGTCGATGCGATCCAAGCGCAACGTCATGGCGACGACCGGCTGATCGTCGGCAAGCCAAAAGCAGGCCCCGTCGATCTTCGTACCCGCGATCGGCTCAACAATCACCCAGCGGACACCGCATTCTTCGAGGATTCGCGCGACGTGGCGGGTTTCTTCCGGCGCGGTGCGCAGCGCCGAGAGTCGCTGCAGGGCATGGCGCAGCGCTGATTCGTCATACGGGCGGGTGACGAGCTCACGCGCTACCTGCCGGGCCCGGTAGAGCCACGCCAACTGAAGCATGGTCGGCCCCGCGTCTGCATCGGTTTTGCGGGCGGCGTGCGCGAAGACAGGCTCTGCCCTGAGGTGGGGGATCCCGAAGAACTGGCAGAACTGCTGCTCGACGACATCAATGCTGGTGCTTGCCGAGACCCAGCCGCGCTTGATCATCTCCCGAACCGGAAAGCGGTTGTAGAGGTCGGCGCGCCGCTTGATCAGGTTGTCCGCCATCCGAACCTTGGAGAGCTGGTACTGGCTCTCGAGGTTCATCCACACCTCTGGGCCCGTACCCAGGGACTCCCCAAGCTGGATCGCCGTTTCGGGCGTAATGGCCTTCTTGCCGGCAATGATCTCGTTGATCAGGCGAACAGGGCGGCCAATGATCTCGGCAAGCTCCGTCTGCGACCAGTTGCGGGCTTCCAGCTCCTCACGGAGGAATTCGCCCGGTGGAAAGACTTCGGCGAACGTACTCATGACATGTCCTCAGGGGTGTTAGTGGTAATCGGCGATCTCGATAACAACGACCTGCTTGCCCTGATCGTCCTCGGCAATCCGGAGGATCAGCCGCCACTGCTTGTTCAGTCGCATCGACCGTTGACCGGCCCGGTCGCCCTTCAACTTTTCGTCGTGGAGCGACTTCATCTCGTAGAACGGGCGCTCATCCAGTGCCGCCCGAATAAATTGAAGCCGCATTCGAAAGACCTTCACCAAGGCGGCGTCCAAGCCGTGGGTATAGGCTGGATCCTCCTCGAGGCGCCTCAACGCCGGATCCTCGAACCTGACTTCCATGCGCGTCGAAGGCCTCACTAGCTGTCTTTTACACTTAGTGTAATAGCGTCGTTCCGACGAAGCAACTTACTTCCTTGATTGCCTATTCCCGGGAGCCCGATACGGGGCGCCTTGCGGCTTTCGTACTGTTTCAGCGGGCGCAATCCGATGCCGCAGGGGGCAAGGCGGGATAATCCAGAATTATCCCGCCTTGAAATTAATGGAGACCAGCGTCTAGCAAATCCGAATGTACCCATGTACAATCGTGGTACATACCACAGTACGAAATAGTACGAGGGGCCCCATGGCCAGAGCTGGCGTCTACAAAACGGAAGTGGCGAAGGCGCGCGACCGCCTCGTTGCGGAAGGCAAGAACCCCTCCATCGACGCGGTCCGGGCCGCGCTGGGGAACACCGGTTCTAGGACGACGATCCATCGCTACCTGCGCGAGATCGAAGCCGAAGAGAGCGGCGCTATGCCGAACAAGGACCGGCCGGCGGTTAGTGACGTGCTGCAGGATATGGTTGCGAAGCTCGCCGAGCGCCTGAACGCGGAAGCCGACGCGCGGATCGCCCAAATCCAGGCGGCCGCGGCAACCGCAATCCAGGAGCGGGACGCCCTGATCGAGGCTCGGAACAAGGAGGTCCAAGCGCTCTCGGAAACGGTACGGGGGCTCGAACTGCGCCTTCGAAACGAGCAGGCCGGTCTTGCCGAGTCACAAGGAACGCTTCAGGCCGCCCGAGTGGCCATCGCCCAGCTCGAGGAGCGCCTGTCGGGCGCTGCCGCTCGGAGTGCGGAGCAGGAGGATCGGATTGCGTCGCTCGAAGACAAGCACCGGCAGGCGAGGGAGGCGCTGGAACACTTCCGGACCTCCGCCAGGGAACAGCGTGATCAGGAACACCGGCGCCATGAGCACCAGGTCCAGGGCCTGCAGGTGGAGATTCGCACCCTGCAAGAAGGCCTTACGGCCAAAAACGCTGAACTCCTCCAACTGAATCGGGAAGGGGCCCGCCTCAGCGAACAGGTGACCTCACTGGGCAGCGAGGTGAGAGATCTGAAGTCGACCCTGCGGCAGCGGGACCAGAAGATCGCAGAGCTCGACGCCGTGACACGAGAGGTTCTGGACCTTCGTAAGCGGGTCGCATTGGAGGTGGACGCCCGTCAGCGAGGGGAGGAACGCGTCTCCGGCTTGACCACGGAACTTCAAGCAGAGCGGGAGGCGCGGAAAGCGGCGGAAATGGCCCGCGGAATCGCTGAAGCACGTGCGGGTGCTGTGGAACTCGTCCTTCAGAAACTGGAGATCCTGCGAACGCCGGAATCGGCGCCATCTGAGGTGGCAGAAGGGGCCGGGACGTCCTGAAATATCAATACGAACAGAGAGTTATGCTACTTGTGGGTGAAAAATGCATTTATCCCTGCCAACCCTCACCTGAGCCCAGCCATTCTCGATGCGCTGCAGGATCGCACCACCGCTGCATGCCAGGCTGCCCAGAGGAGCCGTGGCGAGCGGGTGCGGGTAGACCGGCAGAGACGGCGGTGCCGACCCGCCGTTGAGCAAGGTTTCGGCCTGCTGCTCGATGCGCTCGAGCTCGTGCTGGAACACCTCGGCCGCCTGCCGGGCAGCGACGGCAGCGAAGCCGAGGCGCACCAGGTCAGCCAGGAGAACGCCGAGCAGGACGCCAACGGCGATCGGCAAGACGAACGACCAGGGGGTGTAGGTGCTGCTCGCTGGTCGCATAGTGATCTCCGGGGCTACCCGGGCGGAGCATACGGAAGACGGATCGGGCGGTCGAACCCCTGCCCTGCGCCGATCACACCGGCCGAGTGGGTCGGCGCCGAGGCTGCCGGATTTCTACATCGGTGCGCATGCAGCGATCGAGAAACTGCTGCTTCTGACCCGTGACGCGAGCCGCTACCGCACGTACTTCCCCACGCTGGAACTGATTTGCCCGTCGTGACGGATGCCAGCTCGACCGACACTCACTCCCGCAGCTCGAAATCATCCGCATCGAGTTGCGCCGGGAAGCGCTCGCGATGCCCGCGCAGCTGCTCGGCGCTGAACACCGCCTCCAGCACGCGCACATGGCCGTCGCCTTCGACGATCGGCTGGCCGAGCGGATCGAGCGCCACCGAGTCGCCCGCGTAGTCGATGCCATTGCCGTCGGTGCCGACGCGGTTCACGCCAATGACGCAGGCGAGGTTCTCGATGGCCCGAGCGCGCAGCAGGGTCTTCCAGGCATGGGCACGGGGTGCCGGCCAGTTGGCGACGAACAAGGCCAGGTCGTAGTCGAAACCCCCTGCCCGGCCGTGGTCGAAGCGGTTGCGGATGAACACCGGGAAGCGCAGGTCGTAGCAGACCTGCAGGAAGATCCGCCAGCCGCGCCAGTCGACGAACACGCGCTTGTTACCGGCGGCGTAGCGCTCGTGCTCCTTGGCCATGCGGAACAGGTGGCGCTTGTCGTAGTGCGTGAGTGCGCCGTCCGGCGTGGCGAACAGCAGGCGGTTGTAGACGCCCGCCGCGATACCTTCGGCTTCGGCCTGCGCGCCCTCGATGCGCAGCTGCACGCTGCCACAGACGGCGGCGTCGAGCGCCCTCGCCTGCTCGCGGAGCCACGCGACCGTCGGGCCCTGCATGCCTTCGGCGCTGGCCAGCGCCTCGTTGCTGAAGCCGGAGGTGAAGGTCTCCGGCAGCACGATGAGGTCGCTGCGGCCGGCCAGCGGCGCGATCAAGCCACCGTAGTAGGCGCGGTTGCCGGCGGGATCGTGCCAGCGGGTGTCGCCCTGCACCAAGGCGACGCGCAGGTCGCGATCAGGGCCGACGGCCACCTTCGAATCGCCGCCGTTCACGGTGACGGGTTCGCTCATCGTTGCGGGTTCAGAGTTTCGCCAGCCGCTCGATGGCGGCATCCAGCGTGGCCTCGTTCTTGGCGAAGCACAGGCGGGCGAGGCGCTGGCCCTGCGGCGGCGTCTCGTAGAAGGGCGACAGCGGGATGGCGGTGACGCCCTTCTCGATGGTCAGCCAGCGGCAGAAGGCGAGGTCGTCGAGGTCGCTCACGGCCGAGTAATCGACCAGCTGGAAGTAGCCGCCCGGCACCGGCAGGGCCTTCAGCTTCGTGCCGGCGAGCTGTGCGGCGAAGCGGTCGCGCTTGGCCTGGTAGAAGGCGCCCAGTTCCTCGTAGTGCGCGGGGTGGCGCTCGATCATCTCGGCGAAGGCCCACTGCGCCGGGGTGAAGGTGCAGAAGGTGTTGTACTGGTGCACCTTGCGGAACTCGGTGGTCAGTGCGGCCGGCGCCACGCAGTAGCCCACCTTCCAGCCGGTGCAGTGGTAGGTCTTGCCGAAGCTGCTGATGACGAAGGCGCGCGTGGCGAGCTCCGGATGGCGCAGCACGCTCTCGTGGATGCGGCCGTCGAACACGATGTGCTCGTAGACCTCGTCGGAGAGCAGCAGAACGTGCGGGAAATCGGCGACGAAACGCTTCAACTCGGTGATGTCGCCCGCATCGAACATCGCGCCCGAGGGGTTGTGCGGCGTGTTGAACATGAAGAGCCGCGTCTTCGGCGTCACCGCGGCGCGCACGGCGGCCCAGTCGACCGCGAAGCTGGCAGGATCGAGCGGCACATGCACGGCACGGCCGCCGGCCAGGTCGATGGCCGGCTCGTAGCAGTCGTAGCAGGGGTCGAGGACGATGACTTCCTCGCCCGGGCGGACGACGGCGGCGATGGCATCGAAGATCGCCTCGGTGGCGCCGGAGGCCACGGTGATTTCGGTTTCCGGGTCGGGGCGGTGGCCATAGCAGCGCAGCGTCTTGTCGGCGATGGCGATGCGCAGTGCCGGGATGCCGGCCAAGTGCGCGTACTGGTTCCTGCCCTCGGCCATGGCGCGCGCCAGCGCCTCGCGCAGCGGTGCCGGCACGTCGAAATCGGGGAAGCCCTGGCCAAGGTTGATGGCCCCGTGCTCGGCGGCGAGCACGCTCATCACGGTGAAGATGGTGGTGCCGACCTTCGGCAGCTTGGTGTCGATCCGCATGGCGATCCCGGAATGGCAAGGAGGCCGGCGCGCAGCCGGCCCGCGATCATAACGGCCCCGCCGGCTCAGGGCGCGCAGTCGGCCATGCGCCCGAGCGGATCGAGCGGCTGCAGCGCATCGACCACCCGCCATTCGCCCACGACGCCGGCCCCGAATTGGGCATCGAGGCGGAACTCGACCGGACGGCCGCCGGACAGCCGGCGCACCAGCGTGCCGGCATCGCGGCGGCTCAGGCTGGCCGGCATGGGGCACAACGGGCAGGCCCCGGCGAGCTGTTCCAGCCGGAACACGCCCTCGGGCGTGGCCGCCGGCAAGCCTTCGGCGATCAGGAAGCGCGGCTGGCCGAGCGCGTCGTAGAGGAAGGCGGCGTGGAACTCGTAGGGCTGCCCGACCGAGGGTGGGGCCATGTACTGCACGCTGTAGCCGCTGCCGGCGCGGCGCGGATCGAACCAGTGCTGGCTGCCGGCGACGGTTTCTGGGCCGATCGCCGGGCAGCCGCGGCCGAGCAGGCGATAGGCCTCGCTGCCGGCTTCGCCCTCCAGCAGGAAGGTGAAGGTGAAGGCATCGCGGTCGCGCGGGGTGAGCGTGGCCTCGCCGACCACGGTGAGGTGGGCCGAGTGGCCGTTCCAGGCGGCGCGATGGATCGGGCTGCGCCACTGGCCGTCTGCGACCGGGGCCGGGGCCTGCAGGTAGTACCAGGTCGGGCTGCCGTCGCTGCGGTAGGTGAACCAGAGCCCCACCCAGTCGTCGCCGGCCGGGTGCAGGAACAGGCCGGAACCGGGCCTGCCGGGGTTGAAGTAGGCGCCGGACCGCAGTTGCGGCCCCTGCCCTTCGATGCGGGCGCGCAATTGCAGTTCGGCAGGCATGCTGCCGGCCTGGGTGGGCGTGAGGTACCAGCGACCGGCGGCCGGGTGGTTCACCACCAGGGTCTTGCGCGGGTTGCCGCTGGTGTCGGCGACGACGGCGGCGCTGCGCGGCGGTGCGGGCTCGATGGTCGGTACCGCCGCCGCGGGCTCCAGCGGCGGCCGGTGGGCGAGGTGCAGGCTGGTCGCCGCCGGGCCGTCCTGCACCACCTCGAGCCGGGTCGCGCCCGGCGGCACGTCGATGAACAGGCGCTCGTGGGCCGCGCCCGGCACCAGGCGCAGCGCGGTTGGGAGGCCGGAGGCGAGCGGCCGCGGCACCGGCTGCGGGTCGCTGCGGGTGAGGGTCCAGGGGATCGCCGCCATCGGGCCCTCGCCACCGGGCGCGGCGAACAGCAGCACCGCGCCGCGCCGCGGCGTGCCCTCGGCCCAGAGCGGGTCGGACCAGGCGAGTTGGAGCGTGCCGCCCTGCCCCGCCGCCAGCGTGCCGGGCCCGGTCACGACCAGCCGCCCGCCCGCCGTCGCCGGGTCGGCCGGCACCAGCGGCAGCACGCTCATGCGCTTGGTGAAGGTGCCGCTGCCGCTGCGGTTCCAGATCATCGACCAGTAGGCGCGGCTGCCGCTGCCGGGGTGTTCGACCTCGAGCACGCAGCGGCTGGCCGATTCGCAGATCAGGTTGCGCGAACCCGGGGACGGCCCGTTGCCGGCCAGCAGCAGGCCGTTGGTGCCCGGCGGCGATTGAAGTTCGATCTCGATGCGGTAGCGGGTCGGTTGCCCCGAGGCCGGGGCCGGCAGCACGATGCCCCGCCAGGCCACCCCCTCGCCCAGGTTGTCGAAGCGCCTATCGGGCGTGGGGTCCGGGCCCAGCGCATGGCTGCGGTCCTCGACCGGCACCAGCGCGGTGCCGGCGAAGCGGGCGTCCGGCAGCGGCAGGTTGAGGCCCGGCAGGCTGGCCTCGAAACGGCCGGCATCGCCACCGACGGTCCGCGCCTGCGCGGCCGGCAGGCCCAGCACCGGTGCGCGCAGCAGCACCGGCAGGCGCAGGTCGGGCAGGCCGTCGGGGTCGAGCCGGCGCAGCACCAGCGCGGCGGCGACCCAGCGGCCGAACAGGGCCGGGTCCTCGATGCGGGCGGCCAGGCTGAACGTGGCCGAGGCCCCGGCGGCGAGTTCGAGGGTGCCGGTCGAGGGTGTGAGGCGCACGCCGGCCGGGGCTTCGACCACCAGTGCCCAGCGCCCGCCGCCGACCAGGTCGCTGACGGTGCGGCCGAGGCTGCCGCAATCCGGGTTGCACTGGGCGAACACCAGCGAGGGCAGGTTGAGCGCCGCCGGCTGGCCGCTGCCGGCGGCGAACTGCCCCGGCCCGACCCGGAAGGCGAGGCCGGCGCGCACGGCGCGGGCGATGTCGAGGCGGCCCGTGCCCTGGTCGAAGGGCGAGGCGCCGGCCGTGCCCTCCTCGCGGCGGACCAGCGGCAGGGCGGTGGTGGTGAGCGCGCTCGCCAGTTCGTCGGCGTGCCAGCCCGGCCGGGCCGCGCGCAGCAGGGCCGCCGCACCGGCCACGTGCGGGGCCGCCATCGAGGTGCCGGTGAGGCTGGCATCGCCGAAGCTGTCGTGGTCGGCGGCGAGGATGTCGGTGCCGGGTGCGGCGAGATCGGGCTTCAGCACCGCCGGCACCAGCGGGGAAGGCCCGCGGCCGCTGCCGGCGTTCAGGCGGTCGGC
>JAGXSL010000139.1 GCA_018333835.1 Lysobacteraceae bacterium
AGCGAGAGCACGGCCGCCAGCAGGGGCAGCACCAGCAGGGCGAGCAGGGTCGATTCGGCGTTCAACCCTCACGGTCCTCGGGCAGGGTCGGACGGCCATGCCGTGCGTGCAATCGCCGCAGCAGGGCGAGCGCCAGCGCGGTGGCACTGACGGCGACCACGATGCCGGTGATGACGAGCGCATGCGGCACCGGGTCGGGCCGGCCGGCCGCGTCGACGGCGCGCGTCGCGTGGGCGATGAACAGCATGAACACGCCGGCGCCCAGGACGTTGAAGCCGAGCAGCCGGCGCAGCAGGTGGCGGGCAGCCAGCGCGGCGTACAGCCCCATCGCCACCAGCCCGACGCCGACCAGCCCGTAGAGCAGGGCGAGGCTCATCCCGCCCCCCGGCTGCGGCCGACGAAGAGCACCACCAGCATCAGGGCGATCGAGAGCATCGCCGCGGTCTCGATCAGCAGGATCCAGGTCCCGGCCTGCCCGGGCGGGAAGTGCAGGAAGCCGCCGCCGAGCAGCAGCATCGCCAACCCCACCAGCAGGAACACCGCGAAGCCGCCCACCGCCGCCAGGCGCACGAGCCAGCCGCTGCCGAGCGCGAAGGGTCGCGCCAGATGCAGCAGCACGCCGCCGGCCGCGAGCAGGGCACCGCCCTGGAAGGCCCCGCCCGGCGCATGCGCCCCGACCCAGAGCAGGTAGCCGCCCACCACCACCGCGAGCGGCAGCAGCACCCGCACCAGCCAGTGCAGCGGGGCAGGGGCCTCCGCTTGGTCGAGCCGTGGTTCGGCGTCGAGCACCCAGACCCCCAGCACCGCCAGCAACAGCACTCCGATCTCGAGCAGGGTGTCGTGGGCACGATAGTTCAGCAGCGTGGCGGTGACCGGGTTGCTGACGCCACTTCGTTCAAGTTGAGCCATCGCTTCGGCGGAGAGGCCCGGCATGGCGGGAGGCAAGGCGAGTAGGACGGCCACCAGCGCGGCCGCCAGCCCGACCACGGCCAAGGCCACCCCGGCCCGCCGGCGGGTGAGGCGCAGCGGGCGTGCCTCGTCGCGCACCCCGGCCCGGCCGATGCGGGCGAGGGTATCGAGCAGCAGCGCACCGGCGAGGCCGGCCCCGATCGCCGCCTCGGCGAGCGCCACGTCCGGTGCGCCAAGGCGGATCCAGGCAAGAGCCAGCAGCAGGCCGAAGACGATGTACTGCACCACCGCCTTGAACAGGTCCGCGCTGGCGAGTGCCCGCCAGGCAAGCCAGAGCAGCAGGACGGCGAGCAGCAGGTCGAAGGCCTGCACTTCACTCGCCATCGCGCGTCTCCGGCTCGACGGGAGTGGATGCGGTCTCGGCATGCGCCAGCAGGTAGCAGGCGATGGAACCGGAGAACAGCACCAGTGCCCAGACCAGCCCCAGTTGCAGCACCTGGCGCAGGCTCTCGGCCTGCAGCGCAAGGCCCGCGACGACGAGGCCCAACCCGAGGTTGTCGGCCTTGGTCAGCGCATGCAGGCGCGAGAGCAGGTCCGGCAGGCGCAGGAGTCCGATGCTGCCGACGAGGAAGAACCCGGCACCGGCACCGACCAGCAGCAAGGAAAGGGCATCGAGCGCGTTCATGGCGCCTCGCCACCGCCGCCGCGCCGAACGAAGACCACCAGGGCCACGCCGGCGAGCAGGGCGAGCACCAGGGCGGCATCGACCAGGGCCGCTTCGCCGGTGGCGAAGGCGAGCAGCAGCAGGATCGCCACCGCCCCCGAACCGAGCAGTTGCGCGGCGATCAGGCGATCGCCCGGCCCCGGCCCGCGTTCCACCCGCAGCAAACCGACCACCAGGCTGAACAGGACGAGGCCGGCCATGGCCCAGAGCGCCGCCGCCATGTCACGCCCCCGTACCTTGGGCCGCCGGACGCGCATCGCGGACGGCGGCGCGGATCAGGCGCTCCAGCGTGTCCACCTCGGCATCGATCGGCAGCCGTGTGTCGAGGGTGTGGATCAGCAAGCCTTCGTCATCGAACCGGGCGACCAGCGTGCCGGGTAGCAGGCTCATGCTCAGCACGAACAGTGGACGGGAGAGGCCGTCGTCCGGAAGGTTCCAGCGATGATGCAGCAGGCCGGGCGCGACCCGCGGCCGCCGTGCCAGGACCCGTCCCGCCACGTCCAGCCCGCCTCGCAGCGAACCGTAGAGGAAGTACCCGGCGAGTCGCAGGCTGCCGCCGAGCCCGAGGCGCCAGGAGCGTGCGTGCAGCGGGCCACGCAGCAGCCAGGCCGCCACGCCGATGGCCGGCAGGCCGATCAGCCACGAAGAGGCCGCGCCGCCGGAAACCACCCACCAGAGCAGCGCGAGCAGGACGATGGCCGTGGGCATCGTGCCGCTCCGCTCAGGGCCGCGGGGCGGTTTCGGCCCCCTTGGCCTGCTCGGCGGCCAAGCGCAGCACCTTGAAGCCGAGGTAGCCGAGCACCAGGGCGAGCAGCGGGTTGATCAGGTTGAACAGCGCGTAGGGCAGGTACTCCAGCGTGGCCACGCCGAGGGTCGCCGCCATGTAGGCACCGCAGGTGTTCCATGGCACCAGCGGCGAGGTCAGGGTGCCGGCGTCCTCCAGGGCCCGCGACAGGTTGACCGGGGCGAGGCCGCGCTTCTGGTACTCGCCGCGGTAGAGCCGGCCGGGCAGCACGATGGCGATGTACTGGTCGGCGGTGACGATGTTGGTGCCGAAGGCGGTGACGAGGGTCGAGGCGATCAGCGAGCCGGTGCTCTTCGCGGCGGCCAGCACGCTGCGGATCAGGCGCTCCAGCAGGCCGGCCTTCTCCATCACCGCGCCGAAGGCCATGGCGCAGAGGATCAGCCAGACGGTGTTGAGCATGCTGCTCATGCCGCCGCGGCTCAGCAGGGAATCGACCGCGGCGACGCCGGACTCCAGCTTGAAGCCGCCGAACAGGGCCATCCAGGCGCCCTTGACCAGGGCCACGCCGCCTTCCACGCCCTCGCCGGCCAGCGCCTTCACCGCCTGCGGCTGGAAGATCACGGCGAACACCGCGCCGAGCAGGGCGCCGGCGAGGATGGTCGGCAGGGCCGGCACCTTGCGCGCCGCCATCACCAGCACCACGAGCAGCGGCAGCAACAGGTGCGGCCCGAGCGTGAAGTGCTCGCGCATCTTCGCCGAGAGGTCGCCGACCGCCGGCACCGCCCCATCCGCGGTTCCGCCGATCAGGGCGAAGCCGAGTACCGCCAGCGCGAAGCTCGGCAAGGTGGTCCAGGTCATGTGGCGGATGTGCGCGAACAATTCGCTGCCGGCGGCCGCCGGGGCGAGGTTGGTGGTGTCGGAGAGTGGCGACATCTTGTCGCCGAAGTAGGCGCCCGAGATCACCGCGCCGGCGGTGATGGCGGGGTCCATGCCGAGGCCGCCGGCCACGCCCATCAGGGCCACGCCGAGGGTGCCGGCGGTGGTCCACGAACTGCCGATGGTCATGGCGACGACGGCGCAGAGCAGGGCCGCCGCCGGGTAGAACCAGTTCGGGTCGAGCACCATGAGGCCGTAGTGGATCAGAGTCGGCACGATGCCGGCGAGGATCCAGGAGCCGATCAGCGCGCCCACCGCGAGCAGGATGAAGATGGCGCCGATGGCCAGCCCCACGCCATGGACGATGCCGGCCTGCAATTCATCCCAGCCGAGACCGTTGCGCCAGCCGACCAGCGCCGCCACCGCGGCCGCCAGCACCAGGGCCACCTGGTTCGCGCCGAAGGCGGCGTCCGCGCCGAACAGGGCGACGCCGCCGGCCAGCAGCAGCACCAGCACGAGGATGGGCAGCAGGGCCTGCAGCAGCGAGGGCGCGCGGACAGGAAGCGGCGGGGAGGGGAGTTCGGACATCGCGATGTGCTCAGGCAGCGATCTGTTCGAACGAGAACGCCGGGACATCGGCACGCCGGCTGGCATGCTCCATGGTCAAGGCGCAAAGGTTTCCTTCCGCATCGAGATCGATCTGCGTGTTCTCATCCATGTCCCGCGTCTCGACCACCGCGGACTGGCAGAACTCGATGTACAAGGTGTCGGTTTCCGTGAAGTACTTGATTTTCATGGTTGGAAATCCCGGTCGAAAAACGCATTGTGCACGGTCTCGCCGTCGGCCAGCAGGATCACCCGCTGGAAGTAGGCGGTGGATTTCATCGTCTCACGCTCTGCCTGAGTACTCGCCGGTCGCGGTGTTGATCAGCACCTTCTCGCCGTTGCCGATGTACTCGGGGACCATGATCTCGATCCCGGTGCTGAGCTTCGCCGGCTTCGGGCGCTTGGTGGCGGTGCCGCCCTTCAGCTCCGGTGGCGTGTCGACCACTTCCAGCGTCACCGTGGCCGGAAGCTGCAGGGCGACCGGGGCATCGTCGATGGTCTGGATGTAGCAGCCGGTCAAGCCGTCGGTGATGAAGCCGGCGGCCTCGCCGATGGCGTCCGGGTCGAGCGTGTACGGGGTGAAGTCCTCGTCGTCGAGGAAGACGAAGGCCTCACCGTCCTTGTACGAGAAGCTGGCCGCACGGCGCACCAGGTCGACTTCCTTCAGCTCGTCGTCGGCGCGCAGGGAGAGGTCGAGCTTGGTGCCGCCCGGCACCGAGTACATCGTGAAGCGGTAGGTGACGTTGCCGCCACGGCCCTGCGGCGCGCTGCGCTCGATGTCGCGGATCTGCCAGACGCCGCCGTTGTGCTCGACGACATTGCCCTTCTTGATCTCGAAAGCCTTCATGGGGTGTCCTTACTTCGGCTGCATGCGGATGGCGCCATCGATGCGGAGGGTCTCGCCGTTGAGGTAGCGGGTGCGCAGGATGAAGCCCACGGTTTCCGCGAACTCCTCCGGCTTGCCGAGGCGCGAGGGGTAGGGCACCTGGGCGCAGAGGCTCTGGTAGACGGCCTCGGGCATGCCATCGACCATCGGGGTGTGGAAGACGCCCGGCGCGATGGTCATGACGCGCACGCCGATGCGGGCGAACTCGCGCGCCATCGGCAGGGTCATGCCGACCACGCCGCCCTTGCTGGCGGCGTAGGCGGCCTGGCCGATCTGGCCCTCGAAGGCCGCCACCGAGGCGGTGTGGACGATGACGCCGCGCTCGCCGTCCTCACCCGGCTCGTTGCCCTGCATCAGCGCCGCCGCGGCCTTGGCCACGTTGAAGCTGCCGACGAGGTTCACCATCACGGTACTGGCGAAGGTGGCGAGCGGCATCGCCCCCTCCTTGCCGAGCACGCGACCCGAACCGAGGATGCCGGCGCAGTTGATCGCGGCGTTCAGGCCGCCCATCGCGTCCTTCGCCGCTTGCATGTTGGTCGCCACGCCGGCCTCGTCACTGACGTCGGTGCGGAAGAAGTGCGCATTGCCGGTGCCGAGTTCGGCCACCGCGGCCGCGCCGCGTTCGGCGTTGAGGTCGAACAGGGCGACCTTGCCGCCGTTCGCGACGAGGAACTTGGCCACGGCGAGGCCGAGGCCGGAGGCGCCGCCGGTGACGACGGCGCGGACAGAGTCGAGTTGCATGGCAGGCTCCGAAAGGGACGCGGGATTTTATCCGAAGCCCGCTGGTCGCCCAATGCGTTCGGCGTGCCGCAGTACTACAGCGCCCGCAGGAAGAAGCGGTCGCAGCCATGGTGACCGGTGGCGCCCAGCGCCGCTTCGATGCGTTGGAAGCCGGCGCGCTCGTAGAGCGCCTGCGCCGCGTCCATGCCGGTCAGCGTCTCGAGGTAGCAGCGGCGGTAACCGAGCAGGCGGGCGGCCAGCAGGCATCGGCCGATCAGCGCGGTGCCGGCACCCAGTCCGCGCAGGGCCGGGAGGAAATACATCTTGCGCAACTCGCAGGTGCCGGCCACGCCATCCAGCGGGGCCACGCCGCCGCCGCCCAGCACCCGGCCTTCCCGCTCGATCACGAAGTAGGCGGCTCCCTCGCGCGCGTAGGCCGCGTGCATGGCCGCGACTTCCGGGTCGTGGATGGCGAAACCGGGGCCATCGGCGCCGAACTCCGGCATCACCGTGCGGATGATCGCCGCCACCGCCGCATCGTCGGCCGGCGCAATCGGCCGGATCAGGAAGCGCGGGGCATCCTCGACGCGAATGAGGTCCTCGTCGTGCACCCAACCGGCATCGCCGCGGGTGGAATAGCACCAGCGCCGCCCCGCCACGGCATCGCCGACCAGCAGGCGTTCGCCGGGGACGATCGGCAGTTCGTGCTCCTCGGGCGGAAGTCCGTCCCGGGGCATCGGGCGACGGCCGGCGTAGGCCACGGCCGCGCGCAGGGATTCATGGGCGTGCACGGTTCACCTTGCTCATGCTCTCGCGGCCCAACTTCGACGACAGCCGGCGGCCGGTGGCGATGAGTGCGTCAAGATCGACGCCGTGGCGGAAACCCATGCCGTCGAGCAGGTAGACGATGTCCTCGGTGGCGACGTTGCCCGAGGCGCCCTTTGCATACGGGCAGCCGCCGGTGCCCGACACGGCGGCGTCGACCACGCGCACGCCGGCTTCGAGGCAGGCGGCGACATTGGCGACGGCCTGGCCGTAGGTGTCGTGGAAATGCACGGCGAGTGCCGCCATCGGCACCTCGCCGGCGACCGCCTCGAGCATGGCGCGGGCCTTGCGCGGCGTGCCGGTGCCGATGGTGTCGCCCAGCGAGATTTCGTAGCAGCCCATGGCGTGCAGGGCCTTGGCCACGCGCACGACATCACGCACCGGCACCTCGCCCTGGTAGGGGCAGCCCAGCACCGTCGAGACGTAGCCGCGCACCGCCACGCCGTCGCGCTTCGCGGCCTCGAGGACCGGGGCGAAGCGCTCCAGCGACTCGGCGATGCTGGCATTGATGTTCGCCTTGCTGAAGGCCTCGGAGGCCGCGCCGAAGACGGCGATCTCGGCCACGCCGACGGCACGGGCACGCTCGTAGCCCTGCAGGTTGGGCACCAGCACCGGGTAGCGCACGCCCTCGCGCTTGGCGATGCCGGCATAGACCTCGGCGGCGTCGGCCATCTGCGGCACCCACTTCGGGCTGACGAAGGCGGTGGCCTCGACCGTGGAGAGGCCGGTCGCGGCGAGTTTCTCGATCAGCGCGATCTTGTCGGCGGTGGCGACCTGCACCTTCTCGTTCTGCAGGCCGTCGCGCGGACCGACCTCGACGATGCGGACGAACTCGGGCGGAGGCGCGTGGACGTGGGCGGTACTCATTCCAGCACCACCAGCACGGCCTCGGCCTCGACGAAATCGCCCGCGACGGCACGCACCTCCTTCACCGTTCCGGCGCGCGGAGCCTTGAGGCTCAGCTCCATCTTCATCGCTTCCATCACCGCGCATTCCTGGCCTTCGGCCACGCTGTCGCCGGCCTGCACCTTCACCAGCACCATGCGGCCGGGCATCGGCGCCTTCAGCGTGCCGTCGCCGCCCGCGCCGGCCTTGCCGGCAAAGGCGTAGGCGCCGAGGCGTTCGATCCACCAGCGTTGCGTGCCGTCGTGCAGCAGCACGCCGCCGGGCTCGACCTGCAGGCGGACGCCGTGGCCGACGCCCTCGATGCGCGCCGAGGCGTGGCCGTCGTCGCCGATGCGCAGGCCTTCGACGCGAATGGTGGTCGTCGTCGTGGCGCGGTCCGGGGCTCCGCCATCGGCATGCAGGTGGATCGCGTAATCGCCGCCGTGGCCGCTCGCGCTCAAGACCCGGCGAATGCCGGCGACCTCGAGCACCAGACGGCGCGCGCCGCCGTGGCCGAGGCGCCAGCCGTCGGCGATCGCCCAGGGCGAGGTCGGGTCGGGGCCGGCGGCGGCGCAACGGCGCTGGGCCTCTTCGTCGTGCAACAACAGCCCGACGGCGGCCAGCGCCAGCAGCGGTGCGGATGGCGTTGTCGGGGCCTTCAGCACCTCGTCGAGCGCGCGGTCGAGGTAGCCGGTGTCGATCGTGCCCCCGACCACGCTCGGGTGCCGCACCAGCGCTTCGAGGAAGGCGATGTTCGATTTCGGCCCGCGGATGTCGCACTCGGCCAGCGCCTCGCGTAGCCGCGCCAGCGCGCGCGGGCGGTCCTCGTCCCAGACAACGAGCTTCGCGATCATCGGGTCGTAGAAGATCGTCACCGTATCGCCTTCCACCACGCCGCCATCGATGCGGACATGGGCCGATGGCGCCGGCAGGCGCAGGCGCTCCAGCCTGCCGGAGCCGGGCAGGAAGCCGGCCGCCGGGTCTTCCGCGTACAGGCGCAGCTCGATGGCGTGGCCATGCTGGCGCACATCGGCCTGCGTGAAGGGCAGGGGCTCGCCGGCGGCGACGCGCAGCTGAAGCTCCACGAGGTCCAGCCCGGTCACGAGTTCGGTCACCGGGTGCTCGACCTGCAGGCGCGTATTGATCTCCATGAACCAGAACTCGCCGCTCGGCGCGACGATGAACTCGACGGTGCCGGCGTTGACGTAGTCGATGGCCTTCGCCGCCTGCACGGCGGCGGCACCCATCGCCACCCGCAGTTCCGGCGTCAGGAAGGGCGAGGGCGATTCCTCGACCACCTTCTGGTAGCGGCGCTGCGCCGAGCACTCGCGCTCGTTGAGGTGCAGGGTGTGGCCGTGGGTGTCGGCGAACACCTGGATCTCGATATGCCGCGGCTTCTCGACGTAGTGCTCCAGCAGCACGCGGTCGCGGCCAAAGGCGTTCTTGGCCTCTCGCTGGCAGCTCTCCAGTGCCGCGGCGAAATCGGCGGAGGCGCGCACGATGCGCATGCCCTTGCCGCCGCCGCCGTGCGCGGCCTTGATCATCAGCGGGTAGCCGATGGCGTCGGCCTCGCGCTGCAAGCGCGCCGGGTCCTGGTCCTCGCCGGTGTAGCCGGGCACCACCGGCACGCCATGCGCGCGCATCAGCTCCTTGGCGCCGGCCTTGCTGCCCATCTTGCGCATCGAGGCGCCGGAGGGGCCGACGAAGGCGATGCCGGCCGCGGCCACCGCGTCGGCGAAATCGGCGTTCTCCGAAAGGAAGCCGTAGCCGGGATGGATGGCCTGCGCGCCGCTGCGCTTCGCCACCTCGAGGATGGCCTCGCCTCTGAGGTAGCTGTCGCCGGGGGCCGGTCCGCCGATGCGGTGGGCCTCGTCGGCGAGGCGCACGTGCTGGGCGTCGGCATCGGCGTCGGAGTAGACGGCGACGGTGCGGATCCCGAGCTTGCGCGCGGTGCGAATGACGCGGCAGGCGATCTCGCCTCGGTTGGCGATGAGGACGGTGTGGAACATCAGGCGCTCACCCAGCGCGGCGCGCGCTTGTCGAGGAAGGCCCCGATGCCCTCCTGGCCTTCCGGCGAGACACGCAGGCGGGCGATCAACCGGGCGTTCGCGGTGTCGATGCGTTCGGCATCCTCGCGGCTCATGCCGCCCATGCGCAGGGCCAGCGTCTTGGCCTCCCTCTGCGCGATCGGACCGCCCTTGCCGAGCCAGTGCAACTCGCGCTCGACCGCCTCGTCGAGTTCGGCGGCGGGCACGCAGCGGTGCAGCAGGCCGATGCGCTGTGCTTCCGGCGCTTCGAAGACTTCCGCCGTCTGGAACAGCTTGCGAGCCTGCCGTGCGCCGATGGCGGCCACCACGTAGGGCGAGATCACCGCCGGCACCAGGCCGAGCTTGGCTTCGGACAGCGAGAACTTCGCACCCTCGACGCCGATGGCGATGTCGCAACAGGCCACGAGCCCGACGCCGCCGCCGTAGGCCGAGCCGTTGACGCGGGCGATGGTCGGCTTCGGGAAGAAGTTCAAGCCGCGCATCAGCCGCGCAAGTTCGAGCGAGTCGGCGAGGTTCTCGGCCTCGCTGGCGCTCGCCATACCGCGCATCCAGTGCAGGTCGGCGCCGGCCGAGAAGGTGCTGCCCTGGCCGGTCAGGACGACTGCGCGCACGCCGTCGTCGGCAGCCAGCGTATCGAGCGCGGCGTTGAGTGCGGCGATCAGGTCGGCGTCGAAGGCGTTGTGCACCCCGGGGCGGGCCAGCGAGAGCCAGGCCACGGCGCCACGGTGCTGAAGGTCGATCGGTGAGGACATCGGGACTCCGCTCGGATCACATCCGGAACACGCCGTAGCGCTGCTCGGTGGTGGTGGTGCGTTCGATCGGTGCGTTCAAGGCGGCGGACAGCGCGAGGCCGAGCACGCGGCGGGTGTCGGCCGGATCGATGATGCCGTCGTCCCACAGCCGCGCGGTCGCGTAGTACGGGCTGCCCTGGGTCTCATACTGCTCGCGGATCGGCGCCTTGAAGGCTTCCTCCTCCTCGGCGCTCCAAGCCTTGCCGGCGGCCTCGAGGCCGTCGCGCTTCACCGTCGCCAGCACGCTGGCGGCCTGCTCGCCGCCCATCACCGAGATGCGCGCGTTCGGCCACATCCACAGGAAGCGCGCCCCGTAGGCGCGGCCGCACATCGCGTAGTTGCCGGCGCCGAAGCTGCCGCCGATCACCACGGTGAACTTCGGCACGTGCGAGCAGGCGACCGCGGTGACCATCTTCGCGCCGTCCTTGGCGATGCCGGCGTTCTCGTACTTCTTGCCGACCATGAAGCCGGTGATGTTCTGCAGGAAGACCAGCGGGATGTCGCGCTGGTTGCACAGCTCGATGAAGTGCGCGCCTTTCAGCGCGCTCTCGGCGAACAGGATGCCGTTGTTGGCGACGATGCCCACGGGATAACCGTGCAGGTGGGCGAAGCCGCAGACCAGGGTGGTGCCGTAGCGCGCCTTGAACTCCTGGAACTCGCTGCCGTCGACGAGCCGCGCGATCACCTCGCGGATGTCGAAGGGCTTGCGGGTGTCCTTCGGCACCACGCCGTAGAGCTGTTCGGCGGGGTAGAGCGGCTCGCGGATCGGCTGCACCGCCACCGTCGGCGACTTCTTGCGATTCAGGTGCGCCAGCACGTCGCGGGCGATGGCCAGCGCGTGGCGGTCGTCCTCGGCGTAGTGGTCGGCCACGCCGGAGATGCGGGTGTGCACGTCGGCGCCGCCCAGCGCCTCGGCGTCGACCACTTCGCCGGTCGCGGCCTTCACCAGCGGCGGGCCGCCGAGGAAGATCGTGCCCTGTTCCTTGACGATGATCGATTCGTCGCACATCGCCGGCACGTAGGCACCACCAGCGGTGCAACTGCCCATCACCACGGCGATCTGCGGGATGCCGAGGCCGCTCAGCCGCGCCTGGTGGTAGAAGATGCGGCCGAAGTGCTCCCGGTCCGGGAACACTTCGTCCTGCAGCGGCAGGAAGGCACCGCCGGAATCCACGAGGTAGACGCAGGGCAGGCGGTTTTCCAGCGCGATTTCCTGCGCCCGCAGGTGCTTCTTGACCGTCATCGGGAAGTAGGTGCCGCCCTTCACCGTGGCGTCGTTGGCGACCACGACCACCTGCTGGCCGTGCACGTTGCCGATGCCGCAGATCATCCCGGCCGCGGGCGCAGCCCCGTCGTAGAGGCCTTCTGCGGCCAGCGGCGCGATCTCGAGGAAGGGCGAGCCGGGGTCGAGCAGGGCTTCGATGCGCTCGCGCGGCAAGAGCTTGCCGCGCTCGCTGTGCTTGGCGCGGGCCCTGTCGCCGCCGCCCTCCGCCGCGCGGGCGAGGCGGGCATGCAGTTCGGCGACGGCGGCCTTAAGGCTTTCCGCGTTGACGAGGAAATCGGGCGCGCGCGGATCGATCAGGCTGTTCAGGACGGGCATGCGGTCGGCGTTGGCGGTGCAACAGCCCGCGAGTGTAGCGATCCCGTGGCGGCAGGATCGCCCGGGGTCCATCGCCGGGGTGAAAAAAAACCGCCGGGCGGACCCGGCGGTTTCGGAACGCGGGAAGCGCCGGCCGATTACTGGGCCGGGGTCTCCTCGGCAGCCGGCTCGGCCGGAGCAGCAGCCGGATCAGCCGGGACAGCGGCCGGATCAGCCGGGACAGCGGCCGGGTCAGCAGCCGGGTCAGCCGGGACAGCGGCCGGGTCAGCAGCCGGATCGGCCGGGGCGTAGGCATCGGCGGCCGGGGCCATCGCATCGGCAGCCGGAGCAGCGGCGGCGGCATCGGCGGCCGGAGCGGCCTCATCGGCCGGGGCGGCCTCATCGGCCGGCGGGGCGCAGGCGGTCAGTGCCAGGGCGGCGGCCAGGGCGAGCAGCGACTTGTTCAGCGACATGGGGCGGGTCCTCGAGTACTCGGGTGGGTATAAGAAAACGCGCGCCTGATTCAGGCGCACGTCAGGACAATGATGACAAGAACCCCGCGGGAGTCAAGGCCCGCAAAGCGTTTTTTTCCGGCCGGCGCGACCGGCTCAGGGACGTTCCACGGCGATGGCGGTGGCCTCCCCGCCGCCGATGCAGAGCGCCGCCACCCCGCGCTTGCCGCCGGTCCGGGCCAGCGCGTTCAGCAGGGTGACCAGCAGGCGGGCGCCCGAAGCGCCGATCGGGTGGCCGAGCGCACAGGCGCCGCCGTGGAGGTTGAGCTTGGCGTGGGGGATGCCGAGCTCGCGCATCGGCGCCATGGCGACGACGGCGAAGGCCTCGTTCACCTCGAACAGGTCGACCGAATCCACCGTCCAGCCGGCCTTGTCCAGCACTTTCTGGATCGCCCCGACCGGTGCCGTGGTGAACCACTCCGGCGCCTGCGAGTGCGTGGCGTGGGCCACGATGCGAGCCAGCGGCGCGGCGCCGAGCGCCTTGGCCTTGTCGCTCGATGCCAGCACCAGCGCGGCGGCGCCGTCGTTGATCGAGGAGGAACTGGCGGCGGTGATGGTGCCGTCCTTCTTGAAGGCCGGGCGCAGGGTCGGGATCTTCTCGATGCTGCAGCGGCCCGGCTGCTCGTCCTGATCGATGGTGGTGTCGCCCTTCCTGCCGGCGACGACGACCGGGACGATCTCGTCCGCGAACACGCCGGCGGCCTGCGCGGCTTGGGCGCGGCGCACCGACTCGGCGGCGTAGGCGTCCTGCTCCTCGCGGGTGAAGCCGTACTTGCCGGCGCAAAGCTCGCCGAAACCGCCCATCGGCTGCTTGTCGTAGGGATTCGTCAAACCATCCCAGGCCATGTGGTCGAGCATCTCGGCGCTGCCGTAGCGGATGCCAGTGCGCGAGCCGGCCAGCAGGTGCGGGGCGTTGGTCATGCTCTCCATGCCGCCGGCGACGACGACCTCGGCCGAGCCGGCGCGGATCAGGTCGGCCCCGAGCATCACCGCCTTCATGCCCGAGCCGCAGACCTTGTTGATGGTGGTGGCACCTGTGCCCGCCGGGATGCCCGCCGCCAGCATCGCCTGCCGCGCCGGGGCTTGGCCGAGGCCGGCCGGCAGCACGCAGCCCAGGATCACTTCGGACACGGCCTCAACAGCGACGCCACCCTGCGCCAGCGCGCCCTTGATCGCCGCGGCGCCAAGGGTCGGCGCGGGCACGCCGGTGAACTGGCCGAGGAGGGCACCGAGGGCGGTGCGCTTGGCGCCGAGGATGACGATGTCCGACATGGAAACCCCGCTGGAAGGAAAGGCCGGATTATCCGCCCCGGTGCCGCGCGGCCGCAAACCGGCCAGCACGTCCGGCAACCTTCACGTCCCTTTCATTCAGAATAATCTAAATTAGATTTCACGCAACATCACCCAGCAAGGAGCCCCACCATGTTCACCTTCCGTCCCGTTCTTGCGGCCCTGCTCGTGGCCGCCGTCCTCGCCACCCCGGCCTGGGCCGCCCGCAACACCCCCGCCGCCGCCACGCCGGCGAATGTCTCGCCGCACCCGATGTTCGTCGAAAACCAGAGCCCGGCCGACCTGCCGACCACGGTCGCGGCCCTGCTGGAGGAGACCCGCGCCGCCGGCTGGAGCCATCTCGACACCGTCAACATGAGCGGCATCCTCGCCGCCCGTGGCTTCACCCTGGACCCGGTGCTGATCCTCGAGATCTGCTCGGGGCGCTACAGCGCGGCCCTGCTCGACAGCGACGAGACGCGCTTCGTCGCCTCGATGATCCCGTGCCGGGTGGCGGTCTACCAGACCAGCGATGACCGCGTGATCATCTCGCGGATGAACTCCGCCGGCATGGCCGAGATGATGCCCGGTGAAGTGCGCGAGGTGATCGCCGCCTCGGGGGCGGAAGTCGAGGCGATCATCGCCCGCACCCTGGCCAAGCTGGCCGCAAGGACGGAATGAGCCAACCCACGCTGCAAGAAGGACGCGGACCCGGCCTTGCGCCGGGTCCGCTGCGTTTCAGCCGCGGTCGTTGAACAGCTCGCGCCCGATCAGCATGCGGCGGATCTCGTTGGTGCCGGCGCCGATGGCGTACAGCTTCGCATCGCGCAGGATGCGGCCGGTGGCGTACTCGTTGATGTAACCGTTGCCGCCGAGGGCCTGGATGGCCTCCAGCGCCACCTGCACGGCGGCCTCGGAGGCGTGCAGCAGGCAGCTCGCCGCGTCGACGCGGCTGGTGCGGCCGGCGTCGAAGTCGCGGCCCACCTGGTAGGCGAAGGCGCGGCTGCTCTGCAGGGCCGTGTACATGTCGGCGATCTTGGCCTGCATGATGCCGAAGCTGCCGATCGGGGCGTCGAACTGCCTGCGCTCGCGCACGTAGGGCAGGGCGATGTCGAGCGCCGCCTGCATCAGCCCGAGCGGCCCGCCGGTGAGTACCAGGCGCTCGGTGTCGAGGCCGCTCATCAGCACCTTGACGCCCTGGTGCACTTCGCCCAGCACGTTCTCCGCCGGGATCTCGCAATCCTCGAACACCAGCTCGCAGGTGTTGCTGCCGCGCATGCCGAGCTTGTCGAGCTTCTGCGCGGTGGAAAAGCCCTTCATGCCCTTCTCGACGATGAAGGCGGTCACGCAGCGGCTGCCGGCCTCCTTGCCGGCGGTGCGCAGGTAGACGACCAGCACGTCGGCCTCGGGGCCGTTGGTGATCCACATCTTGCTGCCGTTGGCGATCCAAACGTCACCACGCCGCTCGGCGCGGCAGGCCATCGAGCCGACCACGTCGGAGCCGGCACCCGGCTCGCTCATCGCCAGGGCACCCACCCACTCGCCGCTGCACAGCTTCGGCAGGTACTTCGCGCGTTGCGCCTCGTTGCCGTTGGCGTACAGGTTGCTGACGCAGAGGTTGGAATGCGCGCCGTAGGAGAGGCCCACCGAGCCCGAGGCGCGGCTGATCTCCTCCATCGCGACGAGATGCGCGAGGTAGCCCATCCCGCTGCCGCCGTACTCGCCCGGCACGGTGATGCCGAGCAGGCCCATTTCGCCCAGTTTCCGCCACAGGTCGGCGGGGAACAGGTTGTCGTGGTCGATCCGCGCGGCGCGCGGCGCGATCTCGGCCTCGGCGAAGCGGCGGACGGCCTCGCGGAGGGCGTCGATGTCGTCGGAAACGGGGAAGGGGCGCATATCAGCCCTTGCGGCCCATGAACTGTGGCCGGGCCGAGCCGAGGTGCGGCAGCTTGAGCTTGCCGATGCTGGCGATGCGCTCCTCGGCCATGCGGTCGGCGGCGCGGAAGGTCGGGATGCCCTCGCGCTTGCTGATCTCGAAGATGCGGCCGAGGTTGTAGTAGATCGTCCGCATCATGCGCATGGCGCGCTCGCGGTTGTAGCCGTCGATCTCGAGTGAGACGTTCATCAGGCCACCGGCGTTCACCGCGTAGTCCGGCGCGTAGAGGATGCCGCGCTGCTCCACCTCGTGGCCGATCTCGTCGTTGGCGAGCTGGTTGTTGGCCGCGCCGCAGATGATCTTGCACTTGAGCCGCGGCAGGGTGTTGGCGTTCACCGTGCCGCCGAGGGCGGTCGGCGAGTAGACGTCGCAATCCACGTCGTAGATCTCGTCGAGACCCACCGCCTCGCAGCCGAACTCGTCCACTGCGCGCTGCACGGCGGCCTGGTTGATGTCGGTGACGAAGACCTTGGCGCCCTTCTCGCGCAGCAGCTTCACGAACTCGATGCCGACGTGGCCCACGCCCTGCACGGCGTAGCTGTACCTGCCGACGTCCTCGTTGCCGAAGCGGACGTGCAGCGCGGCCAGCAGGCCCTGCACGGTGCCGTAGGCGGTGAAGGGCGAGGGATCGCCGGAGCCGCCGTGCACCTGGTGCACGCCGGTGACGAACTCGGTCTCGCGGAACACGTACTCCATGTCGTTGACGTCGATGCCGACGTCCTCGGCGGTGATGTAGCGGCCGCCCAGCGAGTTCACGAAGCGACCGAAGGCACGGAACAGGGCCTCCGACTTGTCCTTGTTCGGGTCGCCGATGATCACGGCCTTGCCGCCACCGAGATTCAGGCCGGACACCGCCGCCTTGTAGGTCATGCCGCGCGAGAGGCGCAGCACGTCGTCCACCGCATCCTGCTCGGTGGCGTAGGGCCACATGCGCGTGCCGCCGAGCGCCGGGCCGAGCACGGTGTTGTGGATGGCGATGATGGCCTTCAGGCCGGCGTCCGGGTTGTGGCAGAACACCACTTCCTCGTGGCCGGTCTTGGCGAGGGTTTCGAAGATCATTGCGGGGCTCCGGGGGAGGATCGGCGGCAAGCAAGTGCCTGATCCGAAAGCAGGATGCGTAAAAGCCGAAGCCGCCGGGGGCCGGCGGCGGCGCGCATTGTAAAGCAAATGCTCTAGCCGGGCGGCGGGGCTTCCAAACCCAGGGCTTGCGCAGCGCGGCGGGTTGCGGTTCGCTGTCGTTCCTGCCCATCCCTGCCCGAGGCCACCGCATGCACCGCCACGCCCTCCGCTTCGTCCGGACGCTCGCCCTGGTGTTCGCCGCCGGCGCTGCATCCGCCGTTGCGCACACCCAGCGCGATCTCGAAATCGCCGCGGCGCTGCGCGACCGCGCGCTGGAAGGCACCGAGGCGTACGCGCTGGTCGAATCGCTCACCGTCGAGGTCGGCGCGCGCGTGGCGGGCACGCCGGAAGAGGCCCGCGCGGCGCAGTGGGCGGTGCGCGAACTCACCCGTCTCGGCCTCGAGGACGTGCGCATCGAGGAATTCCCGATGGAGGGCTGGGTGCGCGGCCCCGAGCGCGCCGAAGTGATCGCCCCGTTCCCGCATCCGCTGGTGATCTCGACCCTGCCGCGCAGCGTGCCGACGCCGCCGGGCGGCATCGAGGCCGAGGCGGTGCTGTTCGACACCCTCGAATCGCTGCTGGCCGCGCCCGTCGGCTCACTCGACGGGAAGATCGCGGTGGTCACGTATCGCACGGTGAAGACGATGGATGGCGCCGGCTACGGCCATGCGGTGCGGGCCCGATTCGTCGGCGCCATCGAGGCCGCGCGACGCGGCGCGGTCGGCTTCCTGATGCGGTCGGCCGGCACGCACCTGAACCGCTACGCCAACACCGGCACGATGCGCTACGCCGAGGACGTGCCGAAGATTCCCGCCGCCGCGCTGTCGCCTCCCGATGCGGCCCAACTCGAGCGACTTGCCCGGCACGGGCCGCTGCGCATCCGCTTCGAGACACGGCCCAGCTTGCCCGGCACGGTGGTCAGCCGGAACGTCATCGCCGACATCCGCGGCAGCGAGAAGCCGGAGGAATACGTGATCCTTTCCGCCCACCTCGATTCCTGGGACGGCGGCACCGGCGCCCTGGATGACGGCGCGGGCATCGGCATCACCGCCGCGGCCACGGCACTCATCGCCGCGCTGCCCGAGCGCCCGAAGCGCAGCATCCGGCTCATCTTCTTCGGCGCCGAGGAGTTCGGGCTGCTCGGCGCGCGCGCTTACGTGGCGCGGCATCGCGAGCGGCTCGGCGAGTACTTCATTGGCAACCAGGCCGATGCCGGCGGCGACCTGCCGTACGCCTTCCGGACGCGCGTCGCCGATGCGGCGCTGCCGGCCTTCGACGGCATCCGCTCGGTACTGGGCCCGCTCGGTATCCTCCCGGGCGACAACCTCGCAACCGGTGGCCCGGACATGACGCCGTTCCGGGAAGCTGGCGTGCCGGTTTTCGACATCGAGCAGGACATGACCCACTACTTCGACGTCCACCACACGCCCAGCGACACGCTGGAGCAGGTCGATGGACGCAAGCTCGATGTCAACGTGGCCGCGTGGGTGGCGACCGCGTGGCTGTTGGCCAACATGGACGTGCCGCTGCGGGCGCAGCCCCAGCCGGCATCGGCCCCCGCGGCCGATTGAGGACGGACGACAGGGCAGGGCGGCGACGTACAATCGGGCATTCACTCGAACCCGGACCGTGGCCGCCATGGGCACCCCCGCCAACACCATTCCGCACCCCGCCGCCGAAGCCTCGCCGCTGCGCTTCGTTACCGCCGCCAGCCTGTTCGACGGCCACGACGCCGCCATCAACGTGATGCGCCGACTGATCCAGGCGCAGGGCGTGGAGGTCATCCACCTCGGGCACAACCGATCGGTCGAGGAGGTGGTGCGCGCCGCCCTGCAGGAGGACGCCGACGGCATCGCGCTCTCCAGCTACCAGGGCGGCCACATCGAATACTTCCGCTACATGGTGGACATGCTGCGGGAGCGCGGCGCCGGACACATCCGCGTGTTCGGCGGCGGCGGCGGCACCATCACCCCGGAGGAGATCGCCGAGCTGCAGGCCTACGGCGTGGAGCGCATCTACCACCCGAACGACGGCATGGCGATGGGCCTGGTCGGGATGATCGAGGACTTGGTGGCCCGCACCCACAAGGCGCGCCTGGCGACGCAGAAGCCCGCCGCCGTCACTCCCGAGGACGAGATCGCCGTCGGCCGCATGCTCTCGGCGATCGAAGAGGGTGCCATCCCCGAGGCCGAGCTGGCGACACTCCGCAAGGGTTGGCAGCTGGCCGGCGGCAAGACCCCGGTGATCGGCCTCACCGGCACGGGGGGTGCTGGCAAGAGCTCGGTCACCGACGAGATCATCAACCGCTTCCTGCAGGCCTTCCCGGCCATGCGCATCGCCGTGATCTCGGTCGATCCGACCCGCCGCCGCACCGGTGGCGCGCTGCTCGGCGACCGCATCCGCATGAACTCGTTGCGCTCGCCGCGCGTCTTCATGCGCTCGATGGCCACCCGCCGCCAGCACGTAGCGACGAATGTCGTGCTGAAGGACTGCATCGCCTTCCTGCGCGGCTTGAGTTACGACCTCGTGCTGGTGGAGACGGCCGGCATCGGCCAGTCGGACTCCGAGATCGTCGACCTGGTCGACTTCCCGGTCTACGTGATGACCAGCGACTACGGCGCGGCCAGCCAGCTCGAGAAGATCGACATGCTCGACTACGCCGAGCTGGTGATCCTCAACAAGTTCGATCGCCGCGGCGCCGAGGACGCCCTGCGCGACGTGCGCAAGCAGTGGAAGCGGAATCGCGTGGCCTTCCAGATGCCCGACGACGAGGTGCCCGTCTACCCGACCATCGCCAGCCAGTTCAACGACCCCGGCGTGAGTTGGATGTTCGCCAACCTCTGCGCGCGGCTGAAATCGAAGCTGGGCGAGGGCATTGCGAGCAACGCCTGCAACTTCGCGCCCGTCATTGATACGAGCCTCAAGGAACCCCGCGCCACCGTGCTGATCCCCGGCTCGCGGGTGCGCTACCTCGCCGAGATCGCCGAGCAGGGCAGGCGTATGAATGGCGAGATCCAACGCCAGCGCGAGGCTGCCGAGCGCGCCCAGACGTGTTGGCAGGCCTTGAACGAGTTGGAAGACCCGAAGCTGCCGAAGGCGCTGGAGCCCTACGCCAGTGCGGACCTGGCCCTTGGACATGAGCTGCCGGTGGGCGAGGGCGGGGCACGGCCCGCTGTCGATCGGTCCCTGCTCACCCTGCGCCAGCGCTACAACGACGCGCTTAACGCGCTCAGTGCCGAATCGCTGGCGCTGCTGCGCGCCTGGCCTGAGCGGCTGAAGTCGGTCACCGACGAGTTCAACGAGTACACCGTCCGCGACAAGGTGATCCGCGTCGAGAACTATCGCGAGTCCCTGAGCCACCAGAAGATCCCGAAGATCGCCGCCCCGCGGTGGACGAGCTGGGGCGAGCTGCTGGTGTTCCTCTCGAAGGAAAACCTGCCCGGCCATTACCCCTACACCGGCGGCGTCTACCCCTATCGCCGAGCCGGCGAAGACCCCATCCGCATGTTCGCGGGGGAGGGCACGCCGGAGCGCACCAACCGCCGCTTCCATTACCTGAGCCTCGGCCAGCCGGCCGTGCGCCTCTCCACCGCGTTCGATTCCGTGACGCTGTACGGCGAAGACCCGGCCGAGCGCCCCGACATCTACGGCAAGATCGGCAATTCCGGCGTCTCCATCGCCACGCTGGACGACATGAAGAAGCTGTACTCCGGCTTCGACCTGTGCGCGCCCAGCACCTCGGTGAGCATGACCATCAACGGGCCGGCGCCGATCATCCTCGCGATGTTCATGAACACCGCCATCGACCAGCAGGTGGAGAAGTACCTGAGGGCCGATGACGCTCGATGGGCCGAGGCACAGAAGACCATCGCCAAGCTCTACGAAGGCCGCACCCGCCCCGTGTATTCCGGCGGCCTGCCCGAGGGCAACAACGGCCTTGGACTCGGGCTGCTCGGCGTGACGGGTGATCAAGTCTGCGATGCAGCGACCTATACGCGGATCAAAGCCGAAACTTTGATGTCAGTGCGCGGCACCGTGCAGGCCGACATCCTCAAGGAGGACCAGGCGCAGAACACCTGCATCTTCAGCACCGAATTCGCGCTGCGGATGATGGGCGACATCCAGCAGTACTTCGTCGACCAGAAGGTGCGCAACTTCTACTCGGTGAGCATCTCGGGCTACCACATCGCCGAGGCCGGGGCGAACCCGATCTCGCAGCTGGCCTTCACGCTGAGCAACGGCTTCACCATCGTCGAGTACTACCTCGCGCGTGGCATGAAGATCGACGACTTTGCGCCCAACCTGTCGTTCTTCTTCAGCAACGGCATGGACCCGGAGTACACCGTCATCGGCCGCGTGGCCCGCCGCATCTGGGCCCGCGCCATGCGCGAGCGCTACGGCGCCAACGAACGGTCCCAGATGCTGAAGTACCACATCCAGACCAGCGGCCGCTCCCTGCACGCGCAGGAGATCCAGTTCAACGACATCCGCACCACGCTGCAGGCCCTGTACGCGCTGTTCGACAATTGCAACAGCCTGCACACCAACGCGTTTGATGAGGCCATCACCACGCCGACGGAAGAGAGCGTGCGCCGCGCCGTGGCCATCCAGATGATCATCAACAAAGAGCTGGGGCTGAACTTCAACGAGAACCCCTGGCAAGGCAGCTTCGTGGTGGACCAGCTCACCGACCTGGTGGAAGAGGCCGTGTACAAGGAGTTCGAGGCCCTGAGCGAGCGCGGCGGCGTGCTGGGCGCCATGGACACCATGTACCAGCGCGGCAAGATCCAGGAGGAATCGCTCTACTACGAGCAGAAAAAGCACGACGGCAGCCTGCCCCTCATCGGCGTGAACACCTTCCTCGGCAAGGACCACGGCGGCGAGATCACCACCACCATCGAGCTGATCCGCAGCACGGAAGACGAGAAGGGCCAGCAGATCGCCAACGTGCGCGCCTACCAGGGCGCGCGGAATGACGGCGCGGCCGACGGGCTGAAGCCCCTGCAGCAGACCGCCCGGAAGCGCGAGAACCTGTTCGCCGCGCTGATCGAAGCGGTGAAGACCCACAGCCTCGGTCAGATCAGCCATGCGCTGTATGAGGTGGGTGGGGAGTATCGGAGGAATATGTGACCCGCTATCCCCTCGTTCTGGTGATGCTCCTGTCATATCCTGGTGGGACCAGAGGGGGATCGCATGGAAGACGAAGTTGCCGGTAGTCCTTGGTCGCGACGCGAGGTTGACGCAATCGTTCGGGTTCATTTGCGCATGCTCCGCATGCAGCTAATGGGCCAGCGACCTAACAAGACTGAACACAATCGGCTCCTCGCGGAAGAACTGCCAGTCAGGAACGCCGCATCCATTGAGTACAAGCACAGAAACATCAGCGCTGTGCTCATGGACGCGGGGTATCCAACCCTGGTGGGTTACAAGCCATTGCCCAACGTTCAGGCGCTTCTACACGAAGCGGTCGCTGAGGCGGTAAACCTCGACCCGGTGCTTGATGAGGCCGCGCTCATTCAGGTGGAAACGCCGGCTGAGACGCCCCTTCTGCCTGACCTGGCTTCGTTCGTAGTGAACCCTCCGAAGCCTAAGCCAATGGCGGCGAGAGAGCCGCGCTTGCCTTGGACTGCGTCCAAGCTGGTGCAGCGTGATTACCTCGCACGCGAGGCGAGAAATAGATCTTTGGGATTAGCTGGCGAATTAATGGTGATGGAGTTCGAGGCCCGGCGATTGCATTCCGAAGGTGAGAAAAGGCTTGCAGATCGGGTGGAGCACATCGCGAGAACACGCGGTGACGGTGCCGGGTTCGACGTACTCTCCTTCGAAACCGATGGCCGCGAAAGACTCATTGAAGTCAAGACAACGGCATACGTTGCGGAAACACCCTTCTTCGTGACTCAGAGCGAGGTTGCAGTCTCAAGCGCAGAGGCAGATCGCTACCACCTCTATCGTCTGCATGCCTTCCGCGACTCTCCGAAGCTGTTCATGGTCCGTGGTGCGATCGGTGCGTCGTTCCATCTTGATCCCGTTTCGTATCGAGCTCGAATTAGGTCGTAACCTCCCCCTGATCCCGGACACCTGAGACGTAGAGCTTTCTGGCATCTTTCCCCGCCAACGAGACGTTGGGCGATTCACAGCGCGCCGCGCAAGGCTTGACGACCCTGGGGGCGAGTGGCCGCGTGCTCTGGTCGCCGGAGATGGCGGCGGCCTTCGATGCGGGCCGATTGCCGGCTGCCATCCCGCCTTCTACATAATATCCATTATGCGAACTGGCGCCGATGGCTGCGGAGGGCGCGCTGGATGCTCGGCCCGAAATCCGCATGGCGGGTGCTCCCCACCAATGGAGCTGCACATGAGGGTTGGCAGGGATAAATGCATTTTTCACCCACAATCGGCGTAAGCCTCTGATTTAGAAAGCGTTAACCGTCAGCGATGCTTGAAGACGCTCAGCGTCGGCCGAGCCGCAGTGCCCCCTATCGAGCCCGTCTTGGACCACGTTGATCGCCCGTCTACGTCACTCGCAAGATCATTGCGTTGTGTACCAGCGTCTCGTCATCTTCGCGTGCCTGCTCGCCCTGATTCTGAGTCAGGTCGTGGCTTCGGCCGCGCCATTGGCGGAAATGACCCTGGAGGGCCTTGCCACCCCGGAAGCCCACTGCGCCGCGATGGCGGAGGACGTCGAGCAACCAGACGGCTCTGCGTCTGAGCCCTGCACCTCGGCTTGCGAGGCGGCGTGCGCCGCCCCGGTTCTCGCGACCCTCACTAAGCCCAGGCTCACGTGCGGATCTCGCGCCGCACTCGTGGCTTCCAAACCAGCGGCCCTCGGCAGCCTTGCCAATATCGTCGAACAGCGGCCTCCGATCGCCTAACTCCATTGGCCCCGCTGCGAACGCAGCGGCCCTGCCCTCCCGGGCTTCTGATGGAGTTTCTCGATGTCTTTTTCTTTGCGGATGCTGGCCGTCACGGCCAGCGCCTTCTTCTGCGCGTCTGCAGCGCAGGCTCGTCCTGTCGGATACGCCGATGGGCACATGTTGATGGTTGATGCCAACGAAGACGTTCAGCAGGTGGCGTACACCTACAGCCCCAGCTTCCGTTGGTCCGTATCGGGTGGTCATGCCCGGATGGAAAGCCTTGAGGGCGTCTCGGGGACCACGAGTGTGACTTTCGTGCGTGCTTCGAGGCTCCTGCAACGATGGAATCTGCCCAGCGCACAAGGCAACGCCTTCGTCTGGGCCGGCGTCGGCAACGCCCGATACGTGGGCGCGGCCGCCGGCCTTGGCAATGACGTCTGGCATGCCGGTCTCCAGCTCGACTTCGAGACGCGGCGGATCTACACAGCACTCGTTTCTGAGTACTTCGCCGCCGAAGGCTGGCACCTCCGCAGTGACGTGGCGTCGTTTGGCGTCGCGCCGTATGAGCACGACATGGACCGAATGGCCACTTGGATCGTGCTGAAGGCGAAACGCACCTCCGGAATGCGGATGGACGAGGTCAATCGCGAGCTCGCCCTGCGGTTCTTCACCTCGACGTGGTGGATCGATGCCGGTATCGACCAAGACGGGCGTCCTGCCCTGAACCTGATGTTCAACTTCTAAATCCTTCCCAATCTTCTGGAGAATCCAATGAAGCGTTTCGCACTGTCCCTGGTGCTCACCATCGCCGCCGGCACCGCCTCCGCCACCACGCTGAAGATGGAAGTGAATGGTCTCGTCTGCGCCTTCTGCGCCAACGGAATCACGCAGGCATTCACGAAGAAGCCGGAAGTCGCGGCCGTCCATGTCAGTCTGGAAGACCGCCTCGTCGCCATCGGACTTAAGGAGGGTCATGATCTGTCTGATGCCGCGGTCACCGAATCGCTGAAGGAGGCCGGCTACACCGTGGTCTCTATCGAGCGCACGGAGCAGTCGGTCGCGGTGTAAGACGACACCCTAGTTTGCTGGTAAGGCGACACCCAGATTCACGCACCTCCGGGTCGACCCCGTAGCCTCGACCGCTTTCGTCCTCGACGGGAGCGGGCGTGGCGATCACCGATCTGGAGATCCGCATGACCATCAAGACCTTGGCCGCCAAGGGCGTGCCCAAGCGCGCCATCGCCCGCCAACTCGATCTCAGCGAAGGCACGATCCGCTATCACCTGTCCCGAATCGCTTCGGGCACCCCCGACGGCCGTGCCGCCCAGCCAAGGCGGGCCGG
>JAGXSL010000140.1 GCA_018333835.1 Lysobacteraceae bacterium
GGCGGGCCGCCCCTCCGCCGACTGCCGCCGAGTTCCATCCGGACGCCCCGCGAGGGGCGTTCGTCGTTACAGCACCTTGCCGGCGTTGAACACGCCGTGCGGGTCGAGCGCCTGCTTGATCGCGCGCAGCGCCGCCACCGTGTAGGGGTCGGCGTGGCGCAGGAAGGCCTCGCGCTTGGCGAGCCCGATGCCGTGCTCGCCGGAGAGCGTGCCGCCCAGCTCGACGCAGAGCGCGAACAGCGGTGCCAGCGCGGCCTCCAGCGCCGCGCCCTCCAGCCCGCCGGCGTCGAGCAGGTTGACGTGCAGGTTGCCGTCGCCCAAGTGGCCGTAGCTCACCGTCGGCGTGTCCAGCCCGGCCAGCCGCTCGAAGAAGGCCGGCAGGCGGTCGCGCGGCACCACGATGTCCTCGCTCACCTTGCGCGGGAAGCGCCGCTTGAGGTGCTGGCTGGTGGTCCGCCGCAGCGCCCAGAGCGCCTCGCGCTGCGCCGCGCCGGTGGCCAGCTCGGCCTGCTCGCCGCAAGCCCCGAGCGCGTCGAGCAGGGCCTCGACGAAACCGGCGTGGCTGCATCCGGCGTCGTCGAACTCCATCAGCACCAGCACCTCGCCGGGCAGGCGGCGGGCCTCGGGCGGGCCGTGGGCGCGCAGGTCGGCGAGCACCGCGGCGTCCCAGAACTCCAGCGCCGAAGGCAGCAGGCCGGCGCCGAACAGCCGCGCCGGCAGGCCCGGCAGCAGGCCGGCGTCGGGCAGCGGCAGCAGCACCGTCAGGTGCTCGCGGCGGCGCGGCAGCAGGGCCACGGTGGCGCCGAGGATCAGCCCGAACAGCCCCTCGCTGCCGATCAGCCACTGCGCGAGGTCGGGGCCGCTGTTCTGCTTGACCGAATCGATGCCGAAGCGGTGCACCTCGCCGTCGGCCATCAGCGCCTCCACCGACAGCACCCAGCGCCGCGTCATGCCGTACTTGCAGGCGTTGGGCCCACCGGCATTCGTCGCCAGCGAACCACCGAAGCTGCACAGCGGCCAGGAATTCGGGTCGGGCGGGTACCAGAGCCCGGCCGCCTCGGCGTGTTCCTTCACCGCCGCGAGGCCGGCGCTGGCCGGTGCCGAGAGGCTGAGGTTGGCCGCGTTGACGGTGATCGCCCCGGGCCAGTCGGAGAGGTCGACCACCACGCTGCCCGGGGTCGGCACGCAGCCGCCGGCCTTGCCGCTGCCGGCACCGCGCGGCACCAGGGTGAAGCCCTCCGCGCCGGCCCGGCGCACCAGCTCGCGCAGGGCCGCCACGCCGCGCGGGCGCACCACGGCGCGGGGCAGCGGGCCGACCACGTGCGATTCGTCGCGGGTGTAGTCGAGCAGGGCCGCCGGCGTCCGCAGCACGCGGGCCTCGGGCAGGGCATCGAGCCAGTCCATGCCGGCAGTCTAGCCGGCCCGGCGCGCGGCGGCCGCGCCTGCGACAATGGCCCGATGCACGCCGCCGAACTGCCCGCCCACGTCCTGCGCCTCTCGGTCGCGCCGATGATGGACTGGACCGACACCCACTGCCGCGCCTTCCACCGCGTGCTGGCGCCGCAGGCGCTGCTCTACACCGAGATGCTGCACGCCAACGCCGTGGTCCACGGCGACCGCCCGCGCCTGCTCGGCTTCGATGCCTCCGAGCACCCGGTCGCCCTGCAGCTGGGCGGCAGCGACCCGGCCCTGCTGGCCGCGGCCAGCCGCATCGGCGCCGACTGGGGCTACGACGAGATCAACCTCAACGTCGGCTGCCCCTCCGACCGCGTGCAGGCCGGCCGCTTCGGCGCCTGCCTGATGCGGGAGCCGGCCCTGGTCGCCGATTGCATCGCCGCCATGCGCGCGGCGGTGCGGGTGCCGGTGACGGTGAAGTGCCGGCTCGGCGTCGATGAGCAGGAGGACTACGGCGTCTTCCTCGCCTTCATCGACACCGTGGCCGCCGCCGGCTGCACCCGCTTCATCGTCCATGCTCGCAAGGCCTGGCTGCAGGGCCTCTCGCCGAAGGAGAACCGCGAGATCCCGCCGCTGCGCCCCGAATGGGTGCAGCGCCTGAAGCGCGAACGGCCGGAGCTCACCGTACTCATCAACGGCGGCCTGCGCGAGCTCGACGAGGTGCAGGCGCAACTCGCCCACGTCGACGGGGTCATGGTCGGTCGCGCCGCTTACCACGAGCCCTACCGCCTGCACGCCATGGCGGTGGCCCTGCAGGGCGCCGCGCTGCGCCCGCGCCAAGCCCTGCTGCGCGCCTACTTCCCCTACGTGGCGGCGCAACGGGCACGCGGCGTCGCGCTCAAGCACATCAGCCGCCACCTGCTCGGGCTGTTCCACGGCCAGCCCGGCGGGCGGGCCTTCCGGCAGGTCTTGGGCGAGGGCGCGGCGAAGCCCGGTGCCGGCCTCGAAGTGCTGGAGCGTGCCCTGGCGCTGACCGGAGGCCGCGAGCTCGCCGCATGATCACCCGCGACCCCGAGGCCTTCTTCGCCTTCGCCGCCAAGTGCTTGCCGGATCCGGCCCGCGCCCTGCCGGCAGGCCTGTTCCTGGTCGCGCCCGAGGGCATCACGCTGGCCGCCGAATCGGCGCAGGACAACGCCTACATGGCCATGGCCGGGGGCATCGATGCCGAGCTGGCATTGGCCGAGCACCGCGCGCTGGCCAAGGCGCTCTCGGCGCATCTGCCGGTGGTGACCTTTCCCGGCGATCCGGCCACGCCGGACGCGGTGTTCCCGAACAACGCCTTCGCCACCGCACCGGGACGGCTGGTGATCGGCCACATGCGGCACGCGGTGCGCCAGCGCGAGGCGGCGCGCGCCGACATCCGCGGCTTCTTCACCGGGGTGCTCGGTTACCGGACGATCGACCTGTCGCGGCAGCCCGGCATCGCCGAACTGACCGGATCGCTGGTGATCGACCGGGCGCGGAATCTCGGCTATTGCGGCCTTTCCGAGCGTTGCGACGCCGAAGGCGCGGCGGCCATGCACGCCGCCTTCGGGCTCGACGCCACCCTGGTGTTCGATCTGGCGTCCGGCGAGTACCACACCAACGTGTTGTTGCAGATCTACGCCGGCCGATTGGCCGTGGCCTGCCCGGACGGTTTCGCCGACCCGGCGCTGGCCGGGGCCATCCTGCGCTTCCACGCCCCGCACGCGCTGGCCCTCGATGCCGCGGCGCGCCGGGCCTACGCCGGCAACGGCCTCGCCGTCGCCACCGATGCCGCCTTCCTCGGTGCCCGGGCGGTCGCGGCCCTGCCGGCGGCCGGCCACCGGGCTTTCGCCGACGCCGGCTTCCGCCTGCACGCGGTGCCGCTGCCGGAGATCGAGAAGGCCGGCGGCTCGCTGCGCTGCTGCGTCGGCGAGATCTTCCGCGACCCGACTTAAGAGCCGGTTCACCGCCCGCCGACCAGACTGCACCCACCGCTGGCCGCCTGGCCGCCCGCCTCGCTATCCTTGCCTGCATGCGCGTCCCCGCCCCCTCCGCCTTCCTCGTCCTGTGCGCCGGCCTGCTGTTCGCGGCCGAGCTGCGGGCGCAGGCCGAACCGCCGCCCGAGCCCGCCCCGGCGGCGCCGCGCGAGCGCTCGGAACTGCCCGAGTCGGTGCTGCGCGCCGAGCGCCAGACCGGCGGCGAGGTGCTGCGCGCCGAGCGCATGCAGCGCGACGGCCGGGACGTCTACCGGCTCAAGGTGCTGACCCCCGACGGCCGCGTGCGGATCATGCGCGAGGATCCGCGCGAGCGCCGCCGCGAAGCCTGGCGCGACACCCCGTCGCAGCCCTTGCTCGAGCGCCCGGGCTTCGGCGAGCGCCCGCGTTTCGGCGAGCGTCCGGGCTTCGGCGAGCGTCCGGCAACGGAGCCGCGCCGCCCGCCGCCCGGCGAACTCGACCTGCCCGAGACCCTGCCGCCCGTCGAGCGCGGCGACCACCCCTGACGCCGGCGCGACCGGCCCTGCCAAGGAGAGTCCATGCGCATCCTGCTGGTCGAAGACGAAGCCCCGCTGCGGGAAACCCTGGCCGCCCGGCTCAAGCGCGAAGGTTTCGCGGTCGATGCCGCCGGCGACGGCGAGGAAGGCCTCTACCACGGCCGCGAAGTGCCGTTCGACATGGCGATCATCGACCTTGGCCTGCCGAAGATGTCGGGCATGGACCTGGTGCGCGCGCTGCGCTCGGAGGGCAAGAAGTTCCCGATCCTGATCCTCACCGCGCGCTCCTCGTGGCAGGACAAGGTCGAGGGCCTGAAATCGGGCGCCGACGACTACCTCGTCAAGCCTTTCCACGTCGAGGAACTGCTGGCCCGCATCAACGCCCTGCTGCGCCGCGCCGCCGGCTGGAGCAAGCCGCTGCTGGAGTGCGGGCCAGTGCGGCTCGACCTCTCGGCGCAGACGGTGAGCGTCGGCGGCAACCCGGTCGACCTGACGAGTTACGAGTACAAGGTGCTCGAATACCTGATGCTGCACGCCGGCGAGCTGGTCTCGAAGGCCGACCTCACCGAGCACATCTACCAGCAGGACTTCGACCGCGACTCCAACGTGCTGGAGGTCTTCATCGGCCGCCTGCGCAAGAAGCTCGACCCGGAAGGCGAGCTGAAGCCGATCGAGACCGTGCGCGGCCGCGGCTACCGCTTCGCGATCCCGCGCAACGAGTGATCCGGTGCCGATGGTGCGCCGCCGCCTCTCGCTGCAGGCGCGCCAGTTCCTGGCCGCCAGCCTCGGGCTGGTGGCCTTCCTCGGCCTGACCGGCGCGGCGCTCGACCGCGCCTTCGCCAACGCCGCCCTGACCAGCCAGCGCGAGCGTCTGGAGAACTTCGCCAAAGCCTACCTCAACGGCGCCGAAGTGCTGCGTTCGGGCTCGATCGTGATGCCGCAGGTGCCACCCGATCCGCGCTTCGACCGCCCCGGCAGCGGCCTCTACGCCGGCATGCTGGGGCGCAACCTGCGCTGGGAATCGGCCTCCTCGCTCGGCCGCATCCTGCCGCCGCCGGAGCCGGGCGTGCCGGGGCGGGGCCGCTTCGAGGGGCCGCTGCCGGCGACCGAGGCGAGCGGCCGCACGCTCGCGGTCTACCGCTACTCGCTCACCACCATCTGGGAGACCGGCCGCGGCGACCTCGAACTCACCCTCGCCATCTACGAGGACGCCGCCTACGTCGCCAACCAGGTCGGCGTGTTCCGCCGCACCCTGTGGTCCTGGCTCGGCGGCGCCGTGCTGCTGCTGCTGGTGGTGCAGGCGCTGGCCCTGCGCTGGAGCCTGCGGCCGCTGGCCGGCGTCCAGCGCGCGCTGGGCGAGGTCCAGCAGGGCAGCGTGGCACGCTTGCTCGACGAGCACCCGCGCGAACTGCAACCGCTCACCGAGAGCATCAACGCCCTGATCGACTCCGAGCGCCGCAACCTGGAGCAGGTGCGACGCACCCTGGGCGACCTCGCGCACTCGCTCAAGACTCCGCTCGCCGTGCTGCAGAGCCGGCTCGACGCCGGCGCCTCGGGCGAAGGCCTGCGCGAGGAGGTGCGCAGCCAGGTGCAGCGCATGAACGACATCGTCAACTACCAGCTCTCGCGCGCTGCGCGTTCCGGCCACGTGCTGTTCGCCGTGCCGCTCAAGGTCGAACCCACCGCCGAGGGCATCGTGCTCGGGCTGGAGAAGATCTACGCCGGCAAGGGCGTGCTGGCCGAGTTCGAGATCGACCCGGCGGCGCGCTTCCACGGCGAGCTGGGCGACCTGCAGGAGTTGCTCGGCAACCTGCTGGAGAACGCCTTCAAGTGGGCGCGGCGGCGGGTCGCCCTGCAGGTCGGGGTGCTGCCGGCCTCGCCGGGCAAGCGGCCGGGCATCGTGATCGTGGTCGAGGACGACGGCCCCGGCATCCCGGAGGACCAGGTCGAGCGCCTGCTGCAGCGTGGTGTGCGTGGCGACGAGCGGGTGCAGGGCCACGGCATCGGCCTGTCGATCGTGCAGGACATCTGCGCCGCCTACCAGGGCGCCCTGAGCGTCGAGCGTTCCGCCGAACTGGGCGGAGCCCGCTTCGTGGTGCGGGTGCCGCCGCAGGTCTGAACGGGCGGTTCGCCGGTCCGAGCGCGCCTGCCTGCGCGGCCCCATGGGCCGACTATTCCGAGCGCGCCTGCCTTCGTGGGCCACGGGGTCGCGGCCGGCGACGGCTACGCGTCCCGCTCCGCAGTCGCCGGACGGCGCACATCCATGTGCGCCTCCTGCGATCCCCATGGCCCACGGGCGCGGCGCGGATCG
>JAGXSL010000141.1 GCA_018333835.1 Lysobacteraceae bacterium
CGACCGCAAGGTCTGGTGCTTCCTCGGCGACGGCGAATGCGACGAGCCCGAGAGCCTCGGTGCGATCTCGCTGGCCGGCCGCGAGGGCCTCGACAACCTGGTCTTCGTCATCAACTGCAACCTGCAGCGCCTCGACGGCCCGGTGCGCGGCAACGGCAAGATCATCCAGGAACTGGAGGGCCAATTCCGTGGCGCCGGCTGGAACGTGCTCAAGCTCGTCTGGGGCAGCTACTGGGACCCGCTGCTCGCCAAGGACGCCAACGGCACGCTCAGGAAGCTGATGATGGAGACCGTCGACGGCGAGTACCAGAACTGCAAGGCCTTCGGCGGCGCCTACACGCGCGAGCACTTCTTCGGCAAGTACGAGGAAACCAGGCAGATGGTCGCCTCGCTGTCCGACGAGGACATCTGGCGCCTGAACCGCGGCGGCCACGACCCGCACAAGGTCTATGCCGCCTACCACGCCGCGGTGAACCACAAGGGCCAGCCGACCGTGGTCCTCGCCAAGACGGTGAAGGGCTACGGCATGGGCAAGGCCGGCGAGTCGATCAACATCACCCACCAGCAGAAGAAGTTGGACGATGCGGCCGTTCGCGCCTTCCGCGACCGCTTCAACATCCCGGTCAGCGACGAGCAGTTGCCCGAAGTGCCGTTCTACCACCCCGGCCCGGAGGCGCCGGAGGTGCAGTACCTCAAGGCGCGCCGCGAGGCCCTCGGCGGGCCGCTGCCACAGCGCCGCGCCAAGGCCAGCGAATCGCTGCCGACGCCCGAGCTCGCGGCGTTCGAGCGCCTGCTGAAGAGCAGCGGCGACCGCGAGATCAGCACCACCATGGCCTTCGTGCAGGCCCTGAACGTGATCCTGCGCGACAAGGCGGTCGGCCCGCGCACGGTGCCGATCATCTGCGACGAGGCGCGCACCTTCGGCATGGAAGGGCTGTTCCGGCAGATCGGCATCTACTCGCCGCACGGCCAGAAGTACAAGCCGGTCGACGCCGACCAGCTGATGTTCTACCGCGAGGACGCGGCCGGGCAGGTGCTGCAGGAGGGCATCAACGAGGCCGGCAGCTTCGCCAGCTGGATGGCCGCCGCCACCAGCTACAGCAGCAACGACGTGCCGATGCTGCCGTTCTACATCTTCTACTCGATGTTCGGCTTCCAGCGCGTGGGCGATTCGGCCTGGCAGGCCGCCGACATGCGCGCCAGGGGCTTCCTGCTCGGCGCCACCGCCGGCCGCACCACCCTCAACGGGGAAGGGCTCCAGCACCAGGACGGCCATTCGCACCTGCTGGCCGGCAACATCCCGAACTGCCGCCCCTACGACCCGACCTTCGCCTACGAGGTCGCGGTCATCCTCCAGCACGGCATGCGGCGGATGCTGACCGAGCAGGTCGACGAGTACTACTACCTCACCCTGATGAACGAGAACTACGCCCACCCGGACATGCCGGAAGGCGCGGCGGAAGGAATCATCCAGGGCATGTACCTGCTGCGCGACGCCGGGCGCCCGAAGAAGGGCGAGCTGCGCGTGCAGCTGCTGGGCTCGGGCACGATCCTGCGCGAGGCGATGTTCGCCGCCGAACTGCTCGACAAGGAATTCGGTGTTTCCTCCGACCTCTGGAGTTGCCCGAGCTTCACCGAGCTGCGCCGCGAGGGCTTCGACGCCGAGCGTTGGAACCGCCTGAACCCGGAGGCGAAGACGCCGCGCAAGCCCTACGTCACCACGCTGCTGGAAGGGCGGCAGGGCCCGGCGATCGCCGCCACCGACTACGTGCGCCAGTACGCCGACCAGATCCGCGCCTTCGTGCCGATGCGCTACAGCGTGCTCGGCACCGACGGCTTCGGCCGCTCGGACACGCGGGCCAAGTTGCGCCGGCACTTCGAGGTCGACCGCCACTACATCGCCCACGCCGCCATCGCCGCGCTCGCGGCCGAGGGCAAGATGAACGCCAAGGATGTGGCGCGCGCGATCAAGGTCTTCGGCATCGATCCCGGGAAGGCCAACCCGATCGGGGTGTGAGTCCCGGGCTTGACCGCGGGCTGCTCCGGAACTCCTCGCCTTGACGGGCGCGCCGTTCCGGGCGCGCCTGCATCGAGCGCGCCTGCCTTCGCGATGCACGGCCCGCCGTTCCGAGCGCAACGTTCCGAGCGCGCCTGCCTTCGTGGCCCATGGGGTCGCGGCCGGCGACGGCTACGCGTCCCGCTCCGCAGTCGCGAGCGTGGTGCCTGGTGGGCGAGCCGCGGCGGTGAGGGCTATCCTGCGGCAGCGAGGCAGGAGCCGAGCGCCGCGCGTGAGCCCATGGATGGGCGATCGCGCGGAAAGCAGGTGGCCCGATCCGCCGACAGGCTCGCCTTGCCGAGCTCGAGCGCACTCCGATCCGCCGACAGGCTCGCCATGCCGAGCCCGAGCGCGCTCCGATCCGCCGACAGGCTCGCCACCTCCATGAGCGCGCCTGCCTGCAGCACGAGGCGTACGATGACGCTCCGGTAACGGCGGGTCGTGCAGAGTGAAGATCGTAGCCCACCCCCGCGAACCCACGATGCCCAAGACCACGCTGATCTTCGCCGCCCTGCTGATCGCCCTCGGGCTCGGCGCTTTCGCCTTCTCGTCGACCGGTACGGCGCTGCTGCCGGCCTACCTCGGGGTCGTGCTGGCGGCCTTGGCCGGCCTCGCGATCGCCTTCGACGGCGCGCGCAAGGCCTTGATGCACGTCGCCGCCGTGGTCGCCCTGCTGGGGATGCTGGCCCCCGCCGCCGCGTTCGCCGTCCGCGCCGAGCAGATGAGCCCGATGGCCTTCTGGGTCAACTTCGGCATGCTGGCACTGTCGGCAGGGCTGCTGGTGCTGATGGTGCGCTCGTTCGTCGCGGCACGCCGGGCCGCCACACCGGGCGGCGGCGATCCGTCGCGCTGAGACTCCGCCGCGCCGGTTCCCGCCGCGAGGCCGCTAGACTGGCGGCATGCCGGAACCGTCCCCGCTCGCCGTGCTCCGCGTGGCTCTTCCGCAGCTGCTCGAAGTCCTGCCGCCTGGGCCGTGCATCGAGGTGCTGCGCGCTTTGCCGGGACTGACGCAGGGCGTTCCCGCCGGCATCCGCTGGCATGCCGAGCAGGGCTTCCGCCCGCTGCACGCATCGCTGGTGGCGGAGGGCGTTCCCACCCGCTGCGAGCCGTCGTTGCCCGACGGCGACGCGTCTTCGCTGGTGGCGACGTCGCCCGCCGACGCCATCGTCGTCCTGCCACCGCGCTCGCGCGAGGAGGGTCGGGCGCTGCTCGCCCGTGCCCTGGGCGAGGTGGCCGTGGGCGGTACGGTGTTCGCCGCGGCCCTCAACGACGAGGGGGCGCGCAGTGTCGAGAAGGACCTCGCGGCCCTTGCGCCGCTCGCCGGTACCCTCAGCAAGGCGCATGGCCGCGCCTGCTGGACCGTGCCGCGGCCGCCGCTGCTGGCGGAGCAAGCGCGGGCGCTGGCGGAGCGCTGGATCGCCGCCGACGCCCCGCGCCGCGATCCGGCCAGCGGGTTCTGGGTGCGCCCCGGGGTGTTCAACGAGGGACGGCTCGATGCCGGCTCCGCCCTGCTCATCGAGTACCTCCCGGCTGGGCTGTGCGGGCGGGTGGCCGACCTCGGCGCCGGCAGCGGCCTGCTGTCGATGGCAGTGCTGGAGCGCTGCCCCGGCGTACGGTCGATCACGCTGTTCGAAGCCGAAGCCCGCGCCCTCGACTTGGCCCGCCGCAACCTCGCCGGCGCGAGCATCCCGATTGAATTCCACTGGCACGACGTCGCCGCCGGCCTGCCCGGCCGCTTCGACGCCGTCGTCTGCAACCCGCCCTTCCACCTCGGCAGCCGCGGCGTGCCGGCCCTCGGCCGGGCCTTCATCGCCGCCGCCGCCCGCGCGCTCGAGCGCGAAGGCCAGCTGCTGCTGGTCGCCAACCGCCATCTGCCCTACGAGGAGGCGCTGCGCGAAGTGTTCGGCCGCGGCGAGCTGCTGGCCGAGCAGGGCGGCTTCAAGGCCTACCGCGCCTGGGCTCCGAGGGCAGCGGCATGACGCGGATGGAGGCGGGCGCTGCGGGTGCGGCAAGGGCTGGCGCTGCGCGACCGGCGAAGGCACCGCGGCTGCGGCCCTACCTGCAGGCGCTGGGCTACGGCACGCGCCGCGAGGTCGAGGCGCTGCTCGCCGCGGGGCGCCTCACCGATGCGCAGGGCGAGGTGCTGTACGGCGATGACGAGGTGGGCGAGGGCGCGTCCGCGAGCGGTGCGCATCGCGTGCCGCATGCGGCGCTGCGCCTCGACGGCGAGCCGATTGATCCTGCCCCCGGCCTGCTGGTGGCGATGCACAAACCGGTCGGCCTGACCTGTTCGACCAAGGACCCCGGGCGCGTCGTTTACGAGCTGCTGCCGCCGCGCTGGAAGGCGCGCGACCCGATCGTCTCGCCCGTCGGGCGGCTCGACAAGGAGACCTCCGGCCTGCTGCTGTTCACCGACGACGGCGCGCTGCTGCATCGGCTGACGAGCCCGAAGCACCACCAGCCGAAGGTGTACCGCGCCATGCTGGCCGAGGACCTGCGCGGCAGCGAGGCCGCGCTGTTCGCCGCCGGCACGCTGCTGCTGGACGGCGAGGCGAAGCCGCTGCGGCCGGTCGGCTTCGAGGTGCTCGGCCCGCGCGAGGCGCGGCTCACCCTGCACGAGGGCCGCTACCACCAGGTGCGGCGCATGTTCGCCGCCACCGGCAACGCCGTGCTCGCCCTGCACCGCGAGGCCATCGGCGGGCTCACGCTGGAGGCGCTGGGGCTGCGGGCGGGCGAGTGGCGGCTGCTGGGCGCGGAGGAGCGGGCGTTGCTCGGCGCCTGATCCCGCCGCGGGGCCTACAGCGCGTAGCCGAACTGCTGGCGGAACTGCTCGGCGAAATCGGCGTAGTCGAAGCGCTGGTTCTGAGGCCCCAAGTGCTCGATCTTGAGCGCGCCCATCAGGCTGGCGATGCGACCGGTGGTGGCGAGGTCGAGCCCGTTCATGAAGCCGAAGATCAGGCCGGCCCGGTAGGCGTCGCCGCAGCCGGTCGGGTCGACCACGCGCATGGCGGTGGCCGAGGGGATGTGGATCATCCCGTCGGGGGTGTGCACCTCGGAGCCCTTGGGGCCGCGGGTGACGAAGTAGGCCTTGACCTTGCCGGCGATGACCTCGGCCGACCAGCCGGTGCGCCCCTGCAGCAGGCTCGACTCGTAGTCGTTGACGGTGACGTAGGTGGCCTGGTCGATCATCCGCCGCAGTTCCTCGCCGTTGAACAGCGGCATGGCCTGGCCGGGGTCGAAGATGAAGGGGATGCCGCATTCGGCGAACTCGGCGCAGTTCTGCAGCATGGCCTCGTAGCCGTCCGGGCCGACGATGCCGAAGCCCACGCCGGGCACGTCGCGCACGTGGTTCTCGTAGCTGCGCATCATCGCCCCGGGGTGGAAGGCGGTGAGCTGGTTGTCGTCGAGGTCGGTGGTGATGAAGGCCTGGGCGGTGTAGAGGTCGGCGATCTCCTTGACGTGCGTCAGTGGGATGCCGAGGGCCTCGAAATGCGCCCGGTAGGGGCCGAAATCCTGGCCGACGGTGGCCATCGGCAGCGGTTTTCCGCCGAGCAGGTGCAGGTTGTAGGCGATGTTGCCGGCGCAACCGCCGAATTCGCGGCGCATCCGCGGGACGAGGAAGGACACGTTCAGGATGTGCACCTTGTCCGGCAGGATGTGGTTCTTGAACTGGTCCGGGAACACCATGATGGTGTCGTAGGCCAGCGAGCCGCAGATCAGGGCAGCACTCATTCGGGGCGGTTCCTCGGGGGCGGACGGGGGCGGGACGGCCGCACAGGATACCGGAGGCCGGCGGTTTAACGGGCTTTTTCCTTGTGGTGGCGGGGGGCGGTTGTTACCCTTTCCCGCTTGCGCGCGAAACCCCCAACGGCCTTATCCCCGATGTTCAAGAAGCTCCGCGGCCTGTTCTCCAACGACCTGTCGATCGACCTCGGCACGGCCAACACCCTGATCTACGTCCGCGGCCAGGGCATCGTCTTGAACGAGCCCTCGGTGGTCGCGGTCCGCCAGGACCGCCTCGGCGGGATGGCCAAGTCGGTCGCCGCAGTCGGGGCCGAGGCCAAGCGCATGCTCGGGCGCACGCCCGGCAACATCACCACGATCCGGCCGATGAAGGACGGCGTCATCGCCGACTTCACCTACACCGAGGAGATGCTCAAATACTTCATCCGCAAGGTGCACACCAGCCGCCTGCTGCGGCCCAGCCCGCGGGTGCTGGTCTGCGTGCCCTGCGGCAGCACCCAGGTCGAGCGCCGCGCCATCAAGGAGTCGGTGCTGGAGGCCGGGGCGCGCGACGTCTACCTGATCGAGGAGCCGATGGCGGCGGCGATCGGCGCCGGCATCCCGGTCGGCGAGGCTTCGGGCTCGATGGTGATCGACGTCGGCGGCGGCACCACCGAGGTGGCGGTGATCTCGCTCAACGGCGTGGTCTACGCGCAGTCGGTGCGGATCGGCGGCGACCGCTTCGACGAGGCCATCATCAACTACGTGCGCCGCAACCACGGCACCCTGATCGGCGAGGCCACCGCCGAACGCATCAAGCTGGAGGTCGGCTGCGCCTTCCCGCAGGAGGAGGTCCGCAGCATGGAGGTCTCCGGCCGCAACCTCGCCGAGGGCGTGCCGCGCAACATCACCATCACCTCGGCCGAGGTGCTGGAGGCCCTGCACGAGCCGCTCTCCGGCATCGTCACCGCGGTCAAGCAGGCGCTGGAGCAGACCCCGCCCGAGCTGTGTGCCGACGTCGCCGAGCGCGGTATCGTGCTGACCGGCGGCGGTGCCCTGCTCAAGGACCTCGACAAGCTGCTCTCCGAGGAGACCGGCCTTTCGATCCACGTCGCCGACGACCCTCTGACCTGCGTGGCCCGCGGCGGCGGCCGCGCGCTGGAGCTGGTCGACATGACCGGCAACGAGTTCTTCTCGCAGGACTGACCCCCTTCCCGCGGCCCGCCCCCACGCCACGCCCGTGATCCAGCCCGGCGCGCCAGCACCGAAACTCTCGGAAGCGGCCGCCGGCTCGCTGCCCCTCTTGGCCTGCATCGCGCTCTCGGCGGTGCTGATGGTGGCCGACCACCGCGGCGAGCTCTCGCCGCGCATCCGCGCCACCCTGTCCAGCGCCGTCGAACCGCTCTGGCGGCTCGCCGCGCTGCCGTCCACGCTGTGGCGCTGGGGCGATACCCATCTGGCGCGGCAGCAGGCACTGGTCGAGGAGACGGTCGCTTTGCGTCGTGAACTGCAGTTGCGCGATGCCCAGCTCGCCCGGCTGGAGGCGGTGGCCCAGGAGAACGCCCGCCTGCGCGAGCTGCTCGGCGGCAAGGCCGGCTACCGGCTCTCGGTGCGGATGGCCGGCATCGTCGACGTCGACCTCGATCCCTGGCGGCAGCGCGTGCGGCTCGACCTCGGCGGGGCCGACGGCGTCGAGGTCGGGCAGGCGATGATCGACGCCGGCGGCATGCTGGGCCAGGTGGTCGAGGTGTCCCCGTGGGGTGCTACCGCCCTGCTGGTCACCGACGCCAGCCACGCCGTGCCGGTGCAGGTGGTGCGTACCGGCCTGCGTCTCGTGGCACAAGGCACCGGCCACAGCGATGCCCTGCGCGTGCCCAACATCCCGCGCTCGGCCGACATCCGCGAGGGCGACCTGCTGGTGACTTCGGGCATCGGCGGGCGCTTCCCGGCGGGATTCGCGGTCGGCCGGGTGCTGGCCATCGCCGTCGACGAGAGCGGCTTGTTCCTGGAGGCCACGGCGGCGCCGGCGGCCCGCATCGACCGCGGCCGCGAGGTGCTGCTGGTGATGCACGGGGCGCCGGAAGCCGCGGTCGGCCCGCCCGAGGTCGCGCCATGAGCCGCGCCGCGCCGCTCTGGTTGCGGCTCGGCAGCATCGCCTTCGGCCTGCTGGTGCTGGTCCTGCCCCTGCCGGACGTGCTCGATGCCCTGCGTCCGCACCTGCTCGCCCTGGTGCTGGTGTACTGGGCGTTGGAGGCGCCGGGGAATGCCGGCATCGCCGCCGCCTGGCTGGCCGGCCTGCTGGCCGACGTGCTGGCCGGCACCCTGCTCGGCGAGCAGGCCCTGCGCATGGCGGTGCTGGTGTTCCTGGTGCAGCGCTTCCGCGCCCAGTTGCGTTTCTTCCCGGCCTGGCAGCAGGCGGCGGCAGTGGGCCTGATGCTGCTCAACGACCTCGTGCTGATGCTGCTGCTGCGCGGCATCGCCGGTGCCGGCCTGCCGCCGCCCGGCGTGTTGCTGGCGCCGTTGCTGGGCACGCTGCTCTGGCCTTGGGTGTTCCTGCTGCTCGACGCCCTGCGCCTGCGCCACCGCGAGCGCAGCACGCCGCGATGAACCGCTGGCGGCCACGTCCCGTGCGCGATGCCGCCGGCGAGGTGGCGCAGTTCCGCCGCCGGGTGGTGGCGGCCGGCGCCGGCGTGGTCCTGCTGGTCCTGGCCCTGGCCCTGGGCTACGGCCACCTGCAGGTCCTGCTGCACGAGGAGTACGCCACCCGTTCCGACGAGAACCGCATCCGCCTCGAGCCGATCATCCCCGCCCGCGGCCTGGTCTTCGACCGCAACGGCGTGCTGCTCGCCGACAACGCCCCGGCCTACCGGCTGGACATCGTCCCCGAGCGGGTCCGCGACCTGCCGGCCCTGCTCGATGAACTGGGCCGGATCGTCGCCCTCGACGACGAGGACCTGGCGCGCTTCGAGGCGGCGCGGCGCGGCAGCCGGCGCTTCCATCCGGTGACCCTGAAGGCCCGGCTCGACGAGGCCGAGATCGCCCGGCTGGCGGTCGACCGCCACCGCTTCCCCGGCGTCGAGGTGGTGCCCTACCTGACCCGCCGCTACCCCTTCGGCGCACTGACCGCCCATGTCGTCGGCTACGTCGGCCGCCCCGACGCCGACGACCTCGCGGCGCTGGAGGCCCGCGGCGAACGCCGTTTCGCCGCGCTGCCGCTCATCGGCAGGGCCGGCATCGAGCGCCACCACGAAGCCCGGCTGCGCGGCGAGATCGGCCGCCAGGAGGTGGAGACGAATGCCGAGAACCGGCCGCTGCGGGTGCTGCGCCGGCACGAGGCGCGGCCCGGCCAGGACCTCCACCTCGGCCTCGACATCCGCCTGCAGCAGGCCATGGTCGAGGCCTTCCAGGGCCAGCACGGCGCGGCGGTGGCGATCGAGCCCTCGACCGGCGAGATCCTCGCCATGGTCAGCCTGCCGGCCTTCGACCCCAACCTGTTCGTCGGCGGCATCCCGGTCGCCGAATTCCGCCGGCTCAACGAGGACCCGGCGCGGCCGCTGTTCAACCGCAACGTGCTGGGCGGCTTCCCGCCGGGCTCGACGCTCAAGCCCTTCCTCGCCCTCGCTGGGCTGGAGGCCGGGGTGATCACGCCGGAATCGACGGTGCACTCGACCGGGGCCTTCCGCCTGCCCGGCCAGGCCCGCGAGTACCGCGACTGGCGCCCCGGTGGCCACGGCCGGGTCGCGCTGGTCGAGTCGCTGGCGCAGTCGGTGAACACCTACTACTTCGAATTGGCGATGAAACTCGGTATCGACGCCATCGGCCGCGACCTCGGGGCCCTCGGTTTCGGCCGGCCGACCGGCATCGATCTGGCCGGAGAATCGGCCGGCGTGCTGCCTTCGCGGGAATGGAAGTGGGCGCGTTTCCGCCAGCCCTGGTTCCCCGGCGAGACGGTGATCGCCGGCATCGGCCAGGGCTACTGGGTGACCACGCCGCTGCAACTCGCCCGCGCCACCGCGGCGCTGGCCGATGGGGGGCGGCTGCGTCGCCCGCACCTGGTGCGTGCCATCGGGGACGGCCTTGATGCGCCGCCGCAAGCGCTGCCGCAGCCCGCACCGCAGCTCGTGGTCGCCGATCCGGCGGCGCTGGCCGCGGTGGAGGCCGGCCTGGTGGCCACCCTGCACGGCCCGACCGGCACCGCCCGGCGGATGGGGGAGGGGGCCACCTACCGGATCGCCGGCAAGACCGGCACCGCGCAGCGGGTCGGCCGCCAGGGCGATGACCGCATCGATCCCGCCCGTCTGCCGCTGCACCTTCGCCACCAGGCCCTCTTCGTCGGCTACGCCCCGGTGGAGCGGCCGAGCATCGCGCTGGCGGTGGTGGTCGAGCACGGCGGTTCCGGCACGGTGGCGGCGGCGGTGGCCCGCCGCATCTTCGACACTTGGATGGCGCTGCCGCCGGCCGATTCCGCTTCCACGGAACCGCCACCGGTCGCGGGTACCGTCACCGGGGTGTCGCCATGAGCGCCCTGCTGCGCTGGTGGGCCGGACTGGCCTGGCGCTGGCTGGACCGCGTCGATTTCCCCCTGCTCGCCGGCCTGCTCGCGATCATGGCGGCCAGCCTGCTGGTGCAGGCCAGCGCCGCGGGGGGCGATCCGCGCGCGGTGTTCGCGCAAGGGGCGCGCTTCGCGGTCGGCGTGCTGGCCCTGCTGGTGCTGACCCGGATCGCGCCGCTGCACTTCCGCGAGTGGACCCCGCTCGCCTATGCCGGCAGCCTCGTCCTGATCGGCCTCGTGTTCCTGTTCGGGCAGGGCCGCAGCGCCGACCTCTGGCTCGACCTCGGGGTGTTCTACCTGCAACCCGGCGAACTGCTGAAGCTCAGCGTGCCGATGATGGCGGCCTGGTTCCTGCACCAGGCCCGGTTGCCGCCGGGCTGGCGCAGCCTCGCGGTCTGTGCCGCGATCATCGGCCTGCCGGTGGCCCTCACCATCCTGCAGCCCGACCTCGGCACCGGCCTGCTCGTCGCTGCCTCCGGCGTGTTCGTGGTGTTCCTCGCCGGCATCGCCTGGTGGCGCATCGCCCTGTTCGCCGGCCTCGGCCTCGCCGCCCTGCCGATCGGCTGGCAGTTCCTGATGCCCTACCAGAAGGACCGCATCCTGACCTTCCTCGACCCGGAATCGGACCCGCTCGGGGCCGGCTGGAACATCATCCAGTCGAAGATCGCGATTGGCTCCGGTGGCCTCACCGGCAAGGGCTGGGGGGAGGGTACCCAGGCCCAGCTCGACTTCCTACCCGAGCACACCACCGATTTCGTGTTCTCGGTGTTCGCCGAGGAGTTCGGCTGGCTCGGGGTGCTGCTGCTGCTCGGGCTGTACCTGTTCGTCACGCTGCGCGCGCTCTGGCTCGCCACCCAGGCCCGCGACACCTATGGCCGCCTGCTGGCCGGTGCGCTGGCCTTGACCTTCTCGGTGTACGTCATCGTCAACGCCGGCATGGTCGTCGGCTTCCTGCCGGTGGTCGGCGTACCGATGCCGCTCTTGAGCTACGGCGGCACCTCGGCGGTCTCCCTGCTGGCCGGCTTCGGCATCGTGATGGCCGTCGGCGCCCACCGCCGCCGCTGGGGTGGGTGAGCCGCAGGCGCTAGCGAGCACTGCTCGCTGCCTGCGGCGAACGCCCG
>JAGXSL010000142.1 GCA_018333835.1 Lysobacteraceae bacterium
TTCCAATTCGCGGACGCGTCGCAAGTCGGAGGCCTCCATGCCGCCGTACTTCGACTTCCACTGGTAGTAGGTCGCCGAACTGATCCCGGCTTGACGGCACAGGTCCTTGACCGGTACGCCCGCGTCGCCTTGCTTGAGGATCGCGACGATCTGTGTCTCGCTGAACTTCGACTTCTTCATGGAACCTCCTGGCGGGGGAAAGATGCCAGAAAGCTCTACGTCTCAGGTGTCCGGGATCAGGGGGAGGTTACGTCGACACCAAAGGCTCACAGCTCGACGCCGAAGGGCGCGCGCTGCTGGAAGAGGACTTGCGATCCCCTTGCACCGAAGAGATCGCGGTCTTCCAAGCCTTCTCTCGCATCATCCGAGAGGCGGGCAAGAAGTTTGTGGTGATGGATACCGCGCCGACCGGGCACACGCTGCTGCTGCTCGATGCCACAGGCGCGTATCACCGCGAAGTGGCCCGGCAGATGGGTAACACGGGCTTGCACTACACGACACCGATGATGCAGTTGCAAGATCCGAAACAAACCAAGGTTCTCATCGCCACGCTGGCAGAAACCACCCCTGTTCTGGAAGCCGCGAACCTCCAGTCCGATCTGCGCCGGGCAGGCATCGAGCCGTGGGCATGGATCGTGAACAACAGCGTTGCAGCCACGCGACCGAACTCCTTGCTGCTGCGTCAACGTGCATACAACGAACTTCGAGAGATCGACTTGGTGGCGACACATCACGCCAAGCGCTTTGCGGTCGTACCGCTCCTGAAACAAGAGCCTGTCGGCGTGGATCGGCTGCGTGACTTGGCACACCACATCACCGAGGAGGTCTGACATGGACAAAAAGAACTCGAAAACCCCCTGAAAAGAGAGAATTGACGTGATTGCTGCCCTATTGATTTTTCTTGCCACTATCGCCTTGGTGATCTGGCAGCCGCGCGGGCTGGGCATTGGCTGGAGTGCGACGCTTGGCGCTGTCGTGGCGTTACTGTCCGGTGTCGTTCACTTCGGTGACATTCCTGTCGTCTGGCAGATCGTCTGGAACGCCACAGCCGCATTCATTGCCATCATCATCATTAGCCTGTTACTCGATGAGGCCGGGTTTTTCGAATGGGCAGCCTTGCACGTCGCACGCTGGGGCGGAGGGAAAGGACGTCTGCTGTTTGCGCTGATCATCCTGCTTGGTGCAGCCGTCGCCGCGCTTTTTGCCAACGATGGCGCAGCGCTGATTCTCACGCCAATCGTCATGGCCATGTTGTTGGCACTGGGGTTCAGTCCGGCGGCAACGCTCGCGTTCGTCATGGCGGCAGGGTTCATCGCAGATGCCGCCAGCTTGCCGCTTGTCGTATCCAACCTGGTTAACATCGTCTCTGCCGACTTTTTCAATATCGGGTTCAATGACTACGCTGCGGTGATGGTTCCAGTGAATATTGTCGCCATCATTGCCTCTCTGGCCGTGCTGTCGATCTATTTCCGCCGCAGCATCCCCGCACGCTACGACGTGAATCAATTGAAACAGCCGAAAGAGGCCATTCGCGATGTGGCTACGTTTCGTTTCGGCTGGGTGGTTCTGGCCCTGCTGCTGGTCGGATTCTTCGGCCTTGAGCCGCTAGGCGTGCCGGTTAGCGCCGTGGCTGCCGCAGGCGCCCTGCTGTTGCTCGTAGTCGCTGCGCGCGGGCATGTCATCAGCACCCGCAAAGTGATCCGTGAAGCGCCTTGGCAAATCGTCGTTTTCTCGCTGGGAATGTATCTCGTGGTCTATGGGTTGCGTAACCAAGGACTGACGGAGCATATCGCAAGGCTGCTGGATTACTTCGCACAAGGCGGCGTATGGGGCGCCGCCTTTGGAACTGGCTTCCTCACAGCGCTCCTGTCCTCGGCCATGAACAACATGCCTACGGTACTGGTGGGCGCCCTATCCATTGATGCCACGAGCGCAACGGGCGTGGTGAAGGACGCGATGATCTACGCCAATGTGATTGGTAGTGACCTGGGGCCGAAGATCACCCCCATCGGCTCGCTGGCGACGCTGCTTTGGTTGCATGTGCTGGCGCGCAAGGGAATGACAATCACATGGGGATATTACTTCAAGGTGGGCGTTGTGCTGACCGTCCCCGTACTCGCGGCTACCCTGGCAGCGCTGGCACTGCGCCTGAGTCTCACTTGATGCGAGCGGAGCGCTGTTTGCGGACAGCGACAAGGCATGCCGATCGGCGCCGACTCACGCGTCGCTGCAAACCCTCCACCGATCGATCCACCTGCACCAACGCCGGCCGCCGTGGAACCCAAGCGATATACGCTTCGTGAGGCTCTCGATCTCGTGCGCCGGCACGGCAGTTTGGAGGCGGCGGAGGCCTGCATGCGGGAGGTGAGCAATGATCCCCAGCGCTGACCTCAACAGAGCCCGGGAGGCCGATGCGCGAGAACAGGAACTGCGTCGCGGCCCCCGCTCCCAACTGCCCAAGATTCGCTACCCGGTGCTGGGCGAGCTTCAGCTTGCGGCGAGGTGGAACGTCACACCCAACACGCTGCAGCGCTGGTGCGCGGAAGGGATCGGGCCGCCCTCTTGGCGGATCGGTAAGCAGCCCCGCTATCTGGAGTCGGAGATCGATGCTTTCGAGCGCAAGGCCCAAGTGGCGCGCAAAGCGGTCGCCCGCAGCTCGTTGTCCCGATCATCGCCGACGGCGCTGAAAGAGGCCATCGAATGGTCGGCCGCGTTCTGGCCGCCCGCAGGTGAGCGCATCCTGCTCGACTGCCATGAGGTCAGCAGCATCACCGGGCTGCCCACGTACTGGCTCGCCGAGCGGAGCGAGCGCAGCCGGCTCAGCGTCCCGCACTACGTGCTCGGCGGCAAGGTCATCCGCTTTCCTGATTAGCCCCGACCCTCAGCCGCCAGTCGCAGGATGTGCGTCGCCCACCGCCGAGCATACGGCCACCTGAAGGCGACGAGGTGGCGTCATGAGCATCAATTCCGTGCAGTTCCAGGCTGGCCTGTCCATGGCCGAGTTCATCGCCCGCTACGGCACCGAGGCCAAGTGCTACCGTGCCCTGTACCAGTGGCGTTGGCCGCAAGGCTTCCGCTGCCCGGCCTGCACTGGACGGGCCCGCTCGCGG
>JAGXSL010000143.1 GCA_018333835.1 Lysobacteraceae bacterium
CGCGCCGTTCAGCGGGCATTTGTTCCAGCAGCTGATGCGGGTGCCGCCACCGCCGCCGCCGCGCATGGCGATGTTCACCAACCCCGAGGTGTTCAGCTTCGTCGGTGCGGCCTGGTACAGCCCGCAGGACCACTTCGAGACCCGCGCCTTCGAGGATTTCGCCAGCGACGGCCCGCTCAACAAGGGCGTGACCGACGGCTGGATCGCGATGCTGCGCCACCACTTCGCCACCGTCTGGCTGCCGCCGGCCGGCGTGCCGCAACAGTTTTCGCTGGCCCCGCTGGAGGGCAACCGCTTCGCCATCCGCAGCGTCGGCCAGGCCACCACGGTGGCACCCGGCGAGTCCGCCACGGTCGAGCTCGGCCTCTGGCTCGGCCCCAAGCTGCAAGAGCCGATGCGGGCGCTGGAGCCGACCCTGCCGCTCACCCTCGACTACGGCATCTTCAGCTTCCTCGCCCAGCCGCTGTTCTGGGTGCTGGAGAAGCTCTACGGCCTGTTCGGCAACTGGGGCTGGGCGATCGTCGGCATCGTCGTCATCCTGAAGATCCTGCTGCTGCCGCTCTCCACCAAGCAATACAAGAGCTTCGCCCGCATGCGCGCGGTCGCGCCGCGGATCGAGCAGCTCAAGGAGCGCTACGGCGAGGACCGCGCCAAGTTCAACCAGGCGATGATGGAGCTCTACCAGAAGGAGAAGATCAACCCGCTCGGCGGCTGCCTGCCGATGCTGCTGCCGATCCCGATCTTCCTCGCCCTCTACTGGGTGCTGCTGGAATCCGTCGAACTGCGGCAGGCGCCGTGGATCCTCTGGATCGACAACCTGACCGCGCCCGACCCCTGGTTCCTTCTGCCGGCGCTCAACCTCGTGGTGATGTACGCCACGCAGGCGCTGACGCCGAGCCCCGGCATGGACCCGACCCACAAGCGGATCATGCAGTGGATGCCGGTGGTGTTCGGCGTGCTGTTCGCCTTCTTCCCGGCCGGCCTGGTGCTCTACTGGCTCACCAACGGCGTGCTCGGCCTCGCCCAGCAGTGGTGGATGACCAAGCGCTACGGCGAGAACCCGCCGCCGGCCGCGACGCCGGCCAAGGCCCGCCCGAAGTGAGGCCGCGGGCCGCCGCCGCGGCATGAGCGGGCGCGACACCATCGTCGCGCCCGCCACCGCCCCCGGCCGCGCCGGCATCGGCGTGCTGCGGCTTTCCGGGCCGCGCGCCTTCGCCATCGCCGAAACCCTCTGCGGCCAAGCGCCGCAGCCCGGCCGGGCGCGCCGCGCCCGCTTCCACGCCGCCGACGGCAGCCTGCTCGACGACGGCCTGCTGCTCGCCTTCGCCGCGCCGCGCAGCTTCACCGGCGAGGACGTGGTGGAACTGCACGGCCACGGCAACCCGCTACTGCTGGCCGCCGTGCAGGCGCGCTGCATCGCGCTCGGCGCCCGCGCCGCGCGGCCCGGCGAGTTCAGCGAGCGCGCCTTCCTCGAAGGCAAGCTCGACCTCGCCCAGGCCGAGGCGGTGGCCGACCTCATCGCCGCCGGCTCCGAGGCCGCGTTGCGCGCCGCCCGGCGCTCGCTGGAAGGCGTGTTCAGCGCCCGCGTCGACGAACTGGTGGAGGCGCTCACCGCACTGCGCGTGCAGGTCGAGGCCGGCATCGACTTCCCCGAGGAGGCGATCGAGCCGCTGGCCGGTGCTGCGCTCGCCGGCCACTGGCAGGCCGCCCGCGCCCTGCACGCCGCACTGGCCGCCGACGCCGTCCGCGGCGCACGCCTCGTCGACGGCCTGCACGTGGTCCTCGTTGGCGCGCCGAATGCCGGCAAGAGCGCGCTGCTGAACGCGTTGGCCGGAGCCGAGCGCGCCATCGTCACCCCGATCCCCGGCACCACCCGCGACCTGCTGCGCGAGGGCCTGCGCCTCGACGGCGTCGAACTCACCCTGGTCGACAGCGCCGGATTGCGCGACAGCGCCGACCCGGTCGAGGCCGAGGGCATCCGCCGCGCCCGCGCCGAGGCCGCGAAGGCCGACCTGCGGCTCGCCGTGCTCGACGACCGCGAGGCCGACGCCGCCATAGCCCGCCTCGCCGCCGAGTTCGCTGCGGAGCGCCACGCCGGCGTGCTCTGGGTGCACACCCACGCCGACCTGACCGGCCGCGTCGGCGCCCACGAGGACCGCGCCGACGGCCGCCATTGCTGGATCGACGCCGTCCGCGGCGAGGGCCTCGACGCGCTGCGCCAGGCCCTGCGCGAAGCCGCCGGCGACGGCGGCGGTGCGGGCGTGTTCTCGGCCCGCGTCCGCCACCTCGAGGCGATCGCCCGCGCCGGCGCGCTGCTCGATGCCGCCAGTACGCAGTGGCGGGCCGGACAGGCCGAACTGGCGGCCGAGGACCTGCGGCTGGCGCAGGAGGCGCTGGGCGAAATCACCGGCCGGGTCAGCGCCGATGCCCTGCTCGGCCGCGTGTTCGCGAGTTTCTGCATCGGCAAGTAGGGCTGGCCGCCGGGATCGCCGCAGTCGTTGCGACAGCCGCCGGCATACTGGGTCCATGCAGACCCAGCCGCTGATCGCCTCGCTGCCCGGTACCCTCGCCATCCGCTGGTCCTCGCACATGCTCGAGTGGATCGAAGGCCCTGTCCGCGACGAAAAAGTGCTGGCCATTGATGCCGGTGCCGTGCTGGTCGTCCCGCTCAGCGAAACCGACCTCGACCGCCGTTCGGACTACCTCGACATCGTCGAGCTTTGGTCGTCCGCCGAGCGGCCCGGTCGGTACCACATCGTCAACTGCGCCTGCGGAATCGCCTATTGCGGGGGAGTGGATGGCGGAATCCTCGTGACGCACCCCGACACCGCAACGGTGGTCTGGGATATCGACGTGCGCGAAATGCACGGCATGTTCCCCCGCCCGCCGCCCTGGGGCGAGCAACCCGGTGTCGTCCGTCTCATCTTCGGCCGCGATGCCTACGAGCGCAGTATCCGCGACATCCTCCGGGCCATGCAGGCACGCGCCGTGCGGCCCCTGCGCTGGGAAGAAATCGAACACCTCGACATGGGAGGCGTGTCCGCACTGGAGTCCTCCCGGGCGTCCTACCCGACGTGCGAGGTTTTGCCGATCATCGATTGGCTGCCGGACTGGGGATCCGGAAACCTCGAGACCCTGCTCGCCATGGACCCTGACGCGCCCTTCGTTCTGGGGCCGAGGCTATCCTAGGCCGCGCCACCACGGAGAGGCCGGATGCCGCTGAGCTGGAACGAGATCAAGGACCACGCACCGGCCTTCAGCCGCGAGTGGGCGGACTTGCCGGCGGTGACGCGACGGCAGGGTGGAAATCTATAAAAAGGATAGGGAGAGTGCCAAGCAAAGGAAGGCCGGCATCGCCCTTGGACCTCAGCCCGCGGCCGCTGTCCGGATCATCCGGCGGCTCGTGATGGATGACGCCAGCGTTTTCTTCACCCGCCATGCGGAGCGCCGCATGTTCGAGCGGCATGTGTCGGTTCCCGAGGTGCTTTCGGTGCTGCGAAGGGGCCGCATCGCGAGCTGACCGTCGCGGTGGCGCTGGGCTGGGATGCCGAGCAGAGCCGGCAGATCATCGTCATCACGGTGTTTGGAGATCGTTGAATGCACCACTACCTCGGCAGCGGCCTCGCCAACGTCTGGCTGCGCAACGGCTATCGCAAGCAGAAGACGTCGTTCGGCGTCGCCGTGTCGCTGGATGATGTGGCGGGCCTGCACCGCGCGATCGGCCTGAGCCTCGCCCGGCAACCCCAGCTTTCCGGCCGTGAGTTCCGCTTCCTGCGCAAGGAGCTCGGCATCACCCGGCAGGCACTGGCCGATGCGCTGGGCTACGCGGATGCGCAGGCCCTGGCGAAGTGGGAGAAGAGCGCCCGCGTGCCGCATGCACCGGGGCTGATCCTCCGACAGCTCTACCTGGAGTCGGCCGAGCGCCGCCACACGAAGCTTGGCAAGCTGTTGGCCGTACTCCAGGCGACCAGCGATGCACCCGTACCCGCGAAGCTGGTGTTCGAGGAGCGCCCGCGCAAGGGATGGGTGCGCGAGGCCGCTTGACTCACGGCTGCACGATCTCGCGCTGCATCGGTGCCAGCAGGGCCAGCAGCTCGTTCTGGGTGGCCACCGGCAGGCCGCGGGCGCGCATGGCGTCGAGCAGGTTCTCCACCAGCGCGTTGAAGTCGGCCTCGGTGATGCCAAGGCCGAGGTGGGCGGCGCGCATGTCGCGGCCGCGGTAGGTGCAGGGCCCGCCGCTCAGCGCGCAAAGCTGTTCGACCAGCCGTTCGTGCAGGTTGACGATGTCGGCCTCGGCGAAGTCGCCGCGGATGCGCGGGTCGGCGGCGCTGCGCTCCAGCAGGTCGAGGGCGAGGGCGTCGATGCCGGCCTGGCCGCCGAGGCGCTGGTAGAGCGTCGGTGCCGGCGCGGTGCTGGCGCAGGCGGCGAGCAGCACGGCGAGCAGGGCGGCGGCGACCCTAGCGGCTGAACTGGATCGAGACATACCAGGCCTCCTGTCCGGGCAGGGTGGCGATGCTGCCGAGGTCGGCCCAGGCCGCCACCACCGCCACCCGTTTGTCCG
>JAGXSL010000144.1 GCA_018333835.1 Lysobacteraceae bacterium
GGCGGGCCGGCATCGGCGGCGGCGCGCGCCGTGGCCACCTCGACCGGTACCGGGCGGCCGCCGGCCAGCACCAGCAGACCACCCAGCAGCGCGGCCGCGCCGACCAGCCAGGGCCAGCGCCGGCGGCGGCGCGGGGTGGCGCCGGGGCGGCGGTCGATGCGGAGGTCGCGCAGCAGATCTTCGGGACGGCTCATGGGCACTCCAAGGCAACGGCGCACAGCCTGCCGGGCCGGCGATGACGGCACTGTCGCAGGATCGGCATTCCGCCGGCACTGACGGAAGTCACCCTCCGCCGCCGCTCAGGCACCCCGCGGCGGGCGGGTGACCAGCACCACGCTGGCGAGGATCACCGCCATCGCCAGCCAGGTGTCGGCGTCGAAGCGCTCCTGCAGCACCAGCGCGCCGAGCAGCACGGCGATCGCCGGGTTGACGTAGGCGTAGGAGGTGGCGAGCGCCGGGCGCACGTTGCCGAGCAGCCAGACGTAGGCGCTGTAGCCGACGATGGAGCCGAACACGCCGAGGTAGACCACCGCCAGCACGGCGTCCAGCGATGGCGGCCCGCTGAAGCGTTCACCGAGCAGCAGCGAGGCCAGCGCCATCAGCACGCCGCCACAGAGCATCTGCCCGGCGGCGTTCATGAACGGGGGCGGCAGGTCCTGGTCGCGGCTCCAGACCGAGCCCCAGGCCCAGGCCAGCGGGGCGACGACGAGGCAGAGCATGCCGAGCGGCGAGCCGGCGAGTTCGCTGCCGGCATTGAGCAGCCCGACCCCGGACAGGCCGAGCGCGATGCCGGTCCACTCCAGCCGGCCGAGGCGGCGGCCCTTGAGCGTCGAGAACACCGCGACGAACAGGGGCATCGAGGCCACCGCAATGGCGGCGAGCCCCGAGCTCACCTCGGTCTGGGCGAGGTTCACGAGGCCGTTGGCGAACAGCACCATCAGCGCGCCCATCACCCACAGCTTGCGCCACTGACGACCGGTCGGCGCGGGCATGCCGCGCCAGCGCAGCAGCGCGTAGAACAGGGCGCCGGCGGCGAGCATGCGGATGGCGCCCATGGCGAAGGGCGGGAAGCCCTGAAGGCCGATGGCGATGGCGAGGTAGGTCGAGCCCCAGACCAGGTACACCGCCGCGAGGGCCGCGGCCACCGCCAGCGGCCGCGGTGCCGGCACGGCGGCGCCGCTCACTCGACCCAGACCCGCGCCTGGCCGGTGTGCGGCAGCACCTTCGCACTCAGGGCCTCGTCCTTGGCGAGCAGGGCGATGGCATCGCCGAGCACGAAGGCGGATTCGCGCAGCAGCGGGTCGACGTGGTTCTCGGCGGCCTCCTCGTCGGCGACCTGCTGGGCCACGTCGCGCTCGTCGGCCTGCAGGCCGTCGTCGGCGCGGCTCGGCAGGCCGTCGGCCAGGCCGAGGCGCTGGCGCTCGGCGGCGCGGGCGAGCCGGCGCGCCTCGGCCTGCTCGCGCTCGGCGCGGCGGGTCTCGTAATTGAGCGAGACCGTGCCGCGCTCGCGTTCGGCGCGGAAGCGGGCCACGTCCTCCTTCCACCACTGCACCTCGATGTCGCCGGCCACCCGCGCTTGGTGGCGCTGCGCGAGCGGCAGCAGCAGCGGCGCGAACTGGCCGTAGTCCTGGAAGCGGACCGGGGCGATGCGCGAGGCCGGCAAGGCGTTGTCGAAGGTGCTCTCGCCGAACTCGCTGGCGTCCAGCGTCACCGGGAAGGCGAGGTCGGGCACCACGCCGTTGAACTGGGTGGTGCCGCCGTCGATGCGGTAGAACTGCGCCACGGTCAGCTTGAGGTGGCCGTAGCGCGAGCCGCCGCCGTTGCGGAAGCGGTCGAGGTTCTCCAGGTTCTGCACCGTGCCCTTGCCGAAGCTGGTCTCGCCGAGCACCAGGGCGCGGCCGTAGTCCTGCAGGGCGGCGGCGACGATCTCCGAGGCGGAGGCCGAACTGCGGTCGATCAGCACCGCCAGCGGGCCGTCCCAGGCCACGCCGGGGCGTTCGTCGCCCTCGACGCTGATGCGTCCACCGGCCTCGCGCACCTGCACCACCGGGCCGGTGTCGATGAACAGGCCGGTCAGCTCGATGGCCTCGGCCAGCGAGCCGCCGCCATTGCCGCGCAGGTCGAGGACCACGCCATCGACGCCTTCGGCGCGCATCTCGGCGAGCAGGCGGGCGACGTCGCGGGTGGCGGAGCGGGCATCGGGGTCGCCGCGGCGCTTGGCCTCGAAGTCGGCGTAGAAGGTCGGCAGCCGGAGGATGCCGATGCGGCGGCCGTCGGCCTCGACCAGCTGGCGGCGCGCCGCCTGCTCCTCCAGCTTGACGCGGTCACGGACGATCTCGACCATGCGGTGCGGGCCGTCGCTGCCGTGCGCGGCCGGCACGATGTCGAGCCGCACCCGGCTGCCCTTCGGCCCGCGCACCAGCTGCACCACGTCGTCGATCCGCCAGCCGATCACGTCGACCATCGGCCCCTCGGCCTGGCCGACCGCGACGATGCGGTCGCCGACGGCGAGCTGGCCGGAAAGCGCGGCCGGGCCACCCGGCACCAGGGTGCGGATGACCACGAAGTCGTCCTGGTTCTGCAGCACCGCGCCGATGCCTTCCAGCGAGAGCCGCATGGCCAAGTTGAAGTTCTCGGCACTGCGCGGGCTCATGTAGGCCGTGTGCGGGTCGATCGACCCGGCGTAGGCGTTCATGAAGGTCTCGAAGGCATCCTCGGGCTTGAGCTGGCCGACGCGGGTGGCGAGCTGGGCGTAGCGGCGGTCGAGGGTGTTGCGGATGGCCTCGGCCTCGCGGCCGGCGAGCTTGAGCCGCAGCCAGTCGTTCTTGACGTGCTTCTCCCAGAGCGCGTCCAACTCGGTGGCGTCGGCGGCCCAGGGCGCGTCCTTGCGATCGAAGCGCCAGTAGGCATCGCCGGTGAAGTCGAATTCGCCCTGCAGGCGCTGGCGGGCGAAGGCGACGCGCTCCTGCACCCGCTGCCGGTACAGCACGTAGAGGTCGAAGGCCGGTTGCAGCTCGCCGCTGCGGATGGCGTCGTCGATGCGGGTCTTCCACGGGCGGAAGCGCTCGATGTCGGCGGCGGTGAAGAACAGCCGCTGCGGATCGAGCCGCTCCAGGTAGTTGTCGAAGATGGCCACCGCGAGGGTGTCGTCGAGCGGCCGCGGTGCGTAGGCGAAGCGGCTGTCCGAAAGGTAGCCGTGCAGCAGGCGGGCCACCGACTGCTGGTCGCTGCCCGGGCGGAAGGCCTCGGGCGGGACCGCCGGGGCGGCGGCCGGGGCGGCAGCACGGGTCGCCGTCGCGGTGGCGGTGGTGCCGGCGCTGGCGCCACCAGCGGCCGGCACCAGCAGGGCGGCGCCGAGGGCCACCGGCAGCAGCAGGGCGAGGACGAAGGGCAGGGTCTTGGGCATGGGCGGACCTGGGGGCTGGCCCCGCGAGCATGCCCCGCGGGAGGGTGATGCGGATGTGCCGGAGGTCGCGGCCCGGCGCTCAGGCGCCGACGCCGGCCTCGGCCGCGGAGCGGTCGGCGTGGTAGGAGGAGCGGACCATCGGCCCGGAGGCGACATGGCTGAAGCCCAGACCGTGGCCGTAGGCCGCGAGTTCCTCGAACTCCTCCGGCGTCCAGTAGCGCATCACCGGGTGGTGGTGCGGCGTGGGCTGCAGGTACTGGCCGATGGTGACCATGTCGACGTCATGTGCACGCAGGTGGCGCAGGCACTCCTTCACCTGCTCCATGGTCTCGCCGAGGCCCAGCATGATGCCGCTCTTGGTCGGTATGGCCGGATGCTGGGCCTTGAAGCGCTTCAGGAGCTGCAGCGACCAGGCGTAATCGGCACCGGGGCGCACGTTCGGGTACAGCGGCTCGACGGTTTCGAGGTTGTGGTTGAAGACGTCCGGCGGGTTCGTCGCGAGGATCTCGAGCGCGCGGTCCATGCGGCCCTTGCCGCGGAAATCGGGGGTGAGGATCTCGATCTTCAGCGCAGGCAGCAGGGCGCGGGCTTCGCGGATGCAGTCGGCGAAATGCTGGGCACCGCCATCGCGCAGGTCGTCGCGGTCGACCGAGGTGATCACCACGTACCTGAGGCGCATGTCGGCGATGGTCCGGGCGAGCTTCCGCGGCTCCTCGGGGTCGGGCGGCTTCGGGCGGCCGTGGGCGACGTCGCAGAAGCTGCAGCGGCGGGTGCAGACGGCGCCGAGGATCATGAAGGTGGCGGTGCCGTGGCTGAAGCACTCGTGCAGGTTCGGGCAGCTCGCCTCCTCGCAGACCGTGACCAGCGCGTTCTCGCGCAGCCGGGCCTTGAGCTGCTGGACGGCGTTGCCGGCGGGGAGGCGCACGCGGATCCACGAGGGCTTGCGCAGCGTCGGGGCCTCCTCGAAGCGCACCGGGCTGCGGCCGATCTTCTCGCCGCCGAGCTGCTTCCGCCCGGCCTCGAGCAGGTCCGGGGCGAGCACGGTGAGCGGGATGGACTTGGTCGGCGTGGACATGGGGGTCGGAGGCGCGCTTACGGGGCGGTGGAGGGATCGATGCCAGCTGCCGCTCAGCCGGGCGGCGGTGGGTCGTCGCGCCACTCGGCGGCGAGGCCAAGCGGGCGGCAGAGGTGGGGCACCAGCACGTCGGCCACGGGCCGCAGCTCGCCGGGACCGCCGCAGTCTAGCAGCGCGGTCACCGGCTGCCCGGCGTAGCCGCAGGGGTTGATGCGGCGGAACGGTTCGAGGTCCATGGCGATGTTGAAGGCGAGGCCGTGGAAGCTGCATCCACGCCGCACCCGCAGGCCGAGCGCGGCGATCTTGGCGCCATCGGCGGTGTAGACGCCGGGCGCGCCGGGCCGGCGGAAGGCCGCGATGCCGTAGCCGGCGCAGGTGTCGATGACGGCTTGCTCGATGCACTCGACCAGGGCCTTGACGCCGATGCCGAGCCGGCGCAGGTCGAGCAGCGGGTAGGCCACCAGCTGGCCGGGGCCGTGGTAGGTGACCTGGCCGCCACGGTCGACCGGGATGACCGGGATGTCGCCGGGGGCCAGCACGTGCTCCGGGCGGGCGGCCTGGCCGAGGGTGAACACCGGCTCGTGCTCGACCAGCCACAACTCGTCGGGCGTGTCCGGGCCGCGCCCGTCGGTGAGCTGCTGCATCGCGTGCCAGACCGGCCCGTACGCCCGGCGGCCGAGCCAGCGCACCGCCAGCGGCCTCACAGGGTCCACTTCACCCCCGGCAGGGCACGCAGGGTGGCGTGGGCGAGCTCGTAGTCGGCGCGGGTGGCGGCGTCGAAGGCGCAGGTGACCGACACCCAGTTGCCCTTGGCCGAGGGCCGGCTGCGCTGGCGCTCCGGGTGCAACCGCAGGCCGGCGGCGGAGAGTGCCGCCGGCACCCGCACCGCCAGGCCGGCATCGGCCGCGCCCATCGCGCAGACCTCGAAGGTGCCGGGGAACTGCAGGCCGCGCCCGTGGGGATCCGCTGGCATCGGCATGCGCACCCCGGCGCTCACTCGGCGTTCCACCAGAGCCGGAACTCGTCGACCATGCGGCCGATGAAGCCCGCCTCCGGCACTTCCGCCAAGGCCACCAGCGGGGCGCTGGCCACCACTTCGCCGTCCAGCAGCACCCGCACCGTGCCGATCGCCTGGCCGCGGGTGACCGGGGCGAGGATCCGCTTCGGCACGTCGATCTGCGGCCTCAGGTCGGCGTAGCGGCCGCGCGGCAGGGTGACGCGCAACGGCCGGGCCACGCCCAGCGCCAGTTCGTCGGCCCGGCCCTTGAACACCGGCTGGGTGGCGAGCGGCGTCGCCGGATCGAACAGGGCGTGCGATTCGAAGAAGCGGAAGCCCCAGTTCAGCAGGGCGAGGTTGTCGGACTCGCGCAGCCGGAAGGATTCGGCGCGGGTCGGCGCGTCGATGCCCATGACCACCGAGACCAGCCGCATGCCGTCGCGCTCGGCCGAGGCCGCGAGGTTGAAGCCGGCGCTGCGGGTGAAGCCGGTCTTGACGCCGTCGACGCTGGGGTCGCGCCAGAGCAGGCCGTTGCGGTTGTGCTGGGTGATGCCGTTCCAGGTGAACTCCTTGATGGAATGCAGCGCGTAGGCTTCGGGGAAATGGTTGACCAGCGCCCGCACCAGGGTCGCCATGTCGCGGGCGCTCATCACCTGCCCTTCGGCGTCGAGGCCGTGCGAGTTGGCGAAGTTCGTGTTGCGCAGGCCGAGCCGGCGGGCGTGGTGGTTCATCAACTGGACGAAGGCCTCCTCGCTGCCGGCGACGTGCTCGGCCAGCGCGATCGAGGCGTCGTTGCCGCTCTGCACCACCATGCCGGTCATCACCGCCTCCAGCGGCGCGCGGCTGTTGACCTCGAAGCCGGAGAAGCTGCCGGCGGTGCCGGCCCCGCCCTCGCGCCAGGCGCGCTCGGAGATCAGCACCGTGTCGTCGCGGCGGATGCGGCCGGCGGCCAGCTCGGCGGCGACCACGTAGGAGCTCATCACCTTGGTGAGCGAGGCCGGCGCGCGCGGGGCGTCGTAATTCTGCCCGGCGAGGATGCGGCCGCTGGCGACGTCCATCAGGATCCAGGCGGCGGCACTGGAGGCCGGGGCCGGCGGGATGGCGACCGGGCCGGTCGGCGCGGCCGCGGCTTGCGGCACCGGGACCGGCACGGGGACCGGTTGCGGGGTCTGGGCGGGGAGCGTGGCGGCGGCGAGCAGCAGCGGCAGGACGATCAGGGCGGCGGGACGCATGGTGGGGCGTGAGGCTCCGGGCACGGCGGATGGGAACGAAGGTACGGCCCCGCGGCTTAACGCCGGGCGGCTTGCGGGGACGATCAGGGCTCGGCGCGGAACAGGCGGGGGGCCGCAAGCCCGCTCGCCAGCACGCGGTCGGCGAGCGCCGCCG
>JAGXSL010000145.1 GCA_018333835.1 Lysobacteraceae bacterium
CGGCCCGGCCCGGCCGCCAGCCGCAGCCGGCGGTCCTGCCGGTCGCCGCCTAAGCCGCGCGCCTTCAGCGCAGGCTGGCGAGCCCTGCCCCGGCCGGCAGGCCCGGCGGGGTCTGCGGCCCGCCGGCCAGCGGTGCCTCGGCCGTCGGCGCGGTGCCGTCGGCGGCGTCTTGGTCCCCGGCGGCGTTCTCGTCCGTGCCGGCCTGCATGCCGGCAGCGGCTTCTTCGGCGGCCCTGTTCATCACGATGATGCTGATGCGGCGGTTGATCGGGTGGGTCGGGTCCTCGGGGTCGAACGGCACGGTCGAGGCCAGCCCGACCACGCGGGCGATCCGGTCGGCGCCGAGGCCGCCCCCGATCAGGGCGCGGCGCGCGGCGTTGGCGCGGTCGGCCGAGAGTTCCCAGTTGGTGTAGCCGGTGTCGTCGCCGGCGAAGGGCGTGATGTCGGTGTGGCCGCTGATGCTGATGCGGTTGGGCACGCTCTGCAGGTAGGGCGCCAGCTCGTTGAGGATGCGGATGGTGTAGCTCTGCAGGCGGTGGCTGCCGAGGTCGAACATCGGCCGGTTGCGCTGGTCGACGATCTGGATGCGCAGGCCCTCCGGGGTGATGTCGAGCAGCAGCTGGTCCTTGAAGGCCTGCAGGGCCGGCGAGGTCTCGATGGCCTCCAGCAGTTGCGCCTTCAGCTCCTCGAGGCGGCGCTTCTCGATCTCACGGGCCTCGACCTCGATCTGCTCCTCGGTCATCGGTGCCGCGCCTTCGACGGCGGACGGATCGGGCGGGGTCACCTCGTCGAAGATCCGTATCGGTGCATCGCCGGCACCGCCGGGCCCCATCGCGCCGGGCCCCATCACCACCGAACGGCCCTCGACGATCGAGGGGTTGCGGAAGTACTCGGAGATGCCGCCGAGCTGCTCCTCGGTCATCGTCGCCACCAGCCAGAGCAGCAGGAAGAAGGCCATCATCGCGGTGGCGAAGTCGGCGAAGGCCACCTTCCAGTTGCCACCGTGGTGGCCGCCGGCGTAGACCTTCTTCCTGACGATGATGACCGGCTTCTCGTCCTTGCCCGCCATGCTGGGTGCTCCCGTGGGCCTTGGCGATCAGCGGGCGCCCCTCAGCTCGCCTTCGAGGTCGGCGAAGCCGGGGCGGAGGTCGGAGAACAGCTGCTTGCGGGCGAATTCGATGGCGACCGGCGGCGGGTAGCCGCGCACCGAGGCGAGCAGGGCGATCTTCACCAGCTCGAAGGGCTTGCTGTCGGCATCGGCGCGCGCGCCCATGGCCTGGGCCACCGGACCGACGAAGCCGTAGCCCAGCAGGATGCCGAGGAAGGTGCCGACCAGTGCCGCCGCGACCATCATGCCGATCACCTCCGGCGGCGCGCGGCCGACGTAGCTCATCACCTTCACGATGCCGAGCACCGCCGCGACGATGCCGAAGGCCGGCAGGCCGTCGGCCACGATCTGCACCGAATGCGAGGCCGCGTGGGTTTCCTTGTGGTGGGTCTCCAGCTCGGCCTCCAGCACCGCCTCCAGCTCGTGCGGGTTCATGTTGCCGCCGACCATCAGGCGCAGGCAGTCGGTGATGAAGTCGAGCAGATGGTGGTCGGCCAGCACCTTCGGGTACTTCTGGAAGATCGCGCTGGATTCCGGGTTTTCGACGTGGGCCTCGATCGCCATCAGGCCCTCCTTGCGGATCTTCATCAGGATCTCGTAGAGCAGCTTGAGCAGCTCGACGTAGTCGGCCTTGCCGTACTTCGGCCCCTTGAGCAGTCCCAGCACGCCGGCGAAGGTTTCCTTGATGACCTTGGGGCCGTTGGCGGCGATGAAGGCACCGAGTGCGGCGCCACCGATGATCAGCATTTCCACCGGCGCGGCACGGGCCACGACCATGAGGTTGCCTCCGGCCAGCCAGTAACCGCCGAACACGCAGACAAACACCACGACGAGGCCGATGATCACGAACACAGCGGCGATCCTTCCCGGGAAAACAAGGCGGCCATGCTAGCCCAGCGGCGATGACGCCGGGAACCGCCGCCCGAAGCGCGTTTCGGTCTCGGCCCGCCGCGGCACCGCCAGAGCCGCCCCCGGCCGCTCGGTGGACAGGCTGGCCACCGCCACCGCCCAGGGCAGCGCGTCGGCGAGCGTGCCGCCGCCCGCCGCCCAGGCCGCCGCCAGCGCGCCGTTGAAGGCATCACCCGCTCCGGTGGTGTCGACCACCGCCACCGCCGGGGCGGGCAGCCGGTACGCGCGCTCCAGCAGCACCGGGCCGGTCGTGCCGGCGCGGCCGCCGGGCGCGGCGAACACCCCGGCGGCCCCGAGGGTCAGCACCAGGGCGGTGCAGGGCAGGCGGGCGCAGAGTGCGGCGAGGCTCGCATCGTCGAGCCCGGCCAGCGCATCGGCCGTTTCGTGCAGGCCGGTGAAGCGTTCGAGCAGCTGGGCGAACTCGGTCTCGTTCGGGGTGAGCAGGTCGGCGACGTCGAGCAGGCCGAGCTCCAGCGCCGGGTGGACCGGGGCCGGGTTGAGCAGGGTGCGGGCACCGCCGGCGCGGGCCAGGGTGAAAGCCTCGGCCACCGCGATGGGCGGCGATTCGAGCGGTGCCAGCAGCACCGCGGCCGAGCGCAGCAGGCCGGCCTGGGCACGCACATGCGCCACCGACAGCCGCTCGTTGGCGCCGAGCGCCACCGCGATGCTGTTGCGGCCGGCGGCGTCGAGCAGGATGCCGGCGCAGCCGGTGGCGGCGTCGGGCACGGTCTCCAGCCGGGCCTCGATGCCCTCGCTCGCGGCCAGCGCTCGCAGGTCGGCGGCGAAGGCATCGGCCCCGACCGCGCCGACGAAGGCGGTCGGGATTCCCTGCCGGGCGGCGGCCACCGCCTGGTTCATGCCCTTGCCACCCGGGCCGCTGCGGAAGCCGCCGGCGCGCCGGGTCTCGCCGGGGGCGGGCAGGGCGTCGAGCGTCCAGACCAGGTCGTGGTTGTAGCTGCCGACGACGACGACCGCGGGCGGCATGGGGCGCCTGCTCAGTTCCAGTGCAGCATGACGCCGGCGATGGTGGCCGTCATCAACGTCGCGATCGAGCCGCCGAGCACGGCGCGCAGGCCGAAGCGGGCGAGGTCGGTGCGGCGCTCCGGCGCCATCGAGCCGATGCCGCCGATCTGGATGGCGATCGAGGCGAAGTTGGCGAAGCCGCACAGCGCGTAGGTGAGGATCACCCGCGTCTCCTGGCTGATCGCGCCGGGGCCGCTGCCGACCGGCACCTGGGCGAGCTGCAGGTAGGCGATGAACTCGTTGAGCACGATTTTCTGGCCGATCAGGCCGCCGGCGATCAGGGCATCGTCCCAGGGGATGCCGATGACCCAGGTGATCGGTGCCAGCACCACGCCGAGGATCGAGCCGAGGTGGACCTGGGTGCAGCCGTTGGCGGCGATGGCGGCGAAGGCGGCGTCGCTGGTGCAGCGCGGGTCGTTGCCGGCGTTGAGCCAGGCGGTCAGGCCGCTGTGCTGGGCGGCCCCGCCGATGAGGGCGTTGATCATGGCGATCAGGGCCACGAAGGCGAGCAGCATCGCGGCGATGTTGATCGCGAGCTTGACGCCGTCGCCGGCGCCGGCGGCGGCGGCGTCGATGACGTTGACCGAGGTCTTCTCGACCTCGATGCGGACGTCGCCGCGGGTCAGCGGCTCGCCGCGCTCGGGGCAGAGGATCTTGGCGACCACGAAGGTGGCCGGTGCCGCCATCACGCTGGCGGCCAGGAAGTGCTTGGCGTAGAAGGTCTGCATCGCCGGGTCGGAGCCGCCCATCATCAGCACGTAGGTGGCCATCACGCCGCCGGCGATGGTGGCCATGCCGCCGATCATCATGGTCAGCAGCTCGGAGTCGGTCATC
>JAGXSL010000146.1 GCA_018333835.1 Lysobacteraceae bacterium
CCACGAAGGCAGGCGCGCTCGTGGAGGTGGCGAGCCTGTCGGCGGATCGGGCCACCTGCTTTCCGCGCGATCGCCCATCCATGGGCTCACGCGCGGCGCTCGGCTCCTGCCTCGCTGCCGCAGGACGGCCCTCACCGCCGCGGCTCGCCCACCAGACACCGCGCTCGCGATGGTGCGCCCGGAACCGTCGGCCCCAGGCACCGCGAAGGCAGCCGCGGCCCTGCGCTCAACCGGCGGCGCGGGTACCCATTGGCCGGGCCGGGATGCCACGGGATTGTAGGCGCTGGTAGACGTAGACGCTGGCCGGGGGCACGTTCCACCAGGTGAAGCTGGTGCGGCGGGCGTCAAGGCCCAGTTCGTCCAGCACCTCGCGCGCCACCGGGCTGGTCGGGCCGTAGGTGAACTGCACGAAGCGTCCGCCGGGCCGCATGCAGGCGAAGGACTCGCCGAGGATCGCGAGCTGCACGCTGCGCGGCGTCGAGAGCAGGCCGAGGCCGGAGACCACGGCGTCGGCCGGGGCTTCGTCGAGGAAGCCGCTTTCGACGGCGAGCCGGCGCACGTCGACGGCGTCGGCGAGGTGCAGGTTCACGGCCGGGAAGCGCCGCCGCAAGGTCTGGTGCATGACCTCGCCCAGTTCCAGCACCATCAGCGCCGAAGGCGGGATGCCGGCGTCGAGCAGGGCCTGAGTGATGGCGCCGGTGCCGCCGCCGAGTTCGATCACCCGCTGGCTGCCGGCCGGCAGGGCCGCGATCATCTGCCTCGCGAGTTGCGGGCTGGAGGGCGAAACCGCGGCCACCGCCAGCGGATTCTTGAGCCACTGACGGAAGAAGGCCCAATGGGCGCGGCGATGGGGATCGGGGACGGCGGACATGCGGACATCATAGTCGGGACCGCCGATGACCGCATGAGGACAGGCCCGGGGGCCGCGCTCCGGACCGCTTCAGCCGGCGCGCCCGCGGTGCAGGAGCCAGGCGCGATGGATGCGCGGGTTGCGCTCGAAGTCCGGGCCGATGGTGGCGGGCGTGATCTCCTCGATCTCGGCGAACTTCGCGATCGTCTCGAGGTCGGGCTTGAAGCGGCGGAAGTTGTTCGAGAACAGCAGCACGCCGCCGGGTGCCAGTCGGCGCATCGCCGCGCCGAGCAGGTCGACGTGGTGCTTCTGCACGTCGAAGTCGTCCTTGTCCTTGCTGTTCGAGAAAGTCGGCGGGTCGCAGAAGATCAGGTCGTACTCGCCCTTCTCGGCACGTAGCCAGGCCATCACGTCGGCCTTGACGTAGCGGTGCTGCGGCCCGACCTGGCCGTTGATGGCCATGTTGCGCGCCGCCCACTCGAGATAGGTCGAAGAGAGGTCGACCGAGGTGGTGCTGGCCGCGCCGCCCACGGCGGCGTGCACGGTGGCGGCGCCGGTGTAGCAGAACAGGTTGAGGAAGCGCGCGTCCTTGGCTTCCTCGAAGATGCGCATGCGCAGCGGACGATGGTCGAGGAACAGGCCGGTGTCGAGGTGGTCGAACAGGTTCACTTCGAGCCGCACCGCGCCCTCGCGGACGAGGAAGACTTCCTGCCGCTCGTCCATGCGTCCGTACTTGGAGCCGCCCTTGCCGCGCGCGCGGGTCTTGGTGGCGATGCGTTCCTTCGGCACCCCGAACACCTCGCGCAGCGCCGCCAGCAGCTCGCCGAAGCGGCGGCGCGCGTCGTGCTCGGCCACGCTGGCCGGCGGCGCGTATTCCTGCACGTGCAGGAAGGTGCGCGCCTCGCCGCCGTCCTCCTCGTAGACATCGACGGCTGCCGCGTATTCCGGCAGGTCGGCGTCGTAGGCGCGGAAGCAGGTGACGCCCTCGCGCTCACGCCAGCGTGCGGAGTGCTTGAGCGTCTTCTTCAGCCGGTTGGCGATCATCTGCGCGCCTTCGCTCAAGCTGCGCGCCTCGCCCTCCACGCGCGGCGACGGCGGTGCGAAGGCATCGCAGGCGAGCAGGGTGCACCCCAGCGCGCCGTTGCTGATGGCATAGCGCTTGCGGGCGCGGAGGCGCGTGGCCTGGGCCAGCGCCTCGCTGCCGCACAGGATCGCGCCGCGCCAATCCGGCACCGCCCGCTGCAGCGCGACGCCGAGGGCCGCGTACAGGGCCTCGTCGGCGGCCAGGCGCTCGTCGTAGGGCGGGTTGCAGGCGACCACGCCGGGCCCGTCGCAGGGGCGATGCAGGTCGGCGATGTCGCCGGCGCGGAAGTCGAGGGCGTCGAACACGCCCGCGGCTTCGGCATTGCGCCGCGCCTGCTGGACGATGCGCGGATCGAGATCGACGCCGAAGAAGCGCGCCGGCAGCCCGGCGCGACGGTCGCGGGCCTTGGCCTCGTCGAGCAGCCGCCGCCACAGCGCGTGGTCGAAGCCGCGCCAGCGGGTCGGCGGCTCCTCGCCATGCCGCAGCAGGCCGGGCGCGGTGTCGGCGGCGATCAGCGCGCCTTCGATGAGCAGGGTGCCGCTGCCGCACATCGGATCGAGCAGGGCCAGCGGCGCGCCGGCGGCGTCCGCGGCGGCCAGCGCCTCGCGGGTCCAGCCGGCACGCGCCAGCACCGCGCAGGCGAGGTTCTCCTTCAGCGGCGCTTCGCCCTGCCCCTGCCGCCAGCCGCGGCGGTGCAGCGGGCCGGCGAGGTCGATCGAGAGCACCGCCCTGCCCTTGCGCACCACGAGGTCGAGGCGCAGGTCGGGGGCGTCCACGTCCACCGAGGGCCGTGTGCCGGTATCGAAGCGCAGCCGGTCAACGATGGCATCCTTGACGCGCTGCGCGGCATAGCGCGAGTGGTTGAAACCGGGGCCGGACACGGTGGCGTGCACGGCCAGCGTGCCCTCCGGTTCCAGGTGCTCGCGCCAGTCGATCGCGTGCACGGCGGCGTAAAGCGCGTCCTCGCCGGCGCAATCGAAGTCCAGCAGCGGCCACAGCGCGCGGCTGCCGAAGCGCGACCACAGCGCGCAGCGCAGCAGGCTTTCGGCATCGCCCTCGGCATTGACGCCGGACTGCGCCGCGGTCGCCTTGGTGGCGCCCAGCGCCAGCAGCTCGTCGGCCAGCAGGTACTCGAGGCCGCGGGCGCAGGGCACGAAGTAGCGCATCAGCTTCCGATCCGCCGCAACAGCTCGGCGAAGGCGCGGGCGCTGTACTCGACGTGGGCGGCCAGCCGATGCGTGTCGTCGACGAGGCGCAGTTCGGCCTTGTGCGCGGCGCACCAGTCGACGACGGCCGGGGCCGGGATCAGTTCATCCTCCCAGCCGTGCACGACGAGCACGGGGACCCCGCCGGGGACGACCAGCGGCCGCGGCCACGCGTCCTTCAGCCGTACCGGCGGGGCCATCAGGAACAGGCCGCGCAATGCCGGGGCCGCCGCCACGCCGGCGGCCGGCGCGGCGTCCGCTTCCGCCAGCTGTTGCGCCACCTCGCCCGAGATGAAGGCCCCCATGCTCGAACCGGCCAGCACCAGCGGGCCCTCCGCCGCCAGCACCCGTCCACGCAGTCGCGCGATCCGCGCCGCCACGTCGCCCAGCGGACCGTGGGCGTCGAGATCGCGGTAATCGGGGCGTTCGTGGGTCCAGCCGAGCGCCTGCGCGGCCTCGGCCAGCGCCGTGACCTTGGCGGCATCCGGCCCGCTCTGCAGGCCGTGCGAGAGGATGACGTGGCCTCGGGCCATGCGGGTTCGCTCGGGAAACGGCGCTGCCGCCGGGGGCGCGATGCTAGCATCCGCCCCCATGGCCGACCCGGATTCCGCGCCCTCCGCCCCCCTTCCGCGACCGCCGCCGCTGGCACCCGGGGCCTACTACCGGCCGGTGCCCTACATCGCCCACCTGCCGTTGCGCGATCCGGCCGGCATCGACCTCGTGGTCATGCACTGCACCGAGACGCCCGACCTCGCCTCGGCCCGCGAATTCGGCGAGCGCGTGCTCTACCCGGAGACCGGCACCGGCGCCTGCGGCCACTACTACATCGACCGCGACGGCGCGCTGGTCTGCTACGTCGAGCCGGAACGCACCGCGAACCACGTGCGCGGCTGGAACCCGCGCTCGATCGGTGTCGAACTGGTCAACCGCGGCCGCTGGCCGCACTGGTACGACAGCCGCCACCAGACGATGGACGAGCCCTACACCGAGGCGCAGGTCGTCGCGCTGGTCGAACTGCTGGCCCAGCTGCGCGGGCGCTTCCCGGCCCTGCGCTTCATCGCCGGCCACGAGGACCTCGACACGGCCCGGGTCGAAGCCAGCGACGACCCTTCGCTCAGCGTTTGGCGCAAGCGCGATCCGGGGCCCTTGTTCCCGTGGGAGCGCGTGCTCGCCGCCTGCGGACTGGCGCGGCTCCGGCCCTGAATCCCACCCCACGACGGCGGCGCGCAGCGGGACGGACCTCGACACCGTCGCCGCTATACTCCGCGGCCTGTCGTTCCCGCGCGTGGCCCCGGCCACGCCCTGCCCGGTTGCCGCCCGCATGACCCACCCCGTCGTCGCCGATCTCGTCCAGCTGCTGCGGCTGGAACGCCTGGAGGACAACCTCTACCGTGGCCAGAGCCGCGACATCGGCACCAAGTTCGTGTTCGGCGGCCAGGTGATGGGCCAGGCCCTGGCCGCGGCGCAGGCCACCGTCGGACCGGATCGCCACGTCCATTCGCTGCACGCCTACTTCCTGCGCCCGGGCGACATCGAGGCGCCGATCGTCTATTCCGTGGACCGCACCCGCGACGGCCGCAGCTTCAGCACCCGCCGCGTCACCGCCATCCAGCACGGCCAGCCGATCTGCGTGTTCGCCAGTTCCTTCCACATCGAGGAGCCCGGCGTCGAACACCAGATCAACAAGCCGGAAGTCCCCGCCCCGGAGGACCTCGAACCGATCGCCATCCCGGCGGCCGAGGTGCTCGAGAAGCTGCCGCCGATGATGCAACGCTGGCTCTCGCGCCAGCTGCCCTTCGAGGTCCGCCCGGTCTACCCGCGCGACGAGCTGAAACCGCCGAAGCGGCCGCCCTACCAGCAGCTCTGGTTCCGGCTGATCGAGCGCGTCGAGGACACGCCGCTGCTGCATCGCGCCCTGCTCGCCTACGCCTCGGATTTCCACCTGCTGGGCACGGCGACGCTGCCGCACGGCATCAGCTACTACCACCCCGACGTGCAGATGGCCTCGATCGACCACGCCATGTGGTTCCACCGGCCGTTCCGGATCGACGACTGGCTGCTCTACGCGCTCGACAGCCCGACCGCGCAGGGCGCGCGCGGCCTCGGCCGGGGCGGTATCTACGCGCGCGACGGCCGTCTCGTGGCCTCGACGGCGCAGGAAGGCATGATCCGGATCATCGGCGAGGGGCACTGATGCGCGAAGTCTACCGTTCCCTGAGGATCGATCAGGTCGAGGGTGCCGCCACCCTGCTGCGCGAGGCCGGCATCGAGGTCAGCATCCAGAACGGCCGCTCCTACAAGAGCCGCCGCCGCAACTTCAGCTTCCGCGACCGGCTGGATTCGGACAAGGCCGCCGTCCTCTACGTCACCCACAACAGCGACCTGCCGGAAGCACGCAAGCTGCTGCGCGGCGCCGGGCTCATGGACCCCGGCCAGCGCGACAGCTTCCTCTCGGCGGACCTGCAGTTCCGCGAACCGGCGTCGCCGCGGTCATGGTTCACGCCGCAGCGCCTGCGCACCCTGATCCTGCTGCTGCTGATGGCCTCGATCGCCGCCTTCGTGTTCTTCGCCCCGACGCCGGGGGCCTGAGCCCCGGGGCCGCGCCGCGCGGCCCTCGCGTCACATGGTGGAGGTCGGCTTGTCGGAATCGATGATGCCGGCGAGGTGGGTCTCGATCTTGGCCTTCACCGTCTCGGCCTCGGGGGTCTCGGCGAACTGCACGCCGATGCCCACGGCGCGGCCGCCCGGGGCGCCGTTCGGGGTGATCCAGACCACCTTGCCGGCGACCGGCAGGCGGTCCTTCTCGTCCGGGAGGGTCAGCAGCAGGAACACCTCCTCGCCGATCTGGTAGCGCTTGGCGGTCGGCACGAACAGGCCGCCGCCGCGCAGGAAGGACATGTAGGCCGCATGCAGGCCGGCCTTGTCCTTGATGGCGAGGGAAAGGATGCCCTGGCGGGTGCCGGCGCTGCCGATCATCGTGCGGTCTCCGTGGGGGCCGGGAGATGGCGCCAGCCGGCGAGCAGGCCGGCCAGGGCCAGCTCGTGCTTCAGCGGGGCGGCCAGCTGCCGGCGCAGGCGGTTGAGCTGGTCGAACCAGGCCACCAGCTTGGCCAGATCGGTCGGCGCGGTCAATCCGGGCACCGTGGCCGGCCCGCCGGCGGCGCTGCGGGCCAGGGCGAGCGCGGCGTCGGCGACGAAACGCAGGCGCAGGGCGACCGTGGCCGGCTCGGCCATCCAGGCCTGGGCCACACCCAGGGCTGCGCGCTGGCCGGCAGCGACCGCCGCCCAGTCGCGCAGGGTGGCTTCGCGCAAGGCCAGCCCCCCCTCGCGCAGCCAGGCATCGGCCAGGCCGGGATGGCCGTCGGCGGCGGCCAGCGCGGCGGTGGCGGGTCCGGCGGCATGGCCCTGCGCCAGCAGCCATTCCAGTGCCTGCGGCGGGGCCGGCAGGGCCAGCTCGATGCGCTGGCAGCGGCTGCGGATGGTCGCCGGCAGGCGCTGCGGGCGGGCGCTGAGCAGCAGCAGGTAGCGGCCGGGACTGGGCTCCTCCAGGGTCTTGAGCAGGGCGTTGGCGGCGGCCGGGTTGAGCGCGTCGGCCGGGTCGATGAGCAGCAGTTGCACCCCGCCCCGCTGCGCGGTCATCTGCGCGGTCGCCGTCGCGACGCGGACCTGGTCGACCAGCAGTTCGCTGCGCAGCCGCGGCGGGCTGCTGTTGGGCACCTCCTCGAAGCTGAGCAGGTGCAGGTCGGGATGGCTGCCGGCCTGCCGCAGCTGGCAAGCCCGGCACCGTCCGCAGGGCGGCCCCTCGGCCGGACCTTCGCAGAGCAGGCGCGCGGCGAGGGCCAGCGCCAGCGCGCGCTTGCCGATGCCCTCCGGGCCGCAGAGCAGCAGGGCATGGCCGAGCCGGCCGGCGCGCCAGGCCGCCAGTACCCGCTCCAGCGGCTCCTGCTGCCAGGGGGCCAGGCTCATGGCCGCGCCTCCCAGCGGTCGAGGAAGGCGTCCAGCGCGGCGCAGGCGGCGGCAGCCACCTCCGCCGCCACCGGCGCGGCATCGATGAGCGCGATCCGCCCTGGCTCGGCGAGCGCGCGGGCGCGGTAGGCCCGGCGCACCCGCTCGAAGAACTCGGCGCGCTCGGACTCGATGCGGTCGGCCGGGCCGCCGCGTGCCCGGGCGCGTTCCAGCCCGGCTTCCACGTCGAGGTCGAGCAGCAGGGTGAAATCGGGCGCGCGGCGCACGAACACCCGCTCCAGCTCGGCGATCTGGGCCATGGGCAGGCCACGGCCGCCGCCCTGGTAGGCGAAGCTGGCATCGGTGAAGCGGTCGCTGAGCACGGTCTCGCCGCGCGCCAGCGCCGGCTCGATGACCGCCTCCACCAGCTGCGCCCGGGCGGCGAACATCAGCAGCAGCTCGGTGCTCGGCAGCAGCGCCTGGGCGGGGTCGAGCAACAGGGCGCGGATCGCCTCGCCGGCCGGCGTGCCGCCCGGTTCGCGGGTGGCGTGCACGCGGTGGCCGCGGGCCTCGAGCCGCGCCTGCAGGGCGCCCAGCACCGTGCTCTTGCCGGCCCCCTCGCCGCCTTCGAGGCTGAGCAGGGCACCGCGCCGGAGGGCTGCCGCGGCCACGCTCAACGCCCCCCCAACTGGTAGCGCCGCACCGCCGCGCGGTGTTCGGCGTAGGTGCGCGAGAAGTGGTGGCTGCCATCGCCGCGGGCGACGAAGAACAGGCTGTCGCCCTCGGCCGGGTGGGCGGCGGCGGCGAGCGCGGCGCGGCCCGGCATGGCGATGGCGTGCGGCGGCAGGCCGGCCCGGGTGTAGGTGTTGAACGGCGTGTCGGTGCGCAGGTCGCGCCGCCGCAGGTTGCCGTCGAAGGCCTCGCCGAGGCCGTAGATCACGGTCGGGTCGGTCTGCAGGCGCATGCCGAGGCGCAGCCGGCGCACGAACACGCCGGCGATCTCGGCGCGCTCGGCAGCCTTGCCGGTCTCCTTCTCGATGATCGAGGCGAGCGTCAGCAGTTCGTCGGGCGAGGCCAGCGGCAGGCCCGGCTGGCGACCGGCCCAGGCCTCGGCGAGAGCGGCGTCCATGGCATCGGCGGCGCGGCGCAGCAGGTCGAGCGCGCCATCGCCGCGCACGAACAGGTAGGTCTCGGGCAGGAAACGGCCCTCGGCCGGCACGTCCGGGCGGCCCAGCCGGGCCATCAGGGCGGCATCGTCGAGGCCGGCGAGATCGTCCGCCAGCACCGGGTCGGCGGCCAGGGCGGCGCGCAGTTCGCGCATCGACCAGCCCTCGACCACGGTGAAGCGGTGGCGCAGCACGTCGCCCTCGATGAGCTTGCGCAGGATCGCCTCCGGGCTCAGCGCCGGCGAGAGTGCGTACTCGCCGGCCTGCAGGCGCGGCAGCGCGTCCATCCGCAGGGCCAGCAGCTTCCACTCGAGGTCGTGGCCGGCATCGACGCCGAGGGCGCGCAGCTTGCCGAGGATGGCGGCGAAGCCGGCACCGCGCTCGACCAGCAGCACGGCCCCCTCGCCGGCCCCGGCCGGGCTGGTGCGGAAGTGCTCGAAGCGCTGCCAGGCGAGCAGGCCGGCGAGCAGGGCCAGCAGGCCGAGCAGCAGGGCGGCGGAGAGCAGGAGGCGGGGCAGGCGGCGCATCAGGGTTCGCGGAAGGCGGGATGGGCGGCCGCCAGCGCGGCGCGGGCCGTGTCGAGTCCGGGCGGGTCGGGGTCGAGCGCGCGCGCGCCGAGCCGGCCGGCCGGCAGGATACCGCGCAGCGCATTGACCAGCAGCACGGCCTCGATGCGGTCGAGCCGGTCGATCGCCAGCGTGTCGACCCGCAGGCCGCCCGGCGGCGTCCACTCGGACAGCAGCAGGCCGCGCACGGTGCCGGCGATGCCGGCATGGTCGAGCGCCGGGGTCCACCAGCGGCCGTCCGTGCGGAGCAGCAGGTTGCCACGGGTGCCGGCGGTGAGGCGGCCCTCGGCATCGGCCATCAGGCCCTCGTCGAGGCCGCGGCGGGCGGCCTCGGCGGCTCCCAGCACCTGCTCCAGCCGGTTCAGGTGCTTGATGCCGGCAAGCATCGGCTGCACGCCCAGCCGGACCTCCAGCAGGTCGACGACGAGCGGGCGGGACGCGGCGGGCGGCAGTGACGGGGAGGCCGTGAGCCACAGGGTCGGCGGTGCTTCCGGCCCGGGCGCGTAGCCGCGGGTGGCGGCGCCGCGGGTCAGGACGAGCTTGACGACGCCGCCCGGCACCCGGGCCAGGGCCTCGCCGAGCGCTGCATCGAGCAGCGCCTCGTCCGGCAACGGGATGCCGAGCCGGGCAGCACCGGCGGCCAGCCGGGCACGGTGGCGCGGCCACCACGGCAAGGTGCCGGCATGGGCGCGCATGGTCTCGAACAGGCCGTCGCCGTAGGCCAGCCCGCGGTCGGCGGGGTCGAGCGCGGCGACCCGCGTCCGCCCCTGCCAGAGGCCGCTCCAGCCGCCGGGCTCAGTCCCGGCCATCGGCCTGCCCCAGCGCGTGCAGCAGGCCGCGGGCCTTGGCGCGGGTCTCGGCGAGCTCCCTCTCGGCGACCGAATCCACCACGATGCCGGCGCCGGCGCGGAAGGCCACGCGGTCGCCGTCGGTCCAGAGCGTGCGGATCAGGATGTTGAGGTCCATGTCGCCGTTGCCGTCGAGGTAGCCCATCGCGCCGGTGTAGGGGCCGCGGCCCTCGCCCTCCAGCGCGGCGATGATCTGCATGCAGCGCAGCTTCGGGCAGCCGGTGATGGTGCCGCCGGGGAACACCGCGGCGATCGCCTGGCCCGCGGTCACGTCCTCGCGCAGCGTGCCGGAGACGTTGCTGACGATGTGGTGGACGTGGGCATAGCTTTCCACCGTCATCAGCTCGTCGACGCGCACGCTGCCCGGTACGCAGACGCGGCCGAGGTCGTTGCGCTCGAGGTCGATCAGCATGATGTGCTCGGCGCGCTCCTTCGGATGGCCGACCAGCTCGGCGATGCGCGCGGCCTCGTCGTCGCCGGGGAAGCGCGGCCGGGTGCCGGCGATCGGCCGCGTCTCGATGCGCCGCCCGCGGATCGACAGGAGCCGCTCGGGCGAGGAACTGGCGACACTGCCGCCGGGCAGGGTGAACAGGCCGGCGAAGGGCGCCGGGTTGGCGGCGCGCAGGGCGGCGTAGAGCCGCGCCGGATCGACGGGTTCGGCATAGCGGGCGCGCCAGCCCCGCGAGAGGTTGACCTGGAACACGTCGCCGGCGCGCAGGTGCTGGTGGACGCGGGCCACGCCGTCGAGGAAGCGGTCCGGTGCCTCCTCGTCGAGGGTGAGCGGGACGGGCGGTGGGGCGAAGCCGCGCGGCCGCTCCGGCAGCCTCGCGACGTCGGCCTCGATGGCGGCGAGCAGCGCCTCGTGGCCGGCTTCGCCGACCAGCAGGCAGCGGCCGTCGCGACGGTCGCGCAGCACCGCGGCCGGGCAGCGCAGCGCCGCCGCCACCGGCAGCGGCCCGGCGAAGGCCGGCAGGCGCAGCACCGGCTCGATCCGGGCGGCCAGCTCGTAGCCAAGATAAAGCGCCCAGCCGCCGCGGAAGGGCGGCCCATCCACGCCGAGGGCTCCATTCACGCCCAGGGCCCCATCCACGCCAAGGGCTCCATCCTCGCGATGGCGACCGGTCACGGTGCCGCAACCCGGCCGGGTACGAAGATCGGCCTGCGCGGCGTCCAGGGCGTCGAGGAAGCCGGCGGCGAGCGGGCGCCCGGCCAGCGTGCGGGTCCGCCCGTCGGCACCGAGCAGCAGGCCCTCGTCGCCACCGGCGAGCAGCAGGTCCCAACGCGCCTTGCCGCCGGCGGCGGCGGATTCCAGCAACAGCGGGTAGCGCGCCGGGGCCAGCGCGCGCAGGGCCAGCAGGTCGAGGCCGGTCGGCAGCGGGCGCGACGGGGAGGCGTCGGCGGAAGGGCTCAAAGTCGGCGGAACACCAGCGTCGAATTGGTGCCGCCGAAGCCGAAGCCGTTCGACATCACCACGTCGAGCCGGGCCTCGCGCGCCACGTTGGGCACGTAGTCGAGGTCGCAGCCCTCGCCCGGATGGTCGAGGTTGATGGTCGGCGGCACCACGCCGTCGACCAGCGCCATGATCGAGAAGATCGCCTCCACGCCCCCGGCGGCGCCGAGCAGGTGGCCGGTCATCGACTTGGTCGAACTGACCATCATCCTGCCGGCGTGGTCGCCGAAGGCGCGCTTGACGGCCAGCGTCTCGGCCACGTCGCCGAGCGGCGTCGAGGTGCCGTGGGCGTTCAGGTACTGCACGTCGGCGGGGTTGGCCCCGGCGTCCTTCAGCGCCGCCACCATGCAGCGCGCCGGGCCTTCGCCGCCCTCGCTGGGGGCGGTCATGTGGAAGGCGTCCGAGCTGGCGCCGAAGCCGGCGAGCTCGCAGTAGATGCGGGCGCCGCGGGCCTTGGCGTATTCGTATTCCTCCAGCACCAGGATGCCGGCGCCGTCGCCCAGCACGAAGCCGTCGCGGTCGCGGTCCCAGGGGCGCGAGGCGCGCGCCGGCTCGTCGTTGCGGGTGGACATGGCCTTCATCGCGCAGAAGCCGGCCAGCGAGGACGGCGTGCAGCCGTGCTCGGCGCCGCCGGCCACCATCGCGTCGGCGTCGCCGTGCTGGATCATGCGCATCGCCATGCCGATGCTGTGGTTGGCGGTGGCGCAGGCCGAGACGGCGGAGAAGTTCGGCCCCTTCAGGCCCTTGATCAGCGAGAGCTGGCCGGGCAGCAGGTTGATGATGGTGCTGGGCACGAAGAACGGCGAAACCTTGCGCGGGCCGCCGATGTGCATCTCGATGGCGGTCTCCTCGATGCCGCGCACGCCGCCGATGCCGGAGCCGATCAGCGCGCCGATGCGCTCGGCGTTGGCCTCGGTGACCACGAGGCCGGCGTCGTCGAGGGCCTGGAAAGCGGCGGCGAGGCCGTAGTGGATGAAGGTGTCCATCCGCTTCACGTCCTTCGGCGGCAGGAAGGCCTTCGGGTCGAGCCCGCGCACCTCGCCGGCGATCCGCGTCGGGTAGGCGGCGGTGTCGAACAGGGTGATCGGGCCGATGCCCGAGCGGCCGTTGCGGATGCTGTCCCACGCGCTGGCGAGGGTGTTGCCGACGGGCGAGACGATGCCCATGCCGGTGACGACGACGCGACGCTGGCTCATTGCGATGGCTCCGATAAACAAACGCCGCGCCCTGCGCTGGGCGCGGCGCCGGCGCGAGCAGGGCCTTCAGGCCTTGACGTGCGCCTTGATGTAGTCGATGGCCTGCTGGACGGAGGTGATCTTCTCGGCTTCCTCGTCCGGGATCTCGCACTCGAACTCCTCCTCGAGGGCCATCACCAGTTCGACGGTGTCCAGCGAGTCGGCGCCGAGGTCGTCGACGAACGAGGCCGTGCTGGTCACGTCCTCCTCCTTCACGCCCAGCTGTTCGACGACGATCTTCTTGACGCGTTCTTCGATGGTGCTCATGGATCTCGCTCCCTCCCGGGGTTTCGCAATGGAGACGCTTGGGTTTCAGGCCCGCCCTGCGCGCGTCCGGGCAGCGGGGCGGTGGTTCCGCTCGGCCGGCCGGGCCGGTTCGCGGCGATTCTAGAGCATGGACTCAGGCCATGTGCATGCCGCCGTTGACGTGCAGGGTCTCGCCGGTGATGTAGGCCGCCGCCGGGCTGGCCAGGAAGGCCACCGCCTCGGCGATGTCGCGCGGGCTGCCGAGACGGCCGAGCGCGATGTCGGCCAGCATCCTGGCCTTGGCCTCTTCCGGCAGGTCGCGGGTCATGTCGGTCTCGATGAAGCCCGGCGCGACGACGTTGACGGTGATGCCGCGCGAGCCGATCTCGCGGGCCATCGACTTCGAGAAGCCGATGATGCCGGCCTTGGCCGCGGCGTAGTTGGCCTGGCCGGCGTTGCCGGTGACGCCGATCACCGAGGCGATGTTGACGATGCGGCCGCGGCGCGCCTTCATCATGCCGCGCAGCACCGCCTTGCTGGTGCGGAAGATCGAGGACAGGTTGGTGTCGAGGATGGCATCCCACTCCTCGTCCTTCATCCGCAGCAGCAGGTTGTCGCGGGTGATGCCGGCGTTGTTGACGAGGATCGAGACCGGACCGAATTCCTTGGCGATGGCCTCGACCAGGGTCTCGACGGCGGCGCCGTCGGTGACGTCGAGCGCGCGGCCGTGGCCGCCCAACGGCTTCAGGCGCTCGCCGATGGCGGCCGCGCCGGCCTCGGTGGTGGCGGTGCCGATGACGGTGACGCCTCTCGAAGCAAGTAGGTCGGCGATCGCCGCGCCGATGCCGCGGCTGGCGCCGGTGACGAGGGCGATTTCGGCTTGCAGGTCGTTGGCCATGGCGGTCGGGGAGGAAAGAGTGGGGAGGAAAGAGTGGGGAGGAAAGAGCAAAGAGTGGCGTGGGGCGGAAGGCTTGGGGACCGGCAAGGAGCGGGCGTCGGCTTGTCCGGCTTGGTGCTAGCCCGCTGCGCCGCCCCATTCGGCCAGCGTGGCTTCGAAATCGTCGGGGGTACCGAGCGCCCGGGCTTCGAGCGCCTTGTCGATGCGCTTGGCGAGGCCGGTCAGCACCTTGCCGGGACCGCATTCGACCAGGCGCGTGGTGCCGCGCGCGGCCAGTGCCTGCACGCAGCGGGTCCACTGCACCGGCTCGTGGAGCTGCCGCACCAGTGCCTCGGTGATCGCCCCGATGCTGTCGTGCACGGCGGCGTCGACGTTCTGGACCACCGGGATGGCCGGCGGACGCCAGTCGAGGGCGGCGATGGCGGCGGCGAGGCGTTCGGCGGCCCCGCGCATCAGCGGCGTGTGCGAGGGCACCGAGACGGCGAGCTTGACCGCCTTGCGCACGCCGCGCTCGGCGAGCAGGGAAAGCGCGCGGTCGACGGCATCGGCGTGGCCACCGATCACGACCTGGCCGGGCGCGTTGTAGTTGGCGGGCACCACGACCCCGCCGCGGGCGGCCTCGCGGCAGGCGGCCTCGACCAGTGCGTCCTCGGCCCCCAGCACCGCCGCCATCGCGCCACTGCCGGGTGGCATGGCGTCCTGCATGAACTGGCCGCGCAGGCGCACGAGCTGGGCGGCATCGCGCAGGGTCAGCGCACCGGCGGCGACCAGCGCGCTGTATTCTCCGAGGCTGTGCCCGGCCAGCACGGCCGGCGTCGCCCCTCCGCGGGCCCGCCACAGCCGCCACACGGCGATGCTGGCGGCGAGCAGGGCGGGCTGGGTGAACTCGGTCTGGTTCAGCTGCTCCTCCGGCCCCTCCTGGGACAGCGCCCAGAGATCGACGCCGGCGCCTTCGCTGGCCTCGTCGAAGGTGGCGCGCACGCCCGGATCGCGCTCGGCGAGCCCGGCCAGCATGCCGAGGCTCTGCGAGCCCTGGCCGGGGAAGACGAAGGCGGACGGTACGGTCATGCAGCGGGTCCGGAAAACGAACGGGCGGCCATGATAGGGCCGCCCGCCGGATTCCGTCTGTACGAGGCGGTATGGCGCCCCGCGTGGACTTCAGTAGCGCAGCAGCGCCGAGCCCCAGGTGAAGCCGCCGCCGAAGGCCTCCAGCAGCACCAGCTGGCCGCGCTGCAGCCTGCCGGAACGCACCGCCTCGTCGAGCGCCAGCGGCACCGAGGCCGCCGAGGTGTTGCCGTGCTTGTGCACGGTCAGCACCACGCGATCCATCGGCATGGCGAGGCGCTTCGCCGTGGCCTCGATGATGCGCAGGTTGGCCTGGTGCGGGATCAGCCAGTCGAGCTGGCTCTTGTCGATGCCGTTGGCCTCGAGCGCCTCGTCGACCACGCTGTCGAGCGCCTTGACGGCGTGCTTGAAGACCTCGCTACCGGCCATCAGCACGCGCAGCCCGGCGTTCTTCTCGTCGAAGCGGAAGCCCGCCGACACGCCGACCGGGTTGTAGAGCAGTTCCTTCTTGCCGCCGTCCGAATGCAGGTGGGTGCTCAAGATGCCGGTCTCGGCATCGGCCTTCAGCACCACCGCGCCGGCACCGTCGCCGAACAGCACGCAGGTGTTGCGGTCGCTCCAGTCGAGCATGCGGGTGAGCGTCTCGGCACCGACCACCAGCGCGGTCTTCGCCGTGCCCGCGCGGATGAACTTGTCGGCCGTGGCCAGCGCGAAGACGAAGCCCGAGCAGGCGGCGTTGACGTCGAAGGCCGGGCAGCCGTTGGCGCCGATGCGGGCCTGCAGCAGGCAGGCCGAGCTCGGGAACACGATGTCGGGCGTGGTGGTGCCCATGACGATCAGATCGAGCTCGGAGGCCTTGACGCCGGCGGCCTCCAAGGCGCGCAAGGCGGCCTGTTCGGCGAGGTCGACGGTGGTCTCGCCTTCGGCGGCGACGTGGCGCTGCTGGATGCCGGTGCGTTCGCGGATCCACTGGTCCGAGGTCTCGACGATCTTCTCGAGGTCGGCGTTGGTGAGGATCCGCTCGGGCAGGTGGCTGCCGGTGCCGGCGATGCGTGCGTACACGGTCATGGTCGGAAGCCGGGGCGCGGGGCGCCCCGTGCGCTCACTCGGCGTCGGCGACCTTGGACTTGGCGTCGATCACCTTCTTGCCGCGGTAGAAGCCGTCGGCGGTGACGTGGTGGCGCAGGTGGGTCTCGCCGCTGGTCGGGTCGGTGGCGAGCTGCTTGGCGGTGAGCGCGTCGTGCGAGCGGCGCTGGCCACGACGGGACGGGGTGACGCGGGATTTCTGGACGGCCATGGGTCAATCTCCGAGGGTCTTGCGGCCTTTCAGCGCGGCGAGCGCGGCGAAAGGGGTGGTTCTGGGGGTTTCGGCTTCCGCTTCCGCTTCGGCGTCGGTCCAGACCGCCTCCACTTCCGCGCTGCCCGGCTTCACCGGAAAGGCCGGCACGGCGAGGATCAGTTCATCCTCGACGAGCAACAGCAGGTGCAACGCGCCGTCCGGGCCCACCAGGGCGGGCTCGACGTCCGCCGGCAGTGCGCCCTCCTCCGATTCGTCCGCCACGAGGCCGAGCCTCTGGCGCACCGTCACCGGCAGCAGGAAGCGCTCGAGCGAGCGCTGGCAGACCAGCGGGAGCTCGGCCTCGGCGAGGAGATCCACCGTGGCGAGGCCCCCGAGGTCCCGCCCGAACTCGATCCCGTAGCGGCAGTCGCCCTCGGTGTCCGCCAGCAGGCCGGCGAGCCGGGTGAAGGTGGACAACGGGACGCGGCCGGTGAAGACCCGCCGGGCGGACACCATCCGCCAAGCGTCCACCACGGAAAGCGAGGTCGCGGACATAAGCGCGCAAGGATAGGCCCGGCCCGGCCGCGAGTCAAACCAAGCCGCCGGCGGGATTCAGCCCGCGCGCCGCCGGAGGGCGGCGATTGCCGGGGCGGTCGGCACTCGGCACACTGGTCGCACTTCCCCGCTGCCCGAAGCCGGCATGCCCGACTGGCTGCTCCAGAGCCTCGCCCTGCTGCTTGCCGTGTCGGGCCTCGTCCTGCCGTTCTGGGCCGTCCTGCGCTGGCGGCGGCAACGGCAGGAGATGCGGCTGCGCGCCGTGCTCGACCACGCCGACCAGTTGCAGGCCCTGCTCGCCACCGCCAGCCAGCGCATGGCCGACTGGCACGGCCGGGTCGGCCGGCTCGCCGGCGACCTGGGCTCGGGCGCGCAGCGCGCCCTCGACAACGAGCCGCTGATCCACGAGGCCCGCCGCGACCTGCTCCAGCACCGCCTCTGGCTGCAGGAGAAGGGCCTCTCGGCCTCGGCCCGCGAGCTGGAGGACGCCATCCTCGCGCTGTCGCGGGTCCATGCCCGGCTGGAGGCCGGCCTGCAGGCGCTCGACTCGGCCGGCGACGCCCTCGCCCAGGCCACCGACGTCGCCCAGGCCGCCGCCCGGCGCGAACCGCCCTCACTGCGCCGCGGCGCTTGAAGCCGCCGGCAGCGGCAGCGGCACCGCGCAACCCTGCGGCCACTCGCCCTCGCGGCGCTGGCCGCGGTAAAGCCAGAACCACTTGCCTTCGCCCGGCCCGGCGACCACCGCGACCGGGGCGAGGCCCTCGATCCAGCGGCAGGCCCGGCCAAGCCAGGCGGCGTGCTCGCGCGCCGGCGTCTCGCCCGGCTCGACCGCCAGCAGCAGCGGTGTGCCGGCCGGCAGGGCGGCGAGGCCGGCCTCGTCGTAGCCCCACAGGGCGAGTTGCGCGGCGCGACCGTGCTTGTGGTTGTTCCAGTGGTCGAGCACGAACACCCGGCGCTCGCGCTCCAGCGCGAAGGCGAGCTGCGCGGCCAGCATGAAGTGGTCGGCCACCAGCACCTCGCCCGGGCGGCGCTGCTGGCGCACGGCGGCGGCCACCTCGTGCCAGCCGAGGAAATTGTCGGGGTAGAGCCCGCTGCCGGCGGTGCGCGCGGCAAGGCCCGGCAAGGCCGGCAGGGCGAACAGGGCGGCGACCAGCAGCGTGCCGGACAAGGCCAGCACGGCAGTGGCGGCCGGCAGTCCGCGCCAGCGGGCGCGCCAGTGGTCGAGCAGGGGCGGCAGCAGGGCGGCGGCCGCCAGGTAGGCCGGCAAGGGCCAGTGCAGCGAGAACCGGGCCCGATCGGTGATCGGCGCCAGCACGGCGTAGAACAGCAGCAGGCCGCCGGCACAGGCCGCGGCCAACCGGGCCGGGCCGCCACGCCGGAAGCCGCGCCAGAGCGCCAGCAGGCTGGCGAGGTAGAGCAGCGGCGTCACCACCAGCGCCTGCTCGACCGGTTGCAGCAGGCCACGCGGTTCGAAGCTCCAGGGATGGCGCTCGACGAACTGGAAGCGCCAGCCCGCGCCGTCGACCGCGGCGTTGAAGGCGAGCAGCGGCGCCCAGGCCAGGGCACCGAGCCCCAAGGCCAGCCACAGCCCCGGCGCGCGCAGGGCCGGGCGCGGCATCAGCAGCAGGGCGGCGAGGCCGCCGACCGCCAGCACCGGCAGGAAGCGGTAATGCGCGAGCGCGCCCAGCACCAAGGCCAAGGCGAGTTGGCCGTGCAGGGCGTCGAAGCGCTGCCGGTGCCCCGCCGCCAAGCCCACCAGCGCATCCAGCGCGAGCAGCACCGCGAAGGTGAGCAGCGCATCCGGCAGCCCGAGCGTGCCGAGCGGGAGCAGCAGCGGCAGGGGCAGGCTCCAGAGGCCGGCCCGCCAGGCGTTCTCCGCATCCCCGAAACGGCGCGCCAGTCGCACCACCAGCCAGGGCAGGGCCGCGCCGAGCAGCAGGAAGGGCCAGCGCAGGCCGAAGGCGCTGTCGCCCGCCAGCGCGGTGCCCAGCGCGATCAACGCCGGCGTGCCGGCCGGCACGTCGGTGTAGGCCCAGGCGAGGTGGCGGGCCGACCAGGCGTAGAAGGCCTCGTCGCCGAACAGCGGCAGGTGGACGGCGAGCAGCAGCTTCAGCACGCCCGCCAGGGCCCAGGCCGCGACGAACTTCACGCAGGCCGCCGAAGCGGCCGTGCCAGACTCATCGCCCTGCACCATCGACGGAACCACCGATGCACGCCCCCCCGAAAACCGCCGCCATCCTACCGGCACCGGCGCAGCAATCGCTGGTCGCCGCGATCGAGCAGGTGAACGCGCTGGTGCTCGGCAAGCCGCGCGAGGTGCGGCTCGCCTTCACCGCCCTGCTGGCCGGTGGCCACCTGCTGATCGAGGACCTGCCGGGCCTCGGCAAGACCACCCTGGCGCGGGCGCTGGCCGCCACCCTGGGCCTCGAGTTCCAGCGCATGCAGTTCACCGCCGACCTGCTGCCCTCCGACATCCTCGGCGTGTCGATCTACGACCAGGGCGAGCGCGGCTTCCGCTTCCACCCCGGGCCGGTGTTCACCCAGCTGCTGTTGGCCGACGAGATCAACCGTGCCCCGCCGCGCACGCAGAGCGCCCTGCTGGAGGCCATGGCCGAGCACCAGGTGAGCGTGGACGGTGTCTCGCACCGCCTGCCGGCGCCGTTCTTCGTGATCGCCACGCAGAACCCGGTCGATCTCTCCGGCACCTTCCCGCTGCCGGATTCGCAGATGGACCGCTTCCTGCTGCGGCTCTCGATGGGCTACCCGGACCCCGCGGCCGAACGCAGCATGCTGGCCGGCCGCGACCGCCGGCAGCTGATCCACGAGACCCTGCCGCGGCTCGGGGCCGACGACGTGCTGGCCCTGCAGCGGGCGGTCGAGGGCGTGCACGCCAGCGACGCCCTGCTCGACTACGTGCAGCGCCTGCTGGCGGCCAGCCGCCACCAGCCCGGCGTGCGGGTCGGGCTCTCGCCGCGGGCCGGGCTCGCCCTGCTGCGCGGCGCGCGCGCCCATGCCCTGCTGCTCGGCCGCGCCCACGTGCTGCCGGAGGACGTGCAGGCCCTGTTCGTGGCGGTGGCGGCGCACCGGCTGGTGGTCGAGGCCGGGGGCGGCGGCACGGCCGCGGCGCAGGCCCTGCTGGCCGCGGTCGCCGTCGATTGAGTTGAGCATGGCCGACGGCGTCGAACGCCTCGAACGCTGGCTGCGGCGTCTGCCGTTCCGGCGCACCGGGCCGGCCGAGGCCCTGCCGGCCCGGCTCGACCACCGGCGCATCTACGTGCTGCCGACCCGGCTCGGCCTGCTGGTGGCGGCGGTGCTGCTCGCCATGCTGCTCGGGGCGCTCAACTACAACAACAACGCCGGCCTGGTGCTGGCCTTCCTGCTCTGCGCGGTGGCGCTGAACAGCGTGGTGATGGCCCACCTCGGCCTCGCCGGCCTGCGGCTCGACGCCGTGCAGGCCGAGCCGGTGCATGCCGGTAGCCGGCTGCGGCTGCGGCTC
>JAGXSL010000147.1 GCA_018333835.1 Lysobacteraceae bacterium
CCCCCGCCGCGCCGCCGCTCGATGCGGCGGGGTTGCGGCGCTGGCTGCTGTGCGTCGATCCGCGCCCGCTGATCGTCGCCACCCCCGTCGAGCCGACGCCCTGAAGCACCACCGGAGATCGCCCATGATCCGTTCCATCTTCCGCAATGGCGAGTCCAGGCTCGAGACCCGCATCGGCATCGTCGAACTGCCCGAATCCGGTTTCCTCTGGCTGGCAGCGAGCCAGCCCGACGAGGCCACGATGGCCGAGCTGCGCCGCCAGTTCCGGGTCGATCCGCAGCTGCAGGGCACCAGCGTCCACGAGGACGAGGAGTACGTCTACCTGTTCGCCGAGCTGGTCTCGATGAACGAGCAGCGCGAGCCGGTGGTCCACCGCGTCACCTTCGTGCTCGGCGACCGCCTGCTGGTGACCCTGCACGACACCGTCGACTTCACGCCGCTCAACCGGGCGATGCAGCGCTTGGCCCGCCACCCCGGGCAGGCCACCGACGCCCGTTCGCTGATGCGGATGATCCTGGCCGGGATCAACGACAGCACGAGCCAGGTGATCGAGCGCATCGCCACCGACCTGGAGGCCAGCGCCGATGCCATCGCCAGCCTGTCGCGGGCGGCCGGCGGCGACGGCCGCGAACTGGGCGTGGCCGACCTGAGCGAAACGCTGATCAAGCTCAACGACAGCGAGGCATTGATCTCGAACTGCCTCGAAAGCCAGCTGGCCCTGGCCCGGGTGGCGCGCTACCTCAACGGCGAGGTCGACGGCCGTCGCGATCCGGAGTTGCAGCTCCTGGTCACCGAACTGGCGCAGGACATCAACGGCGTCAAGGAACATGCCGCCTTCGAGCACGACAAGGTGCGCTACCTGCAGAACTCGGTGGTGGGCCTGCTCAACATCAAGCAGAACCAGATCGTCAAGGTGTTCACGGTCATCACTGCCGTGTTCCTGCCGCCGACGCTGGTGGCGACCTTCTACGGCATGAACTTCGCGGTGATGCCGGAACTGAGCTGGCAGTACGGTTTCACCGCGGCGATCGTCCTCACTTTCGCCGCCGCCCTGCTGCCGCTCGCCTACATCAAGCGCAAGGGCTGGTTGCGTTGATCGGTGGGCGGGTCCTCGACCCGCAACCGGAGTCCACCCCGGGCCAGGCGGGCGTGCAGGACCTCGCCCGCCGCCACCTCGTCGGCCGCACGCACGGCGTGGCCGTCCTCGCGTTGCAGGATGGCGTAGCCGCGCTCCAGCGTGGCAAGCGGGCTGGCCACGTGCAGGCCACGGGCGAGTTCGCGCAGGCGGCCGACCCGTGCCTGCAGGCCGCGGCCGAGCGCGGCCTCCAGCCGCGACCGCAACCCCGCGGCGCGCTCGCGGCCACGCTCCAGCCGGCGTTGCGGACGCTGCGCCTGCAGGCGCAGACCGGCGTGGTCGGTGCGCTGGCGCAGGCGTTCGATCCGCCGCGCGAGCTGGCGGGCCAGCATGGCGTGGGCCTGCACCAGCCTTGCCTGCATCGCCGCGCGGTCCGGCACCAGCAGCTCGGCGGCGGCCGAAGGCGTCGGCGCGCGCAGGTCGGCGACGAAATCGGCCAGCGTGAAGTCGACCTCGTGGCCGATCGCCGCGACCACCGGCACCGGCGATTCGTCGATGCAGCGCAGCAGCGCCTCGTCGTTGAAACACCACAGGTCCTCCAGCGATCCCCCGCCGCGCGCCAGCAGCAACACGTCGTGGCGCCCCGCCGCATAGGCCGCGCGCAGCATCCGGGCGATGGCGGGGGCGGCCGTGGCTCCCTGCACCGGCACCGGCAGCAGCTCGACCTCCAGCAGCGGCCAGCGCCGGGCGAGCACGCTCTCGATGTCGCGGATGACCGCGCCGCTGGGCGAGGTGAGCACACCGAGCCGGCGCACGAAGCGCGGCAGCGGGCGTTTGCGCTCTTCCGCGAACAGGCCTTCCGCGGTGAGCTTCGCCTTCAGCAGATCGAAGGCGCGGCGCAGCGCGCCTTCGCCGGCCTCTTCCATGTGTTCGAGCACGAGCTGGCAGTCGCCGCGCGGCTCGTACAACGTCAGCCGGCCGCGTACCAGCACCTGCAGGCCGTCGCGGGGGACGAAGCGCAGGAACTGCGCCTTCGGCTTGAACATCGCGCAGCGCACCTGGGCGCGTTCGTCCTTCAGCGTGAAGTACAGGTGTCCGGAGCCGGGGCGGGCGAGGCCGGAGAGCTCGCCCTCCACCCACACCGCCGGGAAACCGCCTTCGAGCAGGTCGCGGGCGAGGGCGTTGAGCTGGGCGGGGCGCAGCACCGGCCGGTTGCCGTCGGACGTGGTGTTCATGCGCTGCCGCCCCGGGCCGGTTTCCTGGCGTGGGGGCGGCGGTACACTGGAGCGACTTGGATCGGATGGCATGGCATGAGCGAAGTGTATCGGCGTTTGGCGGAGGGCCTGCCCCGCGGCGTGCAGGCGGTGCTGCCGTTCCCGGCCGATGCCCGGGGTGCTGCCGCATGGATCGACGCCCTGCCGCGCACCGATGCCGCGGCCACCCGCACCGCCCTGCTGGATGCGCTCGCGGCGCTGGCCACGCCGGGCGGCATGAAGGGTGGCAGCCGCCGCGAGATCGCCGACCGGCTGCGGCCGGTGGTGCTGGATGTCGCCCTCTCGACCCAGCGCGCCTATGCCGGCAAGCCTCTGCCGCTGGCCGGCGAACTCGGCCGGCTGCCCGGGGAACTGGCGCAGCTGCACCTGCGCCTCGCCCATGGCTACCGCCTCGCCGCCGCCGACCTTTGCGCTCCTTCCGGCAGCCTGCCCTGGCTGCGGGGGGGGCAGGTCACCGAGGCCCTGCAGGTGGCCAGCCACCATTACGTCGAGGCCCTGCGCACAGCCTGGCGGGTTTATGCCGGCCACCCGCCCGAGGCCTGGCGCGGCCTGCACCGCTGCTACCACTTCGCGGTGGCCCGCGACCTCGCCGGGCGGCCCTCGGTCGACCCGCTGCACCCCGGGGCCCCCACCCTCCGGCAGCGTTATCTGCAGGTGCTGCTGATGGCCGTGCTGCACCCGCGCGCGCACTCGCAGGTCGAGCAGGACAAGCTCTGGATGCTGTGCGCCGCCTTCGTCCCGGCATCGCCCTTGCGCGATGCCCCAAGCGCGGATTCCGCCGGCGTCCCCGACGATGCCGACGAGGGGCCGAGAGGGCGCTCCCCGCCCCGCCAGTGGCTCCGCC
>JAGXSL010000148.1 GCA_018333835.1 Lysobacteraceae bacterium
CGCGCGGCGCTCGGCTCCTGCCTCGCTGCCGCAGGACGGCCCTCACCGCCGCGGCTCGCCCACTAGGCACCGCGCTCGCGACCGCGGCTCGCCACCACCATCGCGTGCGCATTACCGGCGGCATGCTCGCGTGACCAACTCGCCGAATCCGATCCGCGCCGCGCCCGTGGGCCATGGGGATCGCAGGAGGCGCACAGGGACGTGCGCCGTCCGGCGACTGCGGAGCGGGACGCGTAGCCGTCGCCGGCCGCGACCCCGTGGCCCACGAAGGCAGGCGCGCCCAGGACGATGGGCGAGTGGCACACGAAGGCAGGCGCGCCCGGAACGATGGGCCCATGGACCGCGAAGGCAGGCGCGCTCGTGGAGGTGGCGAGCCTGTCGGCGGATCGGGCCACCTGCTTTCCGCGCGATCGGGCGTCCTGCCCTCACGCGCGGCGCTCGGCTCCTGCCTCGCTGCCGCAGGTCGGCCCTCACCGCCGCGGCTCGCCCACCCGGCACCGCGCTCGGGACGGTGGTTCAGCCCAGGCCGACCTCGGCGAGCCGGGCGCGACCCCAGGCCTCGACGGCATCGAGCAGGGCGGTGGCCCGGCCCTCCGGGTCGGCGGCGCGGGCCGCCTCCAGTTCGGCGAAGAAGCCCGGTGCGTCCAGTTCGCCGAGCGTGCTGCCGGGGGCGAAGCGGCGCCGGCGGTACGCGTCCCAGGCCTCGGCCTGCGCGGCATCGAGGCTCTCCGGCCAGTTGCGGGCCTGGTAGCGGAACAGCAGCTCGGCGCAGCGAGGGTCGGTGAAGCGCGCGGCCAGCGCCGGCAGCTCGCCCGGTGGCGTGCTGCGCACCCGCGGGAACAGCCGGCGGTCGGCTTCCGGCAGGAAGCCGGCGTAGAGCGCGCCGTCCGGGTCCATGGTCGCGGGCGGGTCCGTCGGCGCGGGGCAGAGCAGGGTCACGCAGGCGGCGGCGAAGTCCGGCCGCGCCCGCAGTGCCTCGGCATGACGCTCGGCCACCTGGCGGTCGAGCCCGAGTGCGGCGAGCTCGGCGTCGCGCAGGTGGGAGAGCGGCAGCACGACCGGGCAGCGGTTGGCCTCGATGCGCTTGATCGGCAGGCGGACCACGCCTTCGGGCAGGTCTTCGCGGCGACTGAACACGCGCTCGTGCAGTTCGTCGAGGCCGAGGCCGTCGAAGCAGGCCGGATCGACCGAAAGATCGTAGAGCACCACCCGGTGGTCGATGCGCGGGTCGCGGCCGAGCGGGGCCATCAGGCCGGCGTGCCGGCGCGCCGCCGGCAGGCGCCCGGAGACATGGAACACCGGCGTGTGGCCGGCGACGTCAAGCTTGGCAAGTACCTGCCGCTTGTCGCGCAGCCCCAGCGCGTAGTCCCAGAGCCGGGGTTGCGCGCCGCGCAGGCGGCGGGCCAGCCCGAGCAGGGCGCGCACGTCGCTCAGGGCCTCGTGGGCCTCGCCCTCGCGCACGCCATTGGCGAGGGCGAGGTCCTCCAGCTTGAAGCTCGCCTGGCCGTCCTCGCGCCGCGGCCATTCGATACCCGCGGGGCGCAGGGCGTGCGCCAGCCGCAGCACGTCGAGCAGGTCCCAGCGGCGGTTGCCGTGGCGCCATTCGCGGTCGTAGGGTTCGAAGAAATTGCGGTACAGGCCGAAGCGGATGAACTCGTCGTCGAAGCGCAGGTTGTTGTAGCCGACGCTGCACGTGCCGGGCTGGCCCATCAGCTCGTGGACGCGGGCGATGAAGCCGGCCTCGGGCAGGCCCTCGCGCTCGGCGCGTTGCGGGCTGATGCCGGTCACCCGTGCCGCCAGGGGCGAGGGCAGCAGGTCGTTCGCCGGCTTGCAGAACAGCGAGACCGGCGCCTCGGTCTCGTCGAGCGACTCGTCGGTGCGGACCGCGGCGAACTGGGCGATGCGGCTGCGTCGCGGGTCGCGGCCGAAGGTCTCGAGGTCGTACCAGAGGAAGCTCATGGTCCGGGCCGGCTCAGGCCGGTTCGACCGGCAAGGGCGGCAGCTCGGCGCGGATGCGCGCATCCAGCGTCGTCCAGTCGAGGCCGTCGAGGTCCTGCCGTCCGGCGGTGGCCTCGGCGAGCAGCGCGCGTTGCCAGGCCCCGCGTTCGAAGGCCAGCGCGTAGGGCGTGCGGCGGAAGCTGACCAGGGTGTAGCGCGGCACGAACCGCTCCGGGTGGCGCTCGGCGAGCCGCAGTTCCAGTTCGCGCTGCAACCGCCAGGCCGGGTCGTCCACGGCATCGCGCATCTCCTGGTAGTTCTCCTGCGCCATCGCCTGGATCGCCAGGGCGTTGGGCTTGCGCTCGACCTCGAAGGCGGCGAAGGCTTCGGCGCTGTCGCGGCAGCCGGCGAGCAGGCGGTCGAGTGCCGCGACGTCCTCGAAGGCGCAGTTCATGCCCTGGCCGTGGAAGGGCAGCATGGCGTGGGCGGCGTCGCCGAGCAGCACCGCCCGACCATCGAGGTGCCAGTGCCGCAGGCGCAGGGTGGCGAGGCTGCTGGTCGGGTGGCGGGTCCAGTCGGCGGCGAAGTCCGGCATCAGCGCCAGCGCGTCGGGGAAGGTGCCGGCGAAGAAGGCGCGGGCCTCGGCCACGCCCTCCAGCGCCTCGAAGCAGGGCGGTTCGCCCTTGTGCGGCAGGAACAGGGTGACGGTGAAGGTGCCCTCGGTGTTGGGCAGGGCGATCAGCATGTAGCCGCCGCGTGGCCAGATGTGCAGGGCCTCGCGCGCGATGCGGAAGCCACCGCCGGCGGCCGGCGGGATCTCCAGCTCCTTGTAGCCGTGCGCCAAGGGTTGCACCTCGGGGTGCAGGTCGGCGTGGCCCTGCATGGCGTTGCGCAGGGCGCTGCCGGCGCCGTCGCAGCCGAGCAGGCTGGTGAAATCGATCCAGCGCACGTGGCGGTCGCGCTCGTCGATGATCTCGGCGCGGCGGCCGTCGAAGTCCACGAGGCCCAGCCGGTGGTGGAAGTGGATGCGTGCCCCGGCCGCCTCGGCGGCATCGAGCAGCAGGTGGTTGAGCCGGCCGCGGTGCACCGACCAGATGCACTCGGACGGGTCGTTGCTGTAGGGCAGAAAGGCGGCCGGTCCACGCGCCGGGTGGATCTGCCGCCCGCGCATGGCGACGGCGCGTTCCAGCACCGCCGGGCCGAGCCCCGCGGCCTCCAGCACGGCCAGCCCGCGGCGGGCGAGGGCCAGGTTGATCGAGCGCCCGCCCTCGTAGCCCTTGATGCGCTGGTCGGCGCGGCGTTCGAAGACATCGACACGGTGGCCGCGGCGGGCCAGCAGCAGGGCGAGCAGGGCGCCGGAAAGCCCGGCGCCGATGATGAGATGCTGGCGGTTCATGCCGTAAGGCTCCAGCGGCGCACGCTGCGGGCGAAGGCGAGCAGGTCGGCGTGGCGGTTGTAGAGCGGCGTCGGGCTGATGCGGATGACGTCCGGTTCGCGCCAGTCGCCGAGCACGCCACCGCCGGCGAGGTGCTCGAACAGCGCACGGCCGCGGTCGCGTCCACCGCGTACCCGCAGCGAGAGCTGGGCACCACGTCGTTCCGGTTCGGCCGGGGTGAGGATCTCCAGCACGCCACCGAGGTGCTGGCGCACCAGCGCCTCCAGGCAGCCGGTGAGGGCGATCGATTTCTCCCGCAGCGCCGGCATCGTCGCGGCGTCGAACAGTTCGAGCGCGGCGCGCAGCGGGGCCATCGCCAGGATCGGCGGGTTGCTGAGCTGCCAGCCGTCCGCGCCCACGGCCGGATCGAAGTCCGGCCCCATCAGGAAGCGGGTCTCGGGCCGGTGGCCCCACCAGCCGGCCAGCCGCGGCAGGTCGCCGCGGCGGGCGTGGCGCTCGTGCACGAAGGCGGCGGCCACCGCGCCGGGCCCGCCGTTGAGGTACTTGTAGGTGCACCAGGCCGCGAAGTCGGCGCCGCTGTCGTGCAGGGCGAGCGGCAGGTTGCCGGCGGCATGCGCGAGGTCGAAGCCGACCGCGCAGCCCTGCGCCTTCGCCAGCCGGGCGATGGCGCCCAGGTCGAAGGCCTGGCCGGTGCGGTACTGCACGCCGGGCCACAGCACCAGCGCGATGCGCGGCCCGTGCTCGGCCAGCACGCGCTCGATGGCGGCGAGGCTGATGAGTCCACCCGGTTCGTCGGCCTCCAGTTCGATCAGGTCGCGGGCCGGATCGAAGCCGTGGAAGCGGATCTGCGAGGCCACCGCATGGCGGTCCGACGGGAAGGCGCCGGCCTCGACCAGGATCGCCGGGCGCTCGCGCGTGGGCCGGTAGAAGCTCGCCATCAGCAGGTGCAGGTTGACGGTGAGCGTGTTCATCACCACCACTTCTTGCGGCTGCGCGCCAACGATCCGCGCCATCGGTTCACGGAGGGTGGCGTGGTAGTGCATCCACGGCCGCTCGCCGCGGAAATGCCCTTCCACCGCCTGCGTGGCCCAGCGCTCCAGTTCCTCGGCGACCGCCGCGGCGGCGGCACGCGGTTGCAGGCCGAGCGAGTTGCCGACGAAGTACTGCATCTCGCGGCCCTCGTGCAGCGGGATGTGGAACCGGTCGCGGAAGTGGGCCAGCGGGTCGGCGGCGTCCAGGGCCAGCGCCCAGGCGTCGTGGTCGAGGTCGGTGTGCATGCGTCAGGCCGGCTTGGCCGGGTTGAGGAAGCCGCAGGCCGCGCAACGGCGGCGGGCCTCGTCCCCGTGGTAGCGGTCGAACACCGCCTGGAACTGGTTCTCGATGTCGGTGAGGACGAAGAATTCCTCGTAGACCGGCGCGTTGCATTGCCGGCAGTACCAGCGCAGCCCGTCGAGTTCACCCGGCAGGCGCCGGCGTTCGACCACCAGCCCGATCGAACCGGCCGGCCGTTGCGGCGAGTGCGGCACCCGGGGCGGCAGGTAGAAGCATTCCCCGGCCCGGATCGGGATGTCGCGCACGTGGCCGTCCTCCTGCACCCGCAGCACCATCTCGCCTTCCAGCTGCTGGAACCACTCGGGGCCGTCCTCGATGTGGAAGTCGTCGCGTGCGTTCGGGCCGCCCACCACCATGACGATGTAGTCGCCGTCGACGATGCACTTGTTGCCCACCGGCGGCTTCAGCAGCGGCCGGTGCGCATCGATCCAGGCGGCGAGGTTGAAGGCATGGCCCAGCATGGGCATCCAGGGCTTGGCGCGATCGCGGGGAGGCAAGCGTAGCGGCTGCCTCCTGCGATGGACAGCCGGGACGCCGGCCGCGCGGCTTCAGGCCTGGCGGGGCGGGACGTCGGGCAGGCGCGGGGGCACCGCCTGGGGCTCGTGGTACTCGAACCCGAGGTCGTTCGCGCCGATCCGGGCCAGCCGGGCGCCCACCGCCGGACCCGGCCCCTTGCCGGCCATGAAGTGGATGGTGACCACCGCGCCGAGGTGCAGGTCGAAGCCGGCCGGCCGCAGCAGGGCGCAGCCGCCGCCGGAGAGGTCGAGCACGGCGCTGCGCCAGCCGCGGTCCTCGCGGGCGATCAGCACTTCGGCGGCGAACAGCAGGCGCTGGTTGTCACGGCGGTCGTTCGCGTCCATGGCGGGCGGCTCCTTGCGCGGGAGGGGTCAACCCCGTGGCACTTCGAGGGCGCGCATCATCTGCGGCACCAGGTCGTCGTCGTGCTCGCCCTCGGGCGGGGCGAGGGCGTCGAGCAGCAGGCCCCAGCCGGCCACGTCGTCCTCGTCGAGGCCGTCGAAGGCGCGGAACTCGGCATCCAGCAGGGCGGCCCGCGCCGAGTCCTCGCTGTCGTAGACCAGCACCTGGCCGTCGCAGTCGAGCACCTCGGCGATGCCGGATTCGCGCACCTGCAGGCGCGCCCAGACCAGCATGCGCGCCGGGCAGGCGACCCACCAGGCGGTGGCCGCCACCGGGCTGCGCGCGTCGTATTCGCCGTCGTAATCACTCTCGATGCCGCTGTTCATCGCCGCCTCCGTCCCCTGTTGGGCCGCTCAGTCGCGGAACACGATCATCACCCCGGTCGCCGCCAGGGCCAGCGACATCACCCAGCCGCTCACCATGCCCCAGAAGGCGAAGAAACGCATGTCACGGTCGGCGAGCGGCACCCAGCGCCGCGTCATCAGGAACCAGCTGTAGCCCCAGAAGCCGAGGTTCTCCGGCATCGGCCAGCCACGGTCGCGGTGGTGGCGGCGGGCCAGCACGTTGAAGCCGATGTGCGCCGGCAGGGCCGAACCGCCCACGCCCAGCATCAGGAACAGCAGGAAGTCATCCATCGGCGGGTCCGTTCAGAAGGTGGCAAGGCCCGGCGCGCGCGGGTAGGGGATGGCGTCGCGGATGTTCGAAAGCCCGCAGGTGTAGACCACGAGGCGCTCGAAGCCGAGGCCGAAGCCGGCGTGCGGCACCGAGCCGTAGCGGCGGAAATCGCGGTACCACTCGTAGTGCGCGGGATCGAGGCCGAACTGGCGCATGCGGGCGTCGAGCACGTCGAGGCGCTCCTCGCGCTGGCTGCCACCGATGATCTCGCCGATGCCCGGGGCCAGCACGTCCATCGCCGCGACGGTTTTCCCGTCGTCGTTGATGCGCATGTAGAAGGCCTTGATCTGCTCGGGGTAGTTCATCACCACCACCGGGCGGCCGACGTGCGTCTCGGTCAGCCAGCGCTCGTGCTCGGTCTGCAGGTCGAGGCCCCATTCCACCGGGAAATCGAACTTGTGCGGCGCCTTCTGCAGCAGCGCCACGGCCTCGCTGTAGTCGATGCGCTCGAAGGGCTGGTCGATGAAGGCCTGCAGGCGGGTGATCGCGTCCTTCTGCACGCGCTCGGCGATGAAGGCCATGTCGTCGCCGCGCTCCTCAAGCACGGCCTTGAACACGTACTTCAGGAAGCGCTCGGCGAGGTCGGCGTCGTCGTTCAAGTCGGCGAAGGCGATCTCCGGTTCCACCATCCAGAACTCGGCGAGGTGCCGCGCCGTGTTCGAATTCTCGGCGCGGAAGGTCGGGCCGAAGGTGTAGACCTTGCTCAGTGCCAGGCAGTAGCCCTCGACGTTGAGCTGGCCGGAGACGGTGAGGAAGGCCTCCTTGCCGAAGAAGTCGCGCGAGAAATCGACGCTGCCGTCGGCCTTGCGCGGCAGATTCATCAGGTCGAGCGTGGAGATGCGGAACATCTGGCCGGCGCCCTCGGCGTCCGAGGTCGAGATGATCGGCGTGTTGACCCAGAAGAAGCCGTCCTCGTGGAAGAATCGGTGGATGGCCTGGGCGAGGCAGTGGCGGATGCGGGTGACGGCACCGAACAGGTTGGTGCGCGGGCGCAGGTGGGCCACTTCGCGCAGGAACTCCAGCGAGTGGGCTTTCGGCTGGATCGGGTAGGTCTCCGGGTCGTCGACCCAGCCGATCACCTCGACCCTCGTCGCCTGGATCTCGAAGCTCTGGCCCTGGCCCTGCGAGGGCACCAGGGTGCCGGTGGCGACCACCGCGCAGCCGGCGGTGAGCTTGGCCACTTCCGAGGCGTAGTTCGGCAGTTCGCCGGTGCAGACCAGCTGGATCGGCGCGAAGCAGGAGCCGTCGGAGACGTTGACGAAGCTCAGACCGGCCTTGGAATCGCGGCGGGTGCGCACCCAGCCGCGGACGGTGACGGTGCTGCCGGGGGCGGGCTGGCCTTGGAGGGCCTGTTGGATGCTGACGAGGCTCATGGGGATCGGGCGTGGAGGCGGGCACCCGGACCGGGCGCAGGCCGGCGAGGATACCCTGCGCGCGCGCCGCCACGAAGCCGGCAGGCCGGAAGCATGGGCCGGGCATGGCGCCCCGGGTCGGCCCCTTCGGGTACAATCCGGGGATCGCCACTGCGCAAGCCACCCCGCCATGGCCGTCACCCTCACGCCCGCCGCCGCCGACCGCGCCCGCCAGTACCTCGCCGAACGTCCGGGAGCCGCCGGCCTGCGCTTCGGCGTGCGCAAGAGCGGCTGCTCCGGTTTCGCCTACGTGGTCGATGTCGCCACCGAGGCCGCTGCCGACGATCGCGCCTTCGAACAGCATGGCGTGCGGGTGTTGGTGGATGCGGCCAGCCTGCCGCACGTCGAAGGCACCGAGATCGATTTCGTCCGCCGCGGCCTGAACCAGACCTTCGTCTTCCGCAATCCCCAACTCAAGGGCGAATGCGGTTGCGGCGAGAGCTTCACCACCCGCCCCGACACGCTCGGCTGAGGTCCTGCCCGGCGCCTTGCTTGATCGGCGGGGGGCTTCCGTGCCATGATCGCAGGCTGCCCTGCCACGGGCAGCCTTGCCCCACGGCCGCGCGCCGGGGGCTGACCGGCCCTCCGGGCCGCCATCCGCAAGAGAGACCTCCATGCGCCACTACGAAATCGTCTTCATGGTCCACCCGGACCAGAGCGAGCAGGTGCCGGCGATGATCGAACGCTACAAGGCGACGATCGAATCCGCCGGTGGCCACATCCACCGCCTCGAGGATTGGGGCCGCCGCCAGCTCGCCTACCCGATCGACAACCTGGTCAAGGCCCACTACGCGATGCTCAACATCGAGTGCGGCCAGGCCACCCTCAACGAACTGGTCGATGGCTTCCGCTTCAACGACGCCGTGCTCCGCCATCTGGTGGTCGCCCGCGACACGGCGGTGACCGAGCCGTCGGCCATCCTCAAGAGCAAGGACGAGAAGTCCGAACGTGGCGAGCGCCGTCGCCGCGACGATGAGATCGAAGGCAGCGGCGCGGGCGACGCCGAGATCGTGGAGGTCGCGTGATGAAGCCCAAGACTCCCCGCGGCAAGGGCCGCAGCGACGGCGGTTCGAAGTTCTTCCGCCGCCGCAAGTTCTGCAAGTTCACCGCCGAGGGCATCCTCGAGGTCGACTACAAGGACCTCAACACCCTCCGCCAGTACCTGACCGAGACCGGCAAGATCGTCCCGGCCCGGATCACCGGCACCAAGTCGAAGTACCAGCGCCAGCTCGCCGCCGCGGTCAAGCGCGCGCGCTTCCTGGCCCTGCTGCCGTACAGCGACAGCCACCGCAACTGATGACCGCCAGGGAACCCACATGGAACTGATCCTCCTCCAGAAGGTCGTCAACCTCGGCGGCCTCGGCGACAAGGTCCGGGTCAAGCCGGGCTACGGTCGCAACTACCTCATCCCCTACGGCAAGGCCGTCCCCGCCACCGCGGCCAACCTCGCCGCCTTCGAGGCCCGTCGCGCCGAGTACGAGGCCAAGGCCCGTGCCCTGCTGGCCGGGGCCGAGGGCCGCAAGGCGCAACTCGACGGCGTCGTGGTCACCATCGCCGCCAACGCTTCGCCGGAAGGCAAGCTCTACGGCTCGGTCACCCAGCGCGACATCGCCGAGGCGCTCGCCGCGGCCGGGCATGCCGCCGAGAAGTCGGAGGTGGTGCTGGCCAACCCGATCCGCATGCTCGGCGAGTACGAGGTCGTGCTGCACTTGCACGCCGACATCGACGCCACGATCAAGCTGGTGGTCAAGGCCGAAGCCTGATCCTGCCCGCAGCGGCGGCAAGGAACGGGCGCCGCGAGGCGCCCGTTCCGTTTCGGGCCGTGCTGTCGCAAGCGGCGAGACGCCGTCGTGCGTCGATTTCCCCCGCTTATCCACAGACTTGTCTGCAACGCCCGCCGGTGCCCCGCACCTAAGCTGTCGGGCCGCGTGGACCGCGACCGAGCACGACCCCCGACATGGCCGCACGATTGCCCGCCCGCCCGCCGCTCGATCCCCGCATCGAGGCGCTGCGCGTGCCGCCGCACTCCATCGACGCCGAGCAGGCGGTGCTCGGCGGCCTGATGCTCGACCCGCAGGGCCTCGAGCGGATCATGGACCTGCTCACCTACCGGGACTTCTACCGCCGCGACCACCAGCTCATCTTCAAGGCCATCGGCGAACTCGCCGAGAAGAACAAGCCCTTCGACGCCGTCACCCTCGGCGACTGGTTCGCCGCGCACGCCCTCGGCGACCAGGTCGGCGGCACCGCCTACCTGGTCGAACTGGCGCAGACCACGCCCTCGGCCGCCAACATCCGCACCTACGCCGAGATCGTCCGCGACAAGTCGGTGCTGCGCAGCCTGATCGACGTCGGCACCTCGATCGCCGAGGACGGCTTCGCCCCCGGCGACCGCGAAACCCCCGACCTGCTCGCCGAGGCCGAGCAGCGCGTCTTCCGCATCGCCGAGCAGAACCGCACCGGCCGCAAGGACATCGTCCCGCTCAAGGACGCGGTGAAGGAGGCCTTCGAGGTCCTGCAGAAGCGCTACGAGTCGCAGGGCACGGTCACCGGCCTGCCGACCGGCTTCCACGACTTCGACGAGATGACCGCCGGCCTCCAGCCTTCCGACCTGATCGTGCTGGCCGCCCGGCCGGCGATGGGCAAGACCACGCTGGCGCTGAACATGGCCGAGTACGCCGCGCTCAAGAGCAAGAAGGCGGTGGTGGTGTTCTCGATGGAGATGTCGTCCAGCCAGCTGGCCTTCCGCCTGATCTCCTCGTTCGGCCGCATCAACGCCGGCCGCTTGAAGACCGGCCAGCTGGAGGACGAGGACTGGCCGCGCGTCACCTCGGCGATGCGCATGCTGGCCGAGGCCAAGATCTTCATCGACGACGAGCCGGCGCTGTCGCCGGCCAAGCTGCTCTCCAAGGCGCGCCGGCTCAAGCGCGAGCACGACCTCGGGCTGGTCGTCGTCGATTACCTGCAACTCATGCAGGTGCCGGGCAACAGCGAGAACCGCGCCACCGAGATCTCCGAGATCAGTCGCTCGCTCAAGGCCATGGCCAAGGAGCTGGACGTGCCGGTGATCGCGCTCTCGCAGCTCAACCGCGGCCTCGAGTCGCGCACCGACAAGCGGCCGGTGATGTCCGACCTGCGCGAGTCCGGCGCGATCGAGCAGGACGCCGACATCATCGTCTTCATCTACCGCGACGAGTACTACCACAAGGACAGCGCCGACAAGGGCCTGGCCGAGGTCATCATCAGCAAGCACCGCAACGGCGCGACCGGCACGGTGAAGCTCAAGTTCTTCGGCGAGTACACGCGCTTCGACAACCTGGCCCGCGACGCGGTCGGCCGTTTCGAGTGACGGGGCTCACTAAAGGCGGTCGACGGCCTGTGTAGACTCCAGTGGCGATCCCGTTCCGTTGACCCCGACAAGCCGCAGCATCGCCATGAAAGAAGCCTCGTCACCGCCTTGTCGCCTCTGCATCGACCGGCCCTCGCTGGACTTCGATTTCAGCATGGCCTTCCAGCCCATCGTCGATGTCCGCTCGCGCCAGGTGTTCGCCTACGAGGCCCTGGCCCGGCCGCTGGCGGGTGTAGGCGGTGCCGCCGAGGTGCTCGGCAAGGTCAATGCCGAGAACCGCTACCTGTTCGACCAGACCTGCCGGGTCAAGGCGGTCGAACTCGCCACCCGGCTCGGCATCGATTGCCGGCTCAGCATCAACTTCATGCCGAATGCCGTCTACGAGGCGGCCACCTGCATCCGGGCCACCCTGGAGGCGGCGAACCGCTGTGGCTTCCCGACCTGCCAACTGGTCTTCGAGATCACCGAGAACGAGCAGCTGGTCGACAAGGAACACCTCAAGCGCATCATCCGCGAATACAAGCGCCAGGGTTTCAAGACCGCGATCGACGACTTCGGGGCCGGGTATTCCGGGCTCAACCTGCTTGCCGAGTTCCAACCGGACCTCATCAAGCTCGACATGGAGCTGACGCGCCATATCGACGACGACCCGGTGCGCCAGGCCATCGTGCGCGGCATCGCCGGCGTCTGCCAGGCCCTTGGCATCGAGATCGTCGCCGAGGGCGTGGAGACCCCGGCCGAATACGCCACCCTGCTCGGCATGGGCATCCCCTACATGCAAGGCTACCTGCTGGCGCGCCCGGCATTCGAAGCCCTGCCGAGGGTTGACTGGCCGCAGGGCACCTGAAGTGGCGGCGGCGCTGGCCGGCGCCGCACCCTGTGCGCTGGTGCTCGTCGACGTGGTGGGCGACCGCGTGCCGGCCTGAGGGACGGCTCAGCCCCCCACGTACTCGCGCGGGATGCGCTCGTTGAGGCCGGTCAGGATCTCGTAGGGGATGGTGCCGGCGGCGGCGGCCACGTCCTCGACGCGGATGCGTGCCGCGCCGGCCGTCGCGTCGCCGCGGGCTTGCGTGCCGATCAGCACCACCTCGTCCTCGTTGTAGGCGGTGCCCTGCGGCCCCAAGTCGACCATGAACTGGTCCATGCAGATGCGGCCGACGATCGGCCGGCGCTCGCCGCGCACCAGCACCTCGCCCTTCGACGACAGCGCCCGCGGCCAGCCGTCGCCGTAGCCGATCGGGATGGTCACCACGCGGGTGTCCGCCGGGGCCGTCCAGGTGGCGCCGTAGCTCACCGTCGCGCCGGCCCGGACCACCTTGAAGTAGGCCACCTGCGAGACCAGCGACAAGACCGGTTCGAGCGCGATGCCGCAGCGGGCGGCGGGGTCGGGCAGCACGCCGTAGAGGGCGAGCCCAGGGCGCACCATGTCGAGCCAGGTCGCCGGGAAGTGCAGCACGCCGCCGGAGTTGGCGAGGTGGCGCAGCGGCATCGGCGCACCGATGCGCTCGACATGGGCGCAGGCCTCGAGGAAGCGTTCGAGCTGCAGGGCGGTCATGGGATGCGCCGGGTCGTCGGCGCAGGCCAGATGCGAGTAGATGCCCCGCACCGTGCACCAGCGCGAGCGCATCGCGGCCTCGATGAAGGGCCCGCAGGAATAGCTGTGCACGCCGATGCGTTCCATGCCGGTGTCGATCTTGAGGTGCACCACCGCGCGGCGCCCCATCGCCTCGGCCGTGGCCTCGACCTGGCGCAGCTTGTCGAGCGAGGACACCGTCACCTCGAGGTCGTGGGCGATGAACAGCCCGATCTGCCGGCCGAAGATGCCGCCCATCACCAGGATCGGCAGGCGCAGGCCGGCACGGCGCAGGGCGATGCCTTCCTCGACGAAGGCCACGCCGAGTTGGTCCACCCCGCAGGCCTCGAAGTGGCGGGCCACCGGCACCAGGCCGTGGCCGTAGGCATTGGCCTTGAGGATGGCCATCACCGGCACGCCGACGTGGCTGCGGAGGGCCGCGACGTTGCGAGCCAGCGCGCCCAAGTCGACGCGGATGCGGGTGGGGCGCTGGTTGGCGAGGTCGCTCATGGGCCGATTGTAAGGCCGCGGGCAGCACGCGCCGTGCACGCCGGGCGGCCGAGAATCCGGCCATGGACCATGCCCTTACCTACCTCATCACCGGCGGCTTCAGCGCGGTGCGGCCGATGGTGAAGGTGGCCGGATGAGCCGGGCGCTGGTCTGGTTCCGCCGCGACCTGCGGCTCGACGACCACCCGGCCCTGCACGCGGCGCTGCAGGCCGGCCATGCGCCGGTGCCGGTCTACATCCACGCCCCGGAGGAGGAGGCCCCGTGGGCGCCGGGCGCGGCCTCGAAGGCCTGGCTCGACCGCTCCCTGCGGGCCCTGCAGGCCGACCTTCGCGCCCTCGGCAGCGATCTCGTCATCCGCCGCGGGCCGAGCACGGCCACGCTGCTGGCGCTGGCAGCGGAGTGCGGGGCCGAGGCCGTGTACTGGCACCGCCTCTACGAGCCGGCCAGCATCGCCCGCGACAAGGCCACCAAAGCGGCGCTGAAAGACGCCGGCCTGCACGCCGAGAGCCTCAACGGCGCCCTGCTCGCCGAGCCGTGGACGATCCGCACCGGCAGCGGCGAGCCCTACCGGGTGTTCACGCCGTTCTGGAAGAACGCGCGGCAAACCCTCGAAGAGCTGCACCCGCTGCCCGCGCCGGCGTCGCTGCCGGCGCCACCGGCGGTCGCCTCGCTCGCGGTCGGGGACCTCGACCTGCGCCCACCGGCGCGCGAGGGCGGTTGGGACCTCGGCTTCTGGGAGCACTGGCGGCCGGGCGAGGCCGGGGCGGTCGAGCTGCTCGAAGCTTTCCTCGAAGGCGCGCTGCACGGTTACAAGGAACAGCGCAATTTCCCGGGCCGCACCGGCACCTCGCGGCTCTCGCCGCACCTTCACCACGGTGAGATCTCGCCGCGCCGCATCGTCGCCGCGATCCGCGCCGCCCGGCCGCGAGCGGCGATCCAGCCGGACGTCGACCACTACATCTCCGAGCTCGGCTGGCGCGAATTCGGCCACCACCTGCTGTACCACTTCCCGCACACGCAGGACGAGAACCTGAACCCGCGCTTCCAGGAGTTCGCCTGGGCCGAGGTCGATCCCGCACGCCTCGCCGCTTGGCAGCACGGCCGCACCGGCGTGCCGATCGTCGATGCCGGCATGCGCGAGCTCTACGCCACCGGCTGGATGCACAACCGCGTGCGCATGGTGGTGGCGAGCTTCCTGACCAAGAACCTGCGCTACCACTGGCTGCACGGCGCGCGCTGGTTCTGGGACACGCTGCTGGACGCCAGCCTGCCCAACAACACCCAGGGCTGGCAGTGGAGCGCCGGCACCGGGGCCGACGCCGCGCCGTACTTCCGCATCTTCAGCCCGGTCGCGCAGGCCGCGAAGTTCGATCCGCAGGGCGCCTACATCCAGCGCTGGGTGCCGGAGCTGGGCAAGCTGCCGGCCGCGGCGCTCGCCGAGCCCTGGGCCCACGGCGACCTGCTGGCACGGCTTGCGCCGGCCTACCCGCGGCGGCCCCTCGTCGATCTGAAACAGAGCCGCGCCGAGGCGCTGGCCGCCTATTCCGGCCCGAGGTCCTTGCCCGCGGACTGAGCGCCGCGGCATCCTGACCGGAGGCGAACGGGGGCGGGCATGGCGACGCGCAGGAACGGGGTGGCGGGCGGGACGGCCTTGGTGGCCGGCCCCGCGACGGGGCGGGAAGGGGCCGGCCGGAACGGCGCCCGGCCGCGGCGCGAGCCGATGTCGCGGGTCGACACCGCCTGGCTGCGCATGGAGCGCAGCACCAACCTGATGATGATCACCGCGGTGATGATGTTCGAGACGCCGCTGGCGCTGGAGCGCCTGAAGCGGCTGATCCGCGACCGCTTCCTCGCCTACCCGCGCTTCCGCCAGAAGGTGGTCGAGAGCACCCTCGGCCCGCACTGGGAAACCGACCCCGATTTCGACCTCGACTGGCATGTGCGGCTCTCGGCCCTGCCCGGCCGGGCCGGCAAGCGCGAACTGGAACGCTTCGTCAGCCAGATGGCGAGCACGCCGCTGGACCCGAGCAAGCCGCTCTGGCAGTTCCACCTGGTCGAGTCCTACGCCGGCGGCTCGGCGCTCGTCTGCCGCATCCACCACTGCTACGCCGACGGCATCGCGCTGGTGCAGGTGCTGCTGTCCATGACCGACGTCGAGGCGCGCCCACAGAAGGCCGAGCCGCTGACCAAGCGCTGGCTGCGGAAGGAGGAGCACGCCAAGGTCGCGCAGCGCGTCGGCGCCCTCGATCGCTACGTGCAGATGGGCGGGAAGGTGCTCGAGAAGGGCATGGACTTCTACCGCGACCCGTCGCTGGCCGCCGTGCTCGCCCACGAGGGCAGGGAGCTGGCCAAGGAACTGGCCTACGCGCTGGCCCTCGAGGACGACCCGCCCACGGTGCTGAAGATGCCGCTCGGCGTCAGCAAGCGCTGCGCCTGGGCCGAACCGCTGGCGCTCTCCGACGTCAAGGCGGTCGGCCGCGCCTTCCGCTGCACGGTCAACGACGTGCTGCTGGCGGCGGTGGCCGGCGCACTGCGCAGCTACCTCATCGAGCGTGGCGAAGTGCTGGACGGCCGCAACATCCGCTGCACCGTGCCGGTCAACCTGCGGCCGCTGGAGCATGCCCGGCAGCTCGGCAACCACTTCGGCCTGGTGTTCCTCGAACTGCCGGTCGGCGAACCGAACCCGGTCGCCCGCCTGGAGAAGGTCGCCGCCCACATGCGCCAGTTGCGCAAGTCGCGGCAGGCGATCATGGCCTTCGGCCTGCTCGCCGCGCTCGGCATGGCGCCGACGCCGCTGCAACGCATCGCGCTGGAGCTGTTCTCGCGCAAGGCGAGCGCCGTCGCCACCAACGTGCCCGGCCCGCAGAGCCCACTCTACCTCGCCGGCAGCCGGATCCGGGACATGATGTTCTGGGTACCGCAGACCGGCGGCATCGGCATCGGCGTCTCCATCCTCAGC
>JAGXSL010000149.1 GCA_018333835.1 Lysobacteraceae bacterium
GACGACGGCCGCCGCTACCTGCGGGCCAGCACCATCCTCGCGCCCATCACCGGGATCGACGCGCGGCGGATGCTGGCACTGAACTGGCAGTCGCGGGTCGGCTGGCTGGCGATCGGCGAGCTCGACGGCGTGCCCTGGCTGCAACTGTGCGAGAACCGCCCCTACGCCCTGCTCGACGCCGCCGAGGTGGACCGTCTGGTGCTGGAGATCGGCGGCCAGGGCGACCGCCTCGAACGCCTGCTCTCGGCCGGCGGCGACCTGCTCTGATCCATGCTCGAGATCCTGCTCGTCGTCGTGCTGGTGCTGGCCAACGGCTTCTTCGCGCTGTCGGAGATGTCGGTGATGACCTCCCGCAAGGGCAAGCTGCGCCAGCTCGCGCGGGGAAGCCGCGGCGCCCGCAGGGCGCTGGAGCTCGCCGAGCACCCCGAGGGCTTCCTGTCCTCGGTGCAGGTCTGGATCACCCTGCTCGGCATGCTGACCGGCTACTTCGGTGCCGAGATCTTCGCCGGACGCTTCGCCCCGGTGCTGGCCGGCTGGGGCATGGACGCCGAATGGGCCGCCGGCACCGCCTATGCGGTCAGCTTCACGGTGATCCTCTACTTCTCGGTGGTGTTCGGCGAGCTGGTGCCGAAGCGCATCGCCATCCTCTATCCCGAGCGCCTGGCATCCGCCGTGGCGCTGCCGATGGCGGTGATGAGCGCGCTGGCGCGGCCCTTCGTCGCCGTGCTCGCGGCCTCGACCAAGGCCCTGCTGCGGCTGCTGCGCACCGGCGCGGGCGATGCCGACCGGGTCACCGAGGAAGAGATCCGCCAGCTGGTCGCCGAGGGTGCCGAGCAGGGCGTCATCGACGACGACGAGAGGGCCATGCTGAACCGCGTGCTGCGGCTCGGCGACCGTTCCGCCGAGAGCCTGATGACGCCGCGCACCCGCATCGTCTGGCTGGACGCCGCCGCGCCCCTGGCCGAGAACCTCGCCACCCTGCGTCAGTCGCCGTTCGCCCGCTACCCGGTCTGCCGCGGCGGCGACCACGAGGTGCTGGGCGTGCTCGAGGTCAAGCGCCTGGCCGGCAGCCTCGGCTGCCCGGACGCCCCGCCGCTGTTCGAGCAGCTGGCGCCGCCGCTGTTCGTCTCGGCCTCGACCCAGGCCATGCGCCTGCTCGAGATCCTGCGCGAGGAACAACAGGCGATGGCGCTGGTGGTCGACGAGTACGGCGAGGTGGTCGGCATCGTCACCAGCCACGACCTGCTGGACGCCGTGGTCGGACGTGGCCAGGCCCATGGCGAGGCGGCCGAGGACGAGCCGCTGCTGGTGCGCCGCGAGGACGGCAGCTGGCTGGTGGACGGCCGCCTGCCGGCCGAGGACACCCGCGAGTTGCTCGGCGTCGCCGTGCTGCCCGGCGAGGACGCGCACGACTTCCACACCATCGCCGGCATGGTGGTGGCCTGGTTCGGCCGCCTGCCGGCCACCGGCGAGGCCTTCGCCTGGGAGGGCTGGCGGATCGAGGTGGTGGACCGCGACGGTGCCCGCATCGACAAGCTGCTGCTGGTCAAGATCGGTGGCGATGGCCACGAAACCGGCTGATCACGGGGCCACCGGCAGACTGGCCGCATGACTTCGCCCAGCACCCGCGCCCTGCTCGAACAACTCGCCACCGGCCCCGGTAGCCACCTGCCGCTCGGCGAGCTGCTCGACGCCTGCAGCGAGCGCGCCTTCGGCCTGTTCCTGCTGGTCGCGGTGCTGCCGGCCTTCCTGCCGCTGCCGGCCGGCGCCGGCGCCCTCAGCGGTCCGCTGGTGATGCTGGCCGGGCTGCAGATCGCCCTGCTCGCCGAGCACCCCTGGCTGCCGCGCTGGCTGCAGGTTCGCCCGGTGGCGCGCGAGTCGATCGACCGCTTCCGCCGCCGCCTCGCCGGCCCGCTCGGCTGGCTGGAACGCTACAGCCGGCCGCGCGCCGAAGTGCTGATCGACCACCCGCTCGCGCATGTCTTCGGCGGCTCGTTGCTGCTGGTCCAGGGCCTGCTGCTGGCGCTGCCGGTGCCGCTCACCAACTACGTGTTCGGCCTGCTGCTGGTGGTCTGGGCGATCGCCCTGATCGAGCGCGACGGCCGCCTGCTCGCCATCGCCTGGCTGCTCGGGCTGGTGCTGGTCGGGCTGGCGCTGCTGTTCTTCGACCAGGTGGCCACGCTGGTCGACCAGGCCTTCGCCTGAGGGAAGGAGCTCAGCCGAACATCCGCGCGGTGGCGGCGGCGTCCAGCGGCCGGGCCATGAAGAAGCCCTGCCCCATCGGGCAACCGCGCTCGCGCAGCAGGTCGTGCTGGCCCTCGCTCTCGATGCCCTCGGCCACCACCGCCATGCCGAGCGAGTGGGCCATGGCGATGACGCCGGTGGTGAGGGCGAGGTCGTTGGGGTCGCGCAGCAGGTCGATGATGAAGCTGCGGTCGATCTTGACGCCGTCCACCGGCACCCGGCGCAGGTGGGAAAGGCCGGAAAAGCCGGTGCCGAAGTCGTCCAGCCAGACCCCGACGCCGAGGGCGCGCAGCCGGGTGAAGGCGAGGGTGGCCTGGGTTTCGTCGCGCAGGATCGCGGTCTCGGTCAGTTCGAGGTGCAGGCGCTGCGGTGCCAACCCGGTTTCGGCCAGCGCCCGTTCGACCACCGCCGGCAGGTCGCCGCGGGCAAGCTGGCGCGGCGAGATGTTGATCGCCACGAAGGGCGCCGGCAGGCCGGCCGGCGCGGCCCAGCCGGCGGCGATGCGCATCGCCTCGCGCAGCACGCGCTCGCCGAGCGCCTCGACCTGGCCGCTGTCCTCGGCGATGCCGATGAACACCGAGGGCGGCACCAACCCGAGGTCGGGGTGTTGCCAGCGCAGCAGGGCCTCGGCGCCGACGGCGCGCCCCTGCACCAGGTCGTAGACCGGCTGGAAGGCGAGGCTCATCTCGCCACGCTCCCAGGCACCGCGCAGGTCGTGCTCGAGGCGGACGCGACGCTCGACCTCCTCGTCGAGGGTCCGCGAATAGAACCCGAAGCGGTCCTTGCCGCCGGTCTTGGCCTGGTACATGGCCATGTCGGCGTTGCGGACCAGCTGCTCGACCGAGGAGGCGTCGTCGGGGAACACGGTGATGCCGATCGAGGCCGAGAGGACGAGGTCGCGGTCGCGCATCGGCATCGGCCGCCGCAGCGCGACGAGGATGGCCTGGGCGAGCACGGCGGCCCGGCTGCGCGCGCCGTCGCCGACCAGCAGCACCACGAACTCGTCGCCGCCGAAGCGGGCGACCTCGGCATCCCCCGGCGCGATCTCCGCGCAGGCGGCGGTGAGGCGGGTGGCGACCTCGACCAGCACCTCGTCGCCGACCGGATGGCCGAGCGTGTCGTTGACCCGCTTGATGTCGTCGAGGTCGATGAACAGCAGGGCCAGTTCGCCGCTGCTGGCACGCAGGGTGAGCAGGCGCGATTCCAGTGATTCGCTCAAGGCGAGCCGGTTGCCGAGCCCGGTGAGCGCGTCGGTGCAGGCGATGCGGCGGACCTCGCGCTCGTGGCGGGCCACCGCCTCGGCCATGCGCTGGAAACCGCGGGCGACCTCGCCGATCTCGTCGTCCGCCGGCCGCAGGGCGCGGGCCTCGGCATAGCGGCCCTGCTCCACCGCCGCCGCCGCCTGGCCGAGCGCCCGCAGGGGCATGAGCACGTTGCGCCGGAACAGCCAGAACCCGGCCGCCACCAGCAGGGCGATCAGGGCCATGCCGGCGAGCAGCCAGCGCACATGGGACATCTGGTTGTCGCGCAGCACCTGCTCGACGGTCCGGCCCCAGACCTCGGCCGACTCCGGGCCGGGGACCGTCATGACCAGGCGCACCGTAGCGATGCGCCGTTCCCCCAGCCGCACCGGGGCATCCAGCAGCAGCTGGTCGTGCCCCCAGTGCAGGGCCACCTCGCCCCCGGCCGGACTGGCCGGCACCCGCCGCGCCTCGGCCGGCAGCGGCGGCAGCGGC
>JAGXSL010000150.1 GCA_018333835.1 Lysobacteraceae bacterium
CCAGCCCGCTCCAGCCCGGCATGCGCAAATCCAGCAACAGGCAGGCCGCCTCGGTGGGCTCGGCCCAGCTTTGGGCGCAGTCCCAGAACGCCTCGGCGCTCGGGTAGGCGCTGCTGAGCAGGCGCCGCGTGCGCAGCAACCAGCCCAGCGCGTCGCGCACGTCGGCGTCGTCGTCCACGATGTGGACGCAGCCTTGCAGGGCAGCGGTGGCGTTCATGGGGCCCGATGATAGGGCCTGCAGGCCAAAGCCGGGTGCAGCCGGGTACAGGCGGACAAGGTTCCGGGAGGCGGCGGGCGCGTTCAGGCAGGCGCCACGGGCAGCGTGAAGCGAAACACCGTGCCACGGGGCGTGTGGGCGCTGTACTGCAGCGCGCCGCCGTGTTGCTCCACCACGGTGCGGCACAGCCTCAGACCCAGCCCCATGCCCTCGGGTTTGGTGGTGAAAAAGGGGGTGAAAAGCTGCTCGGCCTGCTCTTGGCTGATGCCTTGGCCGTGGTCGGCGACAGCAAACTCGACCCCCTCGCTGCGGTCTTGCAGCACCCGGTGCGCGCTCAGGCGCAGGCGGCGCAACCCCGATGGGCCGGGTGGGTCGCCCGCCGGCATGGCTTGCATGCCGTTGCGCGCCAGGTTGAGCAGCACCTGTTCGATCATGGTGCGCTGGCACCAGACCGGCGGGCAGTCCGGGTTGGCATCGAGTTCGAGCGCGATGTTTTGTGGCCGCGCCTGCAGTTGCAGCAGCGGCCAGATGGCTTGCAGCAAATCGGCCGGTGCCACCGCGGCGCGCTCGCGGTCGCGCTGGCGCACCAGGTCGGCCACGCTCTTGATGACTTTGCCGGCGCGCTCGGCCTGCTCGGCGATGCGCTGCAAGGCGCTGCGCAGCAGACCCAGTTCGCTGGCCGTGGCGGCGGCCACATCGGGCGCGCTGGGCAGCAGGTTGAGCGAGCCGCTGGCGTAGCTGGCGATGGCGGCCAGCGGCTGGTTGAGCTCGTGGCTGATCAGGGAGGCCATCTCGCCCGCCAGCGCCAGCCGCGCCGTGGCCTGCAGGCGCTCTTGCGAGACGCGCAGCAGCTCCTCATTGCGCCGCTGTTCGCTCAGGTCCAGGATCGCGCTCATCCAGCCGGTCTGGTGGCCTTGGGCGTCTACCAGCGGCGCCTCGATCACCCGCACCGGCAAGCGGCTGCCGTCGGCGCGCATAAAGACCGACTCGAAGCCCTCGCGCGGCGAGCGCTGGCCGGCCAGCCGCGCTTGCAGGCGCTGGCGGTATTCCTCGATCTGTTCGGTGGGCCAGTAGGGGGCCGGAATGCTGGTGCCCAGCAGTTGCTCGGCGCTGAGCCCCACCATCTGGCAAAAGGCCGGGTTGACGTAGGTCAGGCGGCCTTCGAGGTCGAGCGCGCGCAGCCCGGTCAGGAGCGAGTCTTCCATGGCTTGGCGAAAGGCCAGCGCCTCGGCCAGTTGGCGCTCGGCGCGCTGGCGCCGGCGCAGGTCGCGTGCCAACAGCGCCAGCAAGGCCAGCAGCCCCAGCGCCAACGCGCCCACCGCCAGCGGCAGCGCCGCTGCGAGCGGGTGTTCGGTGCCGTCGCTCTGCTCGACCCGCAGCACCCAGGTGGCCCCTCCGGGCAGGGCCACCAACTGGTTCGCGTGGTGCAGCGGCGGCCCGGCTTGGGCCAGCTCGCCCACCATGACGAGGCGCGTGCCATCGGCATCGGTCCACGACAGCCGTCGCCCGCGCTGCGCCCCGGCGGGGATGAGCTCGGCCAGCAGCCCGGCCATGGAATAGGTGGCCACCAAGTAGCCGTCGGCGCGGCCATCGCGGTTCAGGGGCAGACACAGCTCCATCAGCTCGATGCCCCGACCCTGCCCGAGCGGCAAGAAATAGCTGCCTGAGTAGACTGGTGTGTCGAGGCGGCGCGCCAGCTCACAAACCGGGCGCAGATCGATCAGGGGGTCGTGGCGCGGGCGCGCCGCATGCAGCCCCGGCATAAAGGGCGAATGCCGTTGCACTTGGGTGGCGTGGGCGTTGTCGCGCCATTCGAGGTGCACCAGTTTGCGTTGCGTGTTGAGCAACTCGGCTGCGGCCACGGGCCAATAGGCCGGGCTGGGCGCCACGCTTTGCAGGGCGTGCAAATCTTGCACGCTGCGCGCCAGCCCACTGCGCACGTCTTGCCCCATGCGCGCCGCCTCGTGTTGCAGCGCCTCTTGTTGTTGCCCGTGCTGGTACTCGCGCAGCAGAAACGCCAGCAGCGCGAACAGGGCCGCCAGCAGCAAGACGGCCAGCAGCCACAGCAGCCGGCGCAGCCCGAGCGCAGCGTTCAGGGCTGGCACGGTGCCGTGTGCAAGCGCCGGTGCTGCAGCGCCGGCAGCTGCTGGCGCACCTGCTGCAGCCGCGACCAGTCCAGATCAGCCAGCACCACCCCAGCCCCGCTGGCGCGCTCGGCCAGCACCACGCCCCAGGGGTCGATGAGCAGGCTCTGGCCCCAGGTCTGGCGGCCGTTGTCATGCTGCCCGCCCTGGGCGCTGGCGCCGACAAAGGCCAGGTTTTCGATCGCGCGCGCGCGCAGCAGCAGTTCCCAGTGCACCTGCCCGGTGCCGTGGGTGAAGGCGGCGGGCACGAGCAGCAGATCGGCCGCCAACTGCCGGTAGAGCTCGGGGAAGCGCAGGTCGTAGCAGACGCTCAGGCCCACGCGCCAGCGCTGGCCGCTGCGGTCGGGCAGCTCGAAGGCCACGGGCGTGTTGCCGGCCACCAGCACCGCCGCTTCGTCGTAGCGCTCGCGGCCGTTGTCGTAGCAAAAGAGGTGGATTTTGTCGTAGCGCGCCACCGGCCGGCCGCTGGGGTCGAACACCAGGCAGGCGTTGGCCACGCGATTCGGCACCGGGCTTTGCAGCGGCAGCGTGCCGCCGACGATCCACAACCCAAACTGGCGCGCCGCAGCGGCCAGAAAGTCTTGGATCGGGCCGCTGCCGTGCGCCTCGGCCAGCGCCAGTTTGTCGGTCTCGCGCTGGCCCATGAAGCAAAAATACTCGGGCAGCACGGCCAGTTCGGCGCCGGCCGCGTGCGCTTGCTGCAGCAGGGCCTGGGCTTGATCGAGGTTGGCCTGGAGCTGGCTGCCCGAGACCATTTGCAAGGTGGCGA
>JAGXSL010000151.1 GCA_018333835.1 Lysobacteraceae bacterium
GCGGGCGCTGGCGGCGCGCTTTCGCGGCGGCTGCCGATGGCGGCGAGCGCCTGCCGCATCGGTGCCAGTGCGGGGGCCGAGGCCAGATAGCCCAAGACGCCGCCCACCAGCACGGCACTGCTGCGCTGGGCGTTGGCACTGAGCTTGGCGTTGAGTTCACCGAGTCGGCTGATGCCGCGTCGGGCCTTGTTCATGCCGCGCTCCAGCGGCAGCTTGGCCCCGGCGATCCAACCCGGGAGGCGGTCGGGATGACGATGCTTGGACTGGATCACGCGCGAGTCCGCTATGGTTTCTCGCATCCTGCGGACCGTTCACGACGCCCTCGTGATGCCGCGGTTACCGGCGCGTTTCGCCACAGCCTCCAGGCTCAGGCGGCCACCTGGGAGCCGTCCCCGGGCTCCGGCTGCGCGGGGTCCCGGGGCGGCGCGAGGTCGCCATCGGCACCGGTGATGTAGCGCTGCAGCTTCTTCGGCTTGATGCAGCGCAGGTCGAGCTCGATCATGCCGACCACGCTGTTGGAGAAGCTCGGATCGACGCCGAAGGCGAGGAAGCGCGCGCCGCCCGGTTCGCACAGCTCGGTGTACTGCTTGTAGAGCACCGGCACCTTGGCCCCCAGCGCATCGAGGCTCTTCTTCAGCACCTTGAAGCTCTGCTCGGCGTCGAGGCCGCGGTAGCAGGGGGCCTCGGCATGGAAGCGGAAGGGCCGGCGCGCCCGCACGAAAGGCAGCACGCCCTCCGCCATCGGAGCGGCGGCAGGTTCTCCGGCAGGAGTGGCGGCTTCGGGCTCGAGCGCGGTGGGCAGGCCGAAGTGCTGGCTGTAGTAGGCGACGAGGTGCTCGCGGGCGGCGGTCGGCAACGAGCCGCTGATCGACACCGGGCCGAACAGGTAGCGCAGTTCCGGGTGGGCGCGCAGGTAGGCGCCGATGCCGAGCCAGAGGTAGTCGAGGCTGCGGGTGCCCCAGTATTCCGGGGTGACGAAGCTGCGGCCGAGCTCCATGCCCTCCGCGAGATGCGCCAGCATGGGCGGCGCGTACTCGAACAGGCTGGCGGTGTAGAGGCCGGCGAGGCCGCGGGTCTCCAGCACCTCGGCACCACGGCAGACCCGGTAGGCCCCGGCGATGGCCCAGGCTTCGGCGTCCCAGAGGACGATGTGCTCGTACCAGGTGTCGTAGGCATCGACGTCGATGGCGCGCCGGGTGCCGCCGCCGACGGTGCGGAAGCTCAGTTCGCGCAGGCGGCCCAACTCGCGCAACAGCAGGCTGTCGGAGGACAGCCGGCCAACCCGGATCTGCTTGCCGTCCGGCGTGCTGCCGAGCTCGCGCAGGGCCATCACCTCGGCGCGCAGGGCAGCGCGCTCGACCGGATGCGCCAGCGGCGCCGGATCGGGTGGCGCCTGTTCATCCGCCGTGCCGATCGCCTCCAGCACCCGCCGCATCGAAGCCAGCAGCGCCGCGGTATCGGCGGCAGCGCCGTCGCTGGTGCCGGCCTCGGCCGGCGGCGGGATCTGCCGCGGCAGGCCGATGCGCAGGTCGATCCGCAGGCCGCGGGCCTTGAACAGCTCGCGCGGCAGCAGCGCCGTGCCGAGCGGGCGGTACAGGCTGGCAAGGGCGTAGAACAGCGCCGAATTGCGGGCCTCGACCCGCACCGGCAGCACCGGCGCCGCGCATTCGCGGGCGAAACGGAGGAACCCCGGCCGCCAAGCGCCATCGCGGATGCCGCGCCAGCCGAGCCGCGCCACCGCGCCGGCCGGGAACAGGATCACCGCCTGCTCGGCCGCCAGCGCCTCGGTGACGGCCTTCAGGCTCTCCGGGCTCGGACGGCCGCCGAAGACGCGCAAGGGCAGGAACAGGCTGTGCAAACCCTTGAATTCGAGCAGGAAGTCGTTGGCGAGGATGCGCACGTCGCGGCGCACCGAGCCGACCAGGTGCAGCAGGGCCAGGGAATCCAGCGCGCCCAGCGGGTGGTTGGCGATGATCAGCAGCCGGCCCTGGGCGGGGATGCGGGCGCGCTCGACCGGGTCCACGGTGTAGCGCACGCCGAGGTAGTCGAGGCCGTGCTCGATGAAATCGAAGCCGCTGCGGTGGGCGTTGGCGGCCAGCCACTCGTTGATCGCGTCGAGCTTGCCGAGCCAGGCGAGGGCGCGCACCAGCCTGCGCCCCCAAGGCGCGCGCGCGCCTTCGAACCAGCGCGGAAACCGTTCGGACAGGCGTCGTTCGAGGTCGATCACGCGGCCTCCACGGATGCGGCACCCCGGCTTGGGACAAGGCATCGTCGCGCAGATTTCATTACACCCCCGTGACGCAAGTCAAACGCCCGCCCGGCCGGGGGGTGCAGACGCGACGCCGGGGGTGTATCATCCGCCGCCATCTTTCCATCCGAATCAAGGGATATAAGACGAATGAGCAGCTACCTCTTCACCTCGGAGTCGGTCTCGGAAGGCCATCCGGACAAGATCGCCGACCAGATCTCCGACGCCGTGCTCGACGCGATCCTCGCCCAGGACCCGCGCGCCCGCGTCGCCTGCGAGACCCTGGTGAAGACCGGTGCGGCCATCGTCGCCGGCGAGGTCACCACCTCCGCCTGGGTCGACATCGAGGCCCTCGCCCGCGAGGTCATCAACGGCATCGGCTACGACAACTCGCAGGTCGGCTTCGACGGTCACACCTGCGCCATCATCAACATGCTCGGCAAGCAGTCGCCGGACATCAACCAGGGCGTGGACCGCAAGAAGCCGGAGGAACAGGGCGCCGGCGACCAGGGCCTGATGTTCGGCTACGCCTGCGACGAGGCCCCGGAGTTCATGCCGGCGCCGATCTACTACTCGCACCGCCTGGTCGAGCAGCAGGCCAAGGTCCGCAAGAGCGGCAAGCTGAAGTGGCTGCGCCCGGACGCGAAGTCGCAGGTCACCCTGCGCTACGACGGCAACACCATCCTCGGCCTCGATGCCGTGGTGCTCTCCACCCAGCACGACGACGGCGTCAAGCACAAGGACATCATCGAGGGCGTCGTCGAGCACATCTTCAAGCCGGTGCTGCCGAGGGAGTGGCTGGCCAAGCTGTCGAAGTCGAAGATGCACATCAACCCGACCGGCAAGTTCGTCATCGGCGGCCCGGTGGGCGACTGCGGCCTGACCGGCCGCAAGATCATCGTCGATTCCTACGGCGGCATGGCCCGCCACGGCGGTGGCGCCTTCTCGGGCAAGGACCCTTCGAAGGTCGACCGCTCGGCCGCCTACGCCGCGCGCTACGTCGCCAAGAACATCGTGGCCGCCGGCCTCGCCCGCAAGTGCGAGGTGCAGGTCTCCTACGCCATCGGCGTGGCCGAGCCGACCTCGATCTCGGTGACCACCTTCGGCACCGGCGTGGTGGATGACGCCGTGATCGAGAAGCTGATCCGCGCCAACTTCGACCTGCGCCCCTACGGCATCACCCGGATGCTGGACCTCGAGCACCCGATCTACCAGGCCACCGCCAGCTACGGCCACTTCGGCCGCAAGCCGAAGGAAGTGACCTACACGGGCGCGGACGGCAAGAAGAAGACCGCCACCGCCTTCTCGTGGGAGAAGACCGACCGCGCCGAGGCGCTGAAGGACGCGGCGGGCATCGGCAAGGCCGGCAAGCCGAAGCCGAAGAAGAAGTGATTCGCCCCAGCGGGCGCGGGGCGGTGGCGCCCTGCCCTACGAACGACGCAAGGCCCGACGGCCCGCGAAAGCGGGCCGTCGTCATTTCCGCAGACCAACGCTCTCTTCGAAAGCATTGACCAGTTCGCGTTGAACCACCGGCGCCAACGCCAGCGATGCCTTCACCCGCTTCACCCATCCCGCCCCGCGCCCTGCAAGCTCCTCCCACGCATCGCCCAATGCATGCGGAGCCCGCTGCAGGTGCCATTCGATCAGCGCCAGCGCCTGCAGGAGGTCCTTGCCGTGCTTGGGATGCCGCGCGCCACGCTCGTGCGCGACGATCAGCTTGTGCAGCCCGTAGCGCGCGGGATCCGGCAGGTTGACGAGGCAGGCATCGGCACGATCGAGGAGAACGGCCTGCCCCGGCGCTTCGATCAGGTAGTCGAGGAACTTCAGCGGGCTCAGGGCAATGCCGAGGTCCGGTGCATGCACCTCGCGTGTACGACGCGAAGCCGTGAGGAAATCGATGCGAAGGTCGGGCTCGCGCTCGCTGACGTAGCTGCTGGCCAGCGCCTTGCTGCCGCCGAGCGACGGCAGGAAGCCGTGCTCGAGCGAAGTCAGCGCGTCGTGCGCGTTGGCCTTCAGGTCGCCGGGCAGCGCGACCGCGACGTTGCCGCCGGGGCCGGCATGGGCGAAGTCGAGGTCCAGCGTTCGCGTGCCGCTGCCCCAGGCCACGCCAAGCTGGTTGCCGAGCGCCAGGAAGGCGTGCGTGCCGACCAGCAGGCCGCCGGCGCGGAAGAACTGGTAGTCGGCGAGCCGCTTGACGATGCGGAAATGCTTGGGTGGTGTCGCCGTGCAGCCCTGCGCCAGCGCCGCTGCGGCTTGCCGCGCCACGGCGTCGAGGGCCGGGGCACCACGCTCGCGGGCGGCCTCGATGGCGGCGATCGCCGGGCCCTCCGGCCCGAGGTAGTACTCGCGCTTGCGTCCGTCGATCTCCTTGAAGGCCCAGTAGGCGTAGCGCAAGCCCTTGACGGTCTTCCAGGCGACCTTGCCGCTGAGGAACGCCGGCGAACGCGAGGATTCGGCGACCTGCACCAGTTCGTGGAGTTCGGCGTAGGCGGTCTGGGCGGCGACGGGGAGTTCGCGGTACAGGCGCATGGCGGGCTCCGGCGGAGATGCGGAAGTTATACCACCCGAGCAGGCTTCGGTGGTATAACTCGAGCGCTGCGAAGCCCCCTTCATCCCCCCGCCATGCGGCTTGGGTACAATCCGCCCGCTCCCGCCAAGGGGCGCTGCATGCCAGGCGCAAGGCCCGGCTCAGGCTTGGCGGATGTTCCGGAACGGAACAGTCCCATCGAAAACCGCGCCCGATTTGCCACCACCGCCCCGCGCCACGCGCGGACGCAAATCCCGGAGATCCAGATCAATGAACGCCGTACTGAACCTGCCGACCGATTACAAGGTCGCCGACCTCTCGCTGGCCGAGTGGGGCCGCAAGGAAATCGACATCGCCGAGCAGGAGATGCCCGGCCTGATGTCCATTCGCGAGAAGTACGCGCCGGGCAAGCCGCTCAAGGGCGTGCGCATCACCGGCTCGCTGCACATGACGATCCAGACCGCGGTGCTGATCGAGACCCTGAAGGACCTCGGCGCCGACGTGCGCTGGGCCTCGTGCAACATCTTCTCGACGCAGGACCACGCCGCCGCCGCCATCGCCAAGTCGGGCACGCCCGTCTTCGCGTGGAAGGGCGAGACGCTGGAGGAGTACTGGGACTGCACGCTCGACGCCATCAGCTTCCCGGGCGGCAAGGGTCCGGAGCTGGTCGTCGATGACGGCGGCGACGTCACCCTGCTGATCCACAAGGGCTACGAGCTGGAGCAGGGCGACACCACCTGGGTCAACTCGCCCTCCGGTTCGCACGAGGAGCAGGTCATCAAGAACCTGCTGAAGCGCGTCGCCAAGGAGCGCCCGGGCTTCTGGACGAACGTGGTCAAGGACTGGAAGGGCGTCTCGGAAGAGACCACCACCGGCGTGCACCGCCTGTACCAGATGCTGGAGGCCGGCAAGCTGCTGGTGCCCGCCATCAACGTCAACGACTCGGTCACCAAGTCGAAGTTCGACAATCTCTACGGCTGCCGCGAGTCGCTGGCCGACGGCCTGAAGCGGGCGATGGACGTGATGCTGGCCGGCAAGCTGGCGGTGGTCTGCGGCTACGGCGACGTCGGCAAGGGCTCGGCCCACAGCCTGCGCGCCTACGGCTGCCGCGTGGTCGTCACCGAGATCGACCCGATCAACGCCCTGCAGGCGGCGATGGAGGGCTTCGAGGTCAATACGGTCGAGAGCACGCTCGGCCGCGCCGACATCTACGTGACCACGACCGGCAACAAGGACGTGATCACGCTCGAGCACATGCAGCAGATGAAGGACCAGGCCATCGTCTGCAACATCGGCCACTTCGACAACGAGATCCAGGTCGAACGCCTGAACGCTTCGGGTGCCGTCCGCCTCAACATCAAGCCGCAGGTCGACAAGTACACCTTCGCCAACGGCAGCAGCATCTTCCTGCTGGCCGAGGGCCGCCTCGTGAACCTTGGCTGCGCCACCGGCCACCCGAGCTTCGTGATGTCGAACTCGTTCTCGAACCAGACGCTGGCGCAGATCGACCTCTGGGCCAACAAGGACACCTACGAGAAGAAGGTCTACATCCTGCCGAAGAAGCTGGACGAGGAAGTGGCGCGCCTGCACCTGGAGAAGATCGGCGTGAAGCTGACCACGCTGACGCCCGAGCAGGCCGCCTACCTCGGTGTGCCGGTGGAAGGCCCGTACAAGCCCGAGCACTACCGCTACTGATCGCGGCAGCAGCGGCGGCCGGCCAGCTCCATCGCTTTATCGCGACATAGCGATGCGATACTCTGGCCGGCCTGTCCGTCGCCCTGCCTTCCCGCATGCCTCTGTCTTTTGAGTTCTTCCCGCCCAAGACCGACGAGCAGCGCCTGCAGCTCGACCGCACGGTGGCGAAGCTCAAGGGCTTCGCGCCGGGCTTCGTCTCGGTGACCTTCGGCGCTGGCGGCTCGACGCTGAGCTACACACCCGAGACCGTCCGCCACCTGCGCGAACGGCACGGTCTCGACGCCGCCCCGCACCTTTCCTGCGTCGGCGGCACGCGCGCCGAGATCGTCGAGCTGCTGCACCGCTACCGCGCGATGGGCTGCACGCGGCTCGTCGCCCTCCGCGGCGACCTGCCCTCGGGCATGGGCGCGCTCGGCGAGCTGCGCTACGCCGAAGACCTGGTGCGGCTGGTCCGCGCCGAGTTCGGCGACGCCTTCCACGTCGAGGTCGGGGCCTACCCGGAGGTGCATCCGCAGGCCGAGGACGCGCTCGCCGACCTCCGGCACTTCGCGGCCAAGATGGCGGCCGGCGCCGACGGCGCGATCACCCAGTACTTCTACAACGCCGATGCCTACTTCCGCTTCGTCGACGCCGCGCGCGCGGCCGGCGTCACCCAGCCGATCGTGCCGGGAATCATGCCGATCTCGAACTACACCCAGCTCCGGCGCTTCTCGGAAGGCTGCGGCGCCGAGATCCCGCGCTGGCTCGGCAAGCGGCTGGCGGCCTTCGGCGACGACGTCGAGGGCCTGCGCGCCTACGCCGCCGACGCGGTGGCCGAACTCTGCCGGCGCCTGCTGGCCGGTGGTGCGCCGGAGCTGCACTTCTACACCCTGAACCTCGCGAAGCCGACGCTGGCCGTGCTGGAGCGCCTGCGCTGACCGGGCCGCCGGGCTTACACTCCGCGGTTTCCCGCGCAGGAACCGGCGATGGCCACGCAGTACCCACCCTTCATCTGGCAGAACGGCCGCATCAAGCCCTGGGCGGAGGCCACCGTCCACGTCATGGCGCACGCCCTGCACTACGGCTCCTCGGTGTTCGAGGGCATCCGCTGCTACGCCACCCCGAAGGGCCCGGTGATCTTCCGCCTCGGCGACCACACGCGCCGGCTGTTCGCCTCGGCGAAGATTTACGAGATGCCGATCCCGTACACCGAGGACGAGATCAACGCCGCCTGCCGCGAGGTCATCCAGACCAACGGCCTCGCGAAGGGCTACCTGCGGCCGATCGCCTTCCGCGGCCTTGGCGGCTTCGGCCTCTCGGCCGACTGCCCGACCGACGTCGCCATCGCCGCCTGGGACATGGGCCGCTACCTCGGTGCCGATGTCCTCGAGGCCGGCATCGACGCCTGCGTGTCCTCCTGGCAGCGCTTCGCGCCGAACACCCTCCCGGCCGGGGCCAAGGCCGGCGGCAACTATCTTTCCGGCCAACTGGTCGCGCGCGAGGCGCGGCGGCTCGGCTTCGGCGAGGGCATCGCGCTCGCCAGCACCGGCCTGCTCAGCGAGGGCGCCGGCGAGAACCTGTTCCTGGTCATGGACGGCGAGCTGCACACCCCGCCGGTCTCGGCGGCCCTGCTCAACGGCATCACCCGCCACACCCTGATCCGGCTCGCGCAGGATGCCGGCCTGCGGGTGGTCGAACGCGATCTGCCGCGCGAGTACCTGTACCTCTGCGACGAACTCTTCATGTGCGGCACCGCGGCCGAGATCACGCCGATCCGCAGCGTCGACGGGCGCCAGGTCGGCACCGGCAAGCCCGGCCCGGTGACGCGGCGGCTCCAGGACCTGTTCTTCGGCCTGTTCGACGGCCGCACGCCGGACCGCTACGGCTGGCTCGACCCGGTCTGATCGGCGCCGTCGCGCCCGTACACCAGCGTCGCCACCGCGCCACCCTCGGGGCGCGGAGCCACCCCGACCTCCCAGCCGTAGAGCGCGCACAGGCGACTGACGATCGACAGGCCGATGCCGCCGCCGGTGGTGCCGCCCGCGCCCGAGCCACGGTAGCCGCGCTCGAACAGCCGCTCGGCGTCCTCGGCGGAGAGGCCCGGGCCGGTGTCGAACACCTGCACCCGCTCCGGCTCGACCCGCACCCGCACCTCGCCCCGGGGCGTGTACTTGCAGGCGTTGCCGATCAGGTTGCCCAAGGCCACCGCCAGCACCGCGTCCGGGGCATCCACGTGCACGTCCTCGCAGCCCTCGACCAGGATCCGCACCGGCTTGCCGGCGAGCTGCTGGCGGTTGGCCTCGGCCAACTGGGTGGCGATGCGGTGGACATCGGCATGGCCACGGCCACGCTCGTTGCGGGAGAGCATGAGCAGGGCGACGGTCAGGTCGGTGCACTGCTGGACGGCGCGCTGGATCCGCTCCAGGCGGATCCGGGTCTTGTCGTCGAGGCCGGGCCGGGCCAGCAGCAGTTCGGCGGCCCCGCCGATCACCGCCAGCGGAGTGCGCAGCTCGTGGCTGACGTCGGCGTTGAATTCGCGGTCGCGCTGGATCGAGGCATTCAGGCGCTCGGCGTAGTCGTCGAAGGCGGCGGCGAGCTGCCCCACCTCGTCGTCGGCGAAGCGTTCGGCCAGCTTGCGCGGGGTCGCGCCGACCCGCAGCTCGCCGATGCGCCGGGCGAGGTCGGTGACCGGCCGCATCACCCGCCGCGAGGACCACACGCCGAGCAGCAGCGAGAGGAAGGAGAACAGCAGCACCGCCACCACCAGCGAGTAGGCCAGTTGCTGCTGGCTCAGCGCCTCCTGGCGGTAGCCGTAGCGCAGGAAACCGACCACGTCGCCGGCCCGGCTGACCGCCAGTTTGTAGGCGTCCGGCTCGCCGAACTCGTCGACGCCGTGGAAGCGATGCACGCCATCGGGCAGGCCGCGCCAGCGCTCGGGGATCGAGGGGCTGCCCTCGCGGAAGGCGAACAGCAGCACCTTCTCGTCGGACAGCGTGTAGTTGGCGTCGGGGTCGGGGTTGGCCAGCTTGAACTGGGCGAAGGCGCTGACCTCCTTCATCAGGAAGTCGCCGATCAGCTGGCCTTCGAGGCGGTCGCGCAGGTAGAGCGTGGCGAGCGCGAAGGTCGCCGTCAGCGCGAAGCCGAGCAACGCGAAGGAGACGATCAGGCGGCTGCGCAGGCGGCTGCGGTAGCGCATCCGGCGCGACTCAGCTGGTGCCGGCATCCGGGTCGACGATGCGGTAGCCGATGCCGTGCCGGGTCTGGATGAGCGGTTTGTCGAAGGGCTTGTCGATGGCGGCGCGCAGGCCATGGATGTGCACGCGCAGGGAATCCGAATCGGGCAGCTCCTCGCCCCAGACCCGGGTCTCCAGGTCCTGCCGCGGCACCACCGCCGGGGCGGCCTCCATCAGCGACTGGAGGATCTTGAGAGCGGTCGGGTTGAGCTGGAGCAACCGGCCCCGGCGGCGCACCTCGAGGGTGTCGAGGTTGTACTCGAGGTCGGCGACGTGAAGCACCCGCGGCTGCGCGGCCTTGCCGCGGCGGGCCAGTACCTGCAGCCGGGCCTCGACCTCCTGCAGGGCGAAGGGCTTGACGAGGTAGTCGTCGGCACCGGCCTCGAAGCCGGTCAGCTTGTGGTCGAGCGAGTCGCGTGCGGTCAGCATCAGCACCGGCGTCTGCTTGCGGGCGTCCTGGCGCAGCCGGCGGCAGAGTTCGAGACCGTCCATGCCCGGCAGGTTGAGATCGAGGATGATGGCGTCGAAGTCGTTGACCACGGCGAGGTGCAGGCCGGTGACCCCGTCGGCGGCGAAGTCCACGGCATGGCCGCGGTCCTCCAGGTAGTCGCCCAGGTTGGAGGCGATGTCGCGGTTGTCTTCGATCACCAGCACGCGCAAGGCTCGGCACTCCGTCGGCAAGGTCCGGATCATCGCCGATCCGGCGTCGGCTGGGCAGCGGCGGGCGGAAGGCCGCGAAAAAAAGCCCGGCCGACACGGCTGAGGTGGCGGCGCGGGCCAAAGGAGGTGCTGCCCCGATTGCCGCGATCCCGGGAGGCGCTGCTGCGCCGATCAGGAGTTGCGGACCCCCCAAGCCTAGGCGCGCAGAGGTTAAGGCTTGGTTAAACGGACGGCAGGGGCGGG
>JAGXSL010000152.1 GCA_018333835.1 Lysobacteraceae bacterium
GACCTGAGTTCACGGTGCCTGGCACAAAGCTGTCATTGGCTCACCCAGCAGCGCGGCAGCATCGATGACCGGTATCGAGGGAGCTGCAGTCATGGTCTAGCACACGTCTCCCCATGAACGGGCACGACCCTACGCCTACCTGCGCGATGTCATGGCACGCCTGCCCATGCAGCCCGCCACCCAGATCGGCGAGCTGCTGCCATACCGCTGGCAGTCAGCCTGACAGCGCATATTCAGATACACGACCGCGCCCCGCAGTCAAGATGGGATCGCCGCGCGATTACGGGCGTCCTACAACCCTTAACTTAAGTCGGCCTACAGGCGAACAGTTGCCCCTCGGTCCCATGCCCCACGGCTGCATGGAATCCAAGTTCCATACCTAGGCAATTTTCTGACTTACGCTATGCGCCAAACCCAGGAAGGTCGAGATCAGAGGAGCTTGATGCCGCTCCTTTCTACAGATGAAGTGCACCTGTGTCGCCATGCTGGTGTCTGAAATAGTTAACTTAACAAGGCGAGGATCTGGCCTGTAGGCTGTTTCCGCCACGACGCCTAGGCCCAGCCCCTCCGCCACCGCCTCTCGAACGGACTCGCGGCTGCCCATCTCCAGAGCCACCTGCACCTCGACGCCTCGCTCCTTTAGTTCTTGTTCAAACACGCGTCTGGTCGTCGATCCTTCCTCTCGGATGACGAACCTCTGACCCTGCAGATCACGCAGTTTGAGAGTGGCCCGTTGCGCGAGTGAGTGTTGGGTGTTGCCGAATATCACCAATCGCTGGGTACGGTAAGCCGCGCCAAATAGATCTGGGTGAGCGACGTGATTGAGCACCATGCCCACGTCTCCCTGGTAGTCAAGAATCTTTTCGGTGATGGTTCGCGAGTCGCCTACGCCAACAGCCACGTTGACCTGGGGGAACTGTTTCATGAACAGCTTCAACACGGGCAGCACGTTGTGCGGCCCGATGGCATGGATGACCAGTCGCCCTACGTATTGATTTTTCGCAGCAGCGAGCAGTGCGTGCGCATCTTCCTCGCCACTGAAGGTACGCCGGGTGTAGTTCAACAGAGTGCGTCCAAAGGACGTGAGTTCAAGCCGCCGCCCGCGCCGATGAAAAAGCTCCACGCCGAAGTCGACCTCCAGGCGCTGTATGTGTGAAGAAACAGTCGGTTGTTGAATAGCGAGCACTCTCGCGGCAGCGGTCATGCTGCCGGCTCGGGCCGTTGCGTCAAAGGCCTTCAAGGCTGCGAGGAGGCTGAGTCCAGACATTGATGTGATCTATGGGTGCCCTCATTTTTAGGGATGAAAGTTTCATATTCATGACACCTTGGTCACCCAGACTTGAGCTGTGCTTCCACTGAAGCTGTTTCTTCCAGAACCTCCTCTTTCCCGAGAGATACCTCTGACCACTTGAGTCCTGGTGTGCGTCTAGCGCACCACAACAAATGAAACCGAGCTATGAAAACTGCAATTCGCGAGAGCCATCTGAGCTTGCGGGGTATCACGGTGACCTATGCCGATGGTCACACAGCGCTTGCGCCCACCTCGCTGGAGGTACAGCATGGCGGGTTCCTTGTGCTGCTGGGCGCGTCGGGCGCGGGAAAGTCAACGCTGCTGCGCAGCATCAATGGCTTGGTTAGCCCCACAGACGGAGAGGTGTCGGTGGCCGATCTGCCGGGCGGCACCGTCTCAAAACGCAACCTTCTTGAGCATCGGCGCCACTGCGGCATGGTGTTCCAGCAGCACCACCTGATCGGGCGGCAAAGCGTGCTGGCCAATGTGTTGATGGGCAAGCTCGCCACCCGCGGATCTCTGGCGTCGTTGTGGCCTTGGAGCAAGGCTGACAAGCTGGAGGCGCTGGCGGCCATTGACCGCGTAGGCCTGCTTGAGAAAGCCCTAGCACGGGCAGACACCTTGTCTGGTGGGCAACAACAACGCATTGGCATTGCGCGTGCCTTGGTGCAAAAGCCCCGCCTGCTGCTGGCCGATGAGCCGGTGGCCAGCCTCGACCCGGCGACCGCGCAGAGTGTGTTGACCCTGCTTCACGACATCTGCAAGAAAGACCGACTCACGGCCATCGTGAGTCTGCATCAAGTCAACCTCGCGCGCATGTTCGCCGACCGCATTGTGGGCCTTCGCCAGGGCCAGGTGGTGTTCGACGGGACAGCAGCGCAGTTGACGGAAGAAGCCCAGTCTGCCCTGTACGCGAAGTCGTCACCTGCCAACATGGGCAGTCAATTTGATTCCCCCTCTCAATCCAAGGAGTTTTTACCGTGCTGAATCGTCGCCGTTTCCAATTTATCGCTGCCGTCACTTTGGCCGCCCTGTTGCCACTTGGCGCCCATGCCGAGGGCAAAAATCCTTCCAAGCTTCGCGTTGCACTGTTGCCGGACGAAAACGCCGCCACCATCATTCAGAACGCACAGCCTCTGAAGCGGTACCTGGAACAGACCCTGAAGAAGGAAATAGAGATTACGGTGACCACGGACTACTCGTCGATGATTGAAGCCATGCGCTTTGGCCGCATCGAGGTCGCCTACTTTGGACCGTTCTCTTACGTGCTTGCCAAGTCCAAGGCGCCCAACATTGAGCCATTTGCCGTTGGCGTGGAGCGCGGCTCGCCGACCTACCAGTCGGTTCTCATCGCCACGGCAGGCGGCCCGGTCAAGACCCTGGCTGACGTTCGTGGAAAGCCTTTTGGCTTTGGCGATCAGGCTTCGACGTCCGGTCACCTTGCACCGCGCGCGCACTTGCTTAAAAACCACCAACTGAACGGCGAGACTGACTACCGCCCCGTTCACCTGGGCACGCACGATGCCGTGGCCCGAGCTGTTCAGGCAGGGCAGGTTCCCGCCGGCGCTCTGTCAAAAACCATTCTGGACAACCTCATCGCAAAGGGCATGGTGGATGCCAACAAGATTGTGCAACTTGAACTGTCGGCACCCATTCCGAACTATCCCATTGCGATGCAAGGTAATCTCACGCCGGAGCTCAAGGAAGCCATCCGAGCCGCCTTTCTTCAGATGAAGGACGCCGAGATTCTCAAATCATTCCGTATCGAGGCCTTTGCCGCTACCGATGACAAGGCCTACGACATTCTTCGCGACACAGCACAGATTCTCAAGCTTGATCTGGGACGCATGAAATGACATCGGTAGCCTTGGAATCCAT
>JAGXSL010000153.1 GCA_018333835.1 Lysobacteraceae bacterium
CCCGCCGGGTCGTTGCCGGCGTTGGCGGCCACGATGCGGCGGGCGGCGTAGTCGTAGAGGGCCTCGAGGCGCTGGGCGATGTCGCCGCCCTGGGCCAGATCGAGGCAGCCGGAGAGCGAATCGACGATGGCCCCGGCCTCGGAGGCGGCACGGGCCTTGCGCACCACGTCGCCGCTCTCGGTGCAGGCGGCGGCGGTACGCAGGCGCTGGATGGCGCCCTCCAGCATCAGCTCGATGAGCCGGTGCGGATCGGCCTCGTGGACGCGGGTCTCGACGGCGGTGCTGCGGTAGGCGGCGGCGGGGTTGCGGGAGGTCATGGTCGGGTACTCGCGCCCGGCAGGCGGGCGAGTTCACGGGTGAGGAAGTTCTGCGTCGTCTGCAACTGTGCCACCAGGCCGTCGAGGGCGGTGAACTGGCGGCGCAGGCCGTCCTCGACCCGGCCGATCCGCACGTCGAGCCGCTGGCGGTCGGCCTGCAGGTTGCGCAGGCGTTCGTTGAGGGCATTGGTGCGGGCTTCGAGCAGGCCGCTGCCGGGGCCGATCGCGCCATCGAGGCGACCGGCCAGCGCCGCTCCCAGGCTGTCGGCGCGGGCCTTGTCGAACACGCGCTCGACCGCCCGCGGGTCGGCCACCAGCGCGGCCTCCAACCGGCCGGCATCGAGGCTCAGGCTGCCGTCCTTGCTGCTGCGCAGGCCGAGGGCGGCGAGATCGCCGAAGGCCTGGCCCAGCACGCCGCGCAGCGACTGCTGCAGGCCGCGTACGGCGGCGTCGCCGAGCAGCGGGCCGCCGCTGCGGGTTTCTGGGTTGAAGGCGCTGGCCGTGCGCAGGGCGCCGAGCGCGGTGTTGTAGGCGCTGACGAAGCCTTGCATGGCCGCGAGCACCGGCGCGTTGTCGGCGGTGATGTCGAGCGCGAAGCGGCTGGCCGGCTGGGCCTGGCGCAGGTCGAGGGTAACGCCGGCGATGAGGTCGTCGATGCGGTTGCTGGACGCGGTCCGGGCGATGCCGTCCACCCGCACCAACGCATCCGCCGCCGCCGTGGTGACGGCGAGGCCATTGGCAAAAGTGCTGATGGTGCCGCTGGCGGCGATGCCGATCGCCCCGGCCGTGCCGGTGCTGGCGGCGTTCAGCACCAGCACGCTGCCGGCGTCGCCGCGCACCACGGTGGCGGAAAGACCGCGCCCGCCGGTGGCGGCGTTGATGGCGTCGCGGAGCTGGTTGACGGTGGTGGTCGGGCCGAGGACGACGTTGAAGCTGTCGGCGCCGACGGTGAAGGTGAGCGTGCCGGTGCCGAGGTCGGCGGTTTCGGCCACCGCCGCACTTTGCCGGCGTTCCGCGGTGGCCAGTGCCGCCACCTCGATCTCGTAGCGGCCGAGGGCGGCCTCGGCCGTGGCCGTGGCGGTGAAGCCGGCGCCCTCTGCCACGGTGGCCCGCCGCCCGGGAAGGCCGGCCGCGCCGTCCAAGGCGTTGGCGGCGGCCTGCAGCGCGGTCAGGCTGGCGCGGATCTGGCCGAAGGCGGTGAGATCGGCACGGACGTCGGCCTCCTGCCGGGCGATGCGCCGCTCGGCCGGGGCGCGCTCGGCCGCCACCAGCTGGCTGACCAGCTGGTTGACGTTCAAACCCGACCCGATGCCGGGACTGGACAGCGAACCCATGGCCGACTCCTCGCACTTGCCGGGATAACGGCCGCGGCGCCGACGACTGAAGCTACGCCGTCGGCACCGCGGCCGCCACTGGCCCGGCGGTTCAGCCGCGCAGCAGGGTGAGCACGTTCTGCGGGATCTGGTTGGCCTGGGCCAGCATGGCGGTGCCGGCCTGCTGCAGGATCTGCGTGCGGGTCAGCTCCGCCGTCTCGCGGGCGTAGTCGGTATCGCGGATGCGGCTGCGCGAGGCCGAAAGGTTCTCCGAGGCGGTGTTGAGGTTCTGGATCACCGAGGCGAAGCGGTTCTGCACCGCGCCGAGGTCGGCCCGGCTGCCGTTGATGCGCTCCAGAGCGACGTCCACCGCGGTCAGCGCGGTGTTGGCGCCGGCCACGGTGGCGATGTCCACGGCGCTGAGCGCGGTGCCGGTGGCGGTGATGGCCTGGGCGCCGGGATCGAAGGCGCCGGTGAAGGTGACCGAACCGGAGACTCCGGCCGGGGCGCGGTAGGTCAGGTTCAAGGTGCCGCCGGTGGTGGCCGCCGCCAGGCCGAAGTCCGCCAGCGTGGTGCCGGTGGCGGTGCCGACGGCGAAGCCGCCCACCGTGATGTTGCGGCCGTCGGCCGCGGTCAGCCGCAGGCCGCTGCCGGTGTCGGCGGCGATGACGCCGGTGACCGCCGACTGCGCGTTGATGGCGGTGACCGCATTGCTGCGGTTGGTGGCGGCATTGGTGGTGGCACCGACCGAGATGGTCTGGCCGTTGAGGACGAAGCTGGAGGTGCCGGCCGCCGTGGTGGTCACGGTCTGGGTATTGGTGACGCTGGTGGCGTTGGCGCTGGCGACCAGACCCTGCACCCCGGCGGTGTTGAGTGCGCCGGCCAGGACGCGGGCGTCGTTGGCGATGCTGCCGAGCGCCACCACCGTGGTGCCGATCGTGATCGACTGCGCGGCAGCGGTATTCGAAGCCACGCCGATGCCCTGGTTGGCGAGCTGGAAACCGGTGAACTGGCCGAGCGCCGAGGAGCGGGCGCTGGCGATCGAATCCACGGTGATGGTCTGGCCGGCGTTGGCGCCGACCTGGAACTGCTGCGCGGTGAACGTGCCATCGAGCAGGTTCAGGCCGTTGAACTGGGTCTGGGTGGCGACCCGGTCGACCTCGGCGATGAGCTGCTGGACCTCGGCGTTCAGGGCCTGACGGTCGGAAGCGGAATTGGTGGCGTTGGCCGACTGCACGGCCAGTTCGCGGATGCGCTGCAGGTTGTTGCCGATCTCGGCCATCGCGCCTTCGGCCACCTGGGCCAGCGAGATGCCGTCGTTGGCGTTGCGGGCGGCCTGGTTCAGGCCGCGGATCTGGGTGGTGAAGCGCTCGGAGATGGCGAGGCCGGCGGCGTCGTCGCGGGCGCTGTTGATGCGCAGGCCGGAGGAGAGCCGCTGGATGGTGGTGGCGAGCGTCGCGGAATTGGTCTGCAGGTTGCGCTGGGCGTTCAGCGAAATCGTGTTGGTGTTGATGATGCTCATGACCGGGAGTCCTCATTGGCGTCGGGGAGGGTCCGGCAAAGACTGCAAGCCGCATGCCAAGGCCCGGAAACGACGAAGCCCCCGGCCGGGCCGGGGGCTTCGGGTACCACGGGGCCGGCCGGGGCCGGCGATTCGCGCTTACCGCAGCAGGGCCAGCACGTTCTGCGGGATCTGGTTGGCCTGGGCCAGCATGGCGGTGCCGGCCTGCTGCAGGATCTGCGTGCGGGTCAGCTCGGCCGTCTCGCGGGCGTAGTCGGTATCGCGGATGCGGCTGCGCGATGCGGCCAGATTCTCCGAGGTGGTGTTGAGGTTGCCGATCACCGAGCTGAAGCGGTTCTGGATGGCACCGAGATCGGCGCGCGAGCTGCTGATCCGCTCCAGAGCGGCATCCACCGCGGTCAGCGCGGTGTTGGCGCCGGCCACCGTACCGATGTTGACGGCGGTCAGGGCGGTGCCGGTGGCGGCGATGGTCTGGGCACCGGGGTTGAAGGCGCCGGTGAAGGTGACCGAGCCGGAGACCCCGGCCGGGGCGCGGTAGGTCAGGTTCAAGGTGCCGCCGGTGGTGGCCGCCGCCAGCCCGAAGTCCGCCAGCGTGGTGCCGGTGGCGGTGCCGACGGCGAAGCCGCCCACCGTGATGTTGCGGCCGTCGGCCGCGGTCAGCCGCAGGCCGCTGCCGGTGTCGGCGGCGATGACGCCGGTGACCGCCGACTGCGCGTTGATGGCGGTGACCGCATTGCTGCGGTTGGTGGCGGCATTGGTGGTGGCACCGACCGAGATGGTCTGGCCGTTGAGGACGAAGCTGGAGGTGCCGGCCGCCGTGGTGGTCACGGTCTGGGCATTGGTGACGCTGGTGGCGTTGGCGCTGGCGGTCATGCCGGGGATGCCGGCGCTGTTGATGGCCGAGGCCAGGACGCGGGCGTCGTTGGCGATGGTGCCGAGCGCCACCACCGTGGTGCCGACCGTGATCGACTGCGCGGCGGCGGTATCCGAAGCCGTGCCGATGCTCTGGTTGGTGAGCTGGAAACCGTTGAACTGGCCGAGCGCCGAGGCGCGGGCATTGCCGATCGAATCCACGGTGATGGTCTGGCCGGCATTGGCGCCGACCTGGAAGGCCTGCGCCGAGAAGCTGCCGTCCAGCAGGTTCAGGCCGTTGAACTGGGTCTGGGTGGCGACGCGGTCGATCTCGCTGACCAGCTGGGCGACTTCGGCCTGCAGGGCGGCACGGTCACTGGCGGAGTTGGTGGCGTTGGCCGACTGCACAGACAGCTCGCGGATGCGCTGCAGGTTGTTGCTGATCTCGGCCAGCGCGCCCTCGGCGGTCTGGGCGAGCGAGATGCCGTCGTTGGCGTTGCGGGCAGCAACATCCAAGCCGCGGATCTGGGTGGTGAAGCGCTCCGAGATGGCGAGGCCGGCGGCGTCGTCGCGGGCGCTGTTGATGCGCAGGCCGGAGGAGAGCCGCTGGATGGTGGTGGCCAGCGTCGCGCTGTTGGCCTGCAGGTTGCGCTGCGCGTTCAGCGAAATCGTGTTGGTGTTGATGATGCTCATGGCAGGGTCTCCTGGTCGGGTCGTTACGCCGGCGCGACGGGTGCCGTCCGGGGCCGCGGTGGGGGCCGTGGCCCGGAATTCCCGCTGCTGTGGGCAGTAACGGCCCGGGCCGGCCGGGCTTTAGCCGGCCGGCGGCCCAAGACGTGACTCAGCGCAAGTAATTGAACAGCGACAGGCTGGCCACCCGCTGGAAGCTCAGCTGGGCGGCGTCGAGCGCGGCGCCCTGCTGGGCCAGCCGGCTGGCGGCCTCGGCCATGTTGACGTCGCGCAGGCCGGACAGGGTGGTCCGCAGGGTGACGTTGTTGGCCTCGCGCAGGGCGGCGGCCTCGTCGATGCCGGCCAGCCGGGCGCCGCCGGCGGCCCGCAGGTCGACGAAATGATCCTGGGCGCTGGCGATGGCGGCGAGTGCCTCGAAGATGGCGTTCTGCTGGCGGCTGCGCTCGAGCACGGTGGTGGCCGGCACCTCCAGCGCCGTGGCCAGCGCGTCGAGGGTGCGGAACAGGTCCTGCCGCGGAGCCGGCTCGATCCGGAAGACATCGCCGGCCACCGGCTCGCCGTTCAAGACCAGTTGCAGGCCCTGGAAGGCGATGCTGGCCCCCGGGGTGTAGCTGCCGGTCTGCGGCGGCAGCAGCGGCAGGCCGGCGGCGTCGCGGATCTCCCAAGCGGTGGGGCTGGTGAAGGCGACCTGGAAGGCGGCGTGGCCGGTGGCGGCCCAGGCCGCGGCATCGACCACGCCGAAGCTGCCGAGCAAGCCGCTGCCGAGGTTGCCGGCATCGGCGGTGGCGCGCACCCGGCCGTCGCCGGTCGGCACCCGCATCCACACCTCGCTGCCCGGCTCGGCATCCTGCAGGGCCAGCGCCGGGGCCACCTCGATGCGGCGCTGCCCCTGGTCGCCGACGTAGGCGACACCGCCCGGCCCGTCGACGAAGGGCGGGCGGTCGTCCTGGGTACCGCCGAACAGATGGCGGCCGGCGGCGTCGGTGCTGTTGGCGAGCGCCAGCAGGCCGGCGCGGAGCTGCCGCAACTCGCGCGCCAGCGAGGCGCGGTCGCTGCTCGACAAGGGCGCGTTGGCGGCCTGGAGGGTCAGCTCCCGGACGCGTTGCAGGGCCTCGCCGGCCTGCGCCAGGGTGCTTTCCTGCAGGTTCAGGCGATTGGCCAGCACGTTGGCGTTCAGGGCGAAACGGTCGAGTTCGGCCAGCGCGCGGTCGAGCGCGGTGGCGGCACCGGCGGCCAGCGGGTCGTCGGCGGCGCGGTTGACCCGGCGCCCGCTGGCGAGCGTGTCCTGGGTGGCGATCAGCTCGGCCTGGCGGCGCAGCAGCTGCCCGATGTTGGCCTCGAACAGGGCATTGCTGGAGATGCGGTTGAGGCTCATGGCGCGGCTCGCTTCAGCGTCGCACGGCGGCGAGGAAGGTCTGGAACACGGTGTCGGCGGTGGCGATCACCTGGGCGGCGGCCTGGTAGGCCTGCTGGAAGCGCAGCAGGTTGGCGGCCTCCTCGTCGAGGTTGACGCCGGAGAGCGACTCGCGCTGCTGGACGATGGCGGCATCGATGCCCTGCTGGCTGCCCAGCGCGAAGGCCGCCTCGCGGGCCTGCGAACCGACCCGCGTGGTCATGGCGACGATGGCGTCGTTCGGCGAGTTGGCACCATTGGCCAGCAGCCGGGCGTCGTCGAGGTTGGCCCAGGCGCGCATATTGGTGTTGTCGCTGCTGCCGCTGACGTTGGGGCCGACGCGGAACACGTCGCCGGCCCGCGGCAGGCCGTCCAGCACCAGCCGCCAGCCGTCGCGGTCGATCGCCGCGCCCGGCGTGTAGGTGCCGGTCACCGGCGGCACCAGCGGGGCGCCCGCGCCGTCGAGCAGCTCGTAGGCGGTGGGCGAGGTGAAGCGCAGGCGGATCGGGGTGGCGAGGTCGGGGTCGTCGGGGTCGGTGACGGCGAGCGACACCACCCGCCCGCTGCCCAGGTTGGCGAGGTCGGCGCTGGGCCGCACGCGGCTGGCGGCGGCGATGCGGTTCGGGTCGTTGGTCGCCACGGCGAGGTCGCGGGCCGCGGTGCTGGCGGGTTCGACCAGGAAGCGGTCGTTGGTGGCCGGCGTGCCGGAGGCGACGATGGCGAGACCGTTGACCAGGAACGGACTGGCCGTGGTGCCGAGGCCGGTGAGTGCCACCGGGCTGCCGTCGCTGGCGCGGCGGGCGCTCCAGGCCGTGCCGTCGAAGCGGAACTCGAGCGGCACGCCATCGAGTGCGCCGATGTCGGCGCGGCTGACCGCCAGCGCGCCGCTGCCGGTGTTGCCGCGGTGCGCCAGCGGGGTGGGCGGCGGCAGGGCGAAGAAATCGGCGCCGACGTTGCCGTTGAGGTCGAGGCCGGCGCGGCTGGTGCGGTTCACCGCCTCGGCCAGGGTGGCGGCGATGCGGCCCAGTTCGGCGCGGCCGACATCGATCTGCTCGGCGCGGGCGGCCAAGGCACCGCCCAGCCGCCCGGCCAGGCTGCCGGCACCGAGCCGCACCGTGCCGGTGCCGCTTTGCAGGGCCAGCACCAGCCGGTCGGCCCGGTAATCATCGGGCTGGGTGACGAGCCGCGAGGCGGTGGCCCCGACCACCAGCGGCAGGCCGCCGGCGGTGAACACGTTGAGCGCCCCGTCGTCCTGCGGCACGGTGCTGACGCCGACCAGCACCGCGACCTGCTGCACCAGCCGGTCGCGCTGGTCGAGCAGGTCGAGCGGAGCATTGCCCGGGCCGTTGCGGACGATCTCGACGTTGAGCCGGGCGATCTCGGTGGCCAACCGGTTCAGCTCGTCGGCACCGCCGACCAAGGTGGCGTTGATCTCGCCATCGATCTGTTCGAGGCCCTGGTGCAGCAGGTCGAAGCGGGCGACGAGCGCCTGGGCGCGGCCCAGCAGCTCGGTGCGCGCCGCCTGCGAGGCCGGCTCGGCGGCCACGCCCTGGGCGGCGTCGAAGAAGGCCGACCACACCCGCGGCAGGCCGGTGCTGCTGTCGGTGAACAGCTGGTCGATGCGCTGGGCGAAGCCGTTGGCCAGCTCCAGCCGGCCCAGTTCGCCACGGCTGTCGAGCAGGCGCCGGGTGACCAGCCCGTCGGCCAGCCGGCTGACTCCCGCCACCTGCACGCCGGCGCCCTGGTAGTTGGCGCCGAGGCCGCCTCCGGCGCGGTTGGCGAGTTCGACCCGCTGCCGGGTGAAGCCCTCGACGCTGGCGTTGGCGATGTTGTGGCTGGTGGTGGCGAGCGCCCGCTGGAAGGCCAGGAGGGCACTGGTGCCGTTGCCGAGGATGCTGGTCATCACAGACCTCCGAAGCCGGCGGCGAACACGGTCGCCGCGCCGGCGGCCGGGCCGCGGGTGGCGTCGATGCCCAAGCCCTGCAGGGCGTGGGCGAGGGTCGGGCCGGTGGCGATCGCCTCGATCTTGCGGGCGTAGTCCGGATCGGTGGCGTAGCCGGCGCGTTGCAGGGCTTCGGCGAAGCCGCGGATGTCGCTGCCGTTGCCCAGCACGTCGCCGTAGCGCGGCAAACGCCGCAGCAGGGCGGCGTAATCGTCGAAGCTGGCGGCCATGTCCGGGTAGGCGCGGAAACGCGCCGGCTCGGCGCGGAAGCCGCCGCCGACGTACTCCAGCGTGCGGGTCTGCACGGTCTCGCCCTGCCAGTGGCGGCCGGCCTTGATGCCGAAGTAGTTGTGGGCCGACTCGCCGTGGGCGCGGATGCTGCTGCGGCCCCAGCCGGTCTCCAGCGCGGCCTGGGCCAGCACCCCGCGCGGATCGACGCCGAGCTCGTGGGCCACGCGCTCGGCGTGCGGCCAGGCGCGGGCGACGAAGGCGCGGATCTCGGCGGGGCTGGCACCCTCGCCCTCGGACCGCAGCGAAGCGACGGGCGGTGCCGAGGCCGGCGCCGGCACGGCCGCCGGAGCGGGCACCGACGCGGGCCGGCGTTCGAGGGCTGGGTCGAACCGCGGCACCGCCTGCAGCGGGATCCAGGCCGGATGCAGGGTCTTGGGCGTGGCCGGTGCGTGCAGCGGCAGGGCGGCCGGCGCGGCACCGGGCGGCAGCGCCGGCAAGCTGGCCGGGGCCTGCTCGCGCTGGAGTTGCCGGGCCACCATGTCGGCGATGCCCAGGCCCCGGCCCTGGGTCAGGGCCTGCGCCAGCTTCTGGTCGTGCAGGTCGCGGAACTTCCCGGCCGCGCCGGGGAAACTGGCATCGCCCGGCGTGGCCTCGCGCATGGCGCGGATCATCATCTGCGCGAACAGGCCCTCCATGTCGCGGGCGACCCGGTCGATCCGCGCCGGATCGGCGGCGGTCGGGGCCTTCAGCGGCAGCGGGGCGGCCTCGATGCGCATGGCGGTCAGATCACTTCCAGCTCGGCGCGCAGCGCGCCGGCCTGCTTCAGGGCTTCGAGGATGGCGATCAGGTCGCCCGGCGCGGCCCCGACCTCGTTGACGGCGCGGACGATCTGCTCCAGCGAGGCGCCGCCGCGGAACAGGAACATGCGCGAACCCTCCTCGACCACTTCGAGTGCCGTATCCGGCGCGACCACGGTCTCGCCGGGGCTGAACGGCGGCGGCTGGTCCACCAGCACGTCCTCGATGATGGTGACGGTGAGCGAGCCGTGGCTGACCGCCGCCGGCCGCACCTGCACGTTGCCGCCGATCACCACGGTACCGGTGCGGGCGTTCACCACCACCCGCGCCGGGCCTTCGCCGGCCTGCAGGGTGAGGTTCTCGACCCGGGCGACGAAGGCCACCCGCGCGCCGGGGTCGGTCGGGCTGCGCACCTGCACGGTGCCGGCATCGAGGGCGCTGGCCGCACCTTCGCCGAAGGCGGCGTCGAGCGCCTCGACCATGCGGCTCGCGGTGGTGAAATCGGGGCGGTGCAGGGCGAGCCGGATCTGCCCCGGCGCGCCCTGCGCCAGGGCGTCGGGCAGGGCGCGCTCGACGATGGCGCCATTGGGGATGCGGCCGGAGCTCGGCACGTTGACGGTGATGCGCGAGCCGTCGCGGCCCTCGGCGCCGAGCCCGCCGACCACCAGGTTGCCCTGGGCGATGGCGTAGACCTGGCCGTCGGCACCGCGCAGCGGTGCCATCAGCAGGGCACCGCCGCGCAGGCTGACGGCGTTGGAGATCGAGGAGACGGTGACGTCGATGGTCTGGCCGGGCCGGGCGAAGGGCGGCAACTCGGCGTGGATGGCGACCGCGGCGACGTTCTGCACCTGCGGGTTGACGCCGGGCGGGATGGTGACGCCGAGCTCGTCGAGCAGGTTGCGCAGGCTCTGGGTGGTGAACGGCGACTGGCTGGTGCGGTCGCCGGTGCCGGAGAGCCCGACCACCAGGCCGTAGCCGACCAGCGGGTTGCCGCGCACGCCCTCGACCTGGGCGAGGTCCTTGATGCGCTCGACCGCCAGCGCCCCGGGGGCGGCCAGCAGGCCGGGCACGGCGAGCAGCAGGGCGAGGAAGGCGTGCGGGAAGGGGCGCGGCATGGCAGGGCTCCGGGGCGTCAGTTGGGGAACCAGGCGCCGTTGAAGAAGCGGTCGATCCAGCCCATGGCGTTGCTGCGCGCCAGCGGGCCGCGGCCGCCGAAGACGATGCGGGCGTCGGCCACCCGCGTCGAGGCGATGCTGTTGTCCGGGCCGATGTCGGCCGGGCGGACCACGCCCTGGATCTGGATCAGCTCGTCGCCCTGGTTGAGCCGCAGCATCTTGCTGCCCTGCACCACGAGGTTGCCGTTCGGCAGCCGCTGCACCACTTGGGCGGTGAGCGTGCCGGTGATCTGGTTGGCCTGCGTCGAATTGCCGTCGCCGCTGAATTCGCGGCTGTTGGCGAGCGCGTTGTCGAAGACGTCGCGCCCGCCCAAGGTCACCGGCCCGCCGAGCAGGGTGGCCGAGGTGTTGGTGGTGGATTCCTTGTCGATCGAGGTGTTGGCACGGGTGCTGGCCTGGGTGCGCTCGGCGAGCAGGATGGTGACGAGGTCGCCGACCTCGCGCGCCTTGCGGTCGCTGAACAGGCGCAGGCCGGGGCCGTCGCGCCAGATCGCGCCGGGGCTCGGCTCGGCGCCGGCGGCCACCGGCACCACGCCAAGGCCACCGTCGGCGGCGAGCGGTGCCAGCGGGCGGACATCGCCGCGGAAGCTGGCGCCGCAGGCGGCGAGCAGCGGCAGCAGGGCGGCGAGCAGCAGGGCGCGGCGGTGGACGGGGATCATGGCGGGCCTCGGGGGTCGCGGCGGTCAGACGTTGTTGTTGAGGAAGGCCAGCATCTGGTCGGCGCTGTTGATGGCCTTGGCGTTCATCTCGTAGGCGCGCTGGGTCTCGATCATCGTCACCAGCTCCTCGACGGTGTTGACGTTCGAACTCTCCAGCGCGCCCTGCGCCAGCAGGCCGACGCCGGCCTGGCCCGGCGTGCCGGCCTGCGCCGGGCCGGAGGCGCCGGATTCGAGGAACAGGTTCTCGCCCTTGGCGAGCAGGCCGGCCGGGTTGACGAAGTCGGTCAGGGTGATCTGCCCGACCTCCTGCGGCGCCGACTGGCCGGCGATCTGCGCGCTCACCGTGCCGTCGCTGCCGATCGAGATGGCCAGCGCACCCTCGGGGATCTGGATGCCGGGCTGCACCACGTAGCCCGAGTTGGTCACCAGCTCGCCCTGGGCATTGATCTGGAAGCTGCCGTCGCGGGTGTAGGCCTCGGTGCCGTCGGGCAGCAGCACCTGGAAGAAACCGCGACCATTGATGGCGACATCGAGCGCGTTGCCGGTCTGCAGCAGGTTGCCCTGGACGTGGCTCTTGGCCGTGCTCACCACCCGCACGCCGGTGCCGAGCTGCAGGCCCGAGGGCAGGTTGGTCTGCTGCGAGGTGGCCCCGCCGGGGGCACGGATCTGCTGGTAGAGCAGGTCCTCGAAGCTGGCGCGGTCGCGCTTGAAGCCGACGGTGTTGACGTTGGCGAGGTTGTTGGCGACCACGGCCATGCGCGTCTGCTGCGCGTCGAGGCCGGTCTTGGCGATCCACAGGGCGGGGTTCATGGCGGTTCTCGGAAGGGGATGGCGGTCAGCGGGCGCGCAGCAGGGTGTTGGCCATGCGGGCGTTCTCGTCGCCGCTGCGGATCACCCGCAGATTGGCCTCGAACTGCCGCGACAGGGCGATCATCGCCACCAGCTGCTCGGTGGCATTGACGTTGCTGCCTTCGAGCACGCCGCCCATCAGCAGGTTGCCGGCGGCCGGCACCGGTTCGGTGCCGGGCGGCAGCCGGAACAGGCCGTCCTCGCCGCGCTCGAGCTGGCGCGGGTCGGCGACGACGATGCCGATGCGGGCGACGTTCTGCGGCTCCGCCCCGGCCTCGCCCTGCGGCACCACGGCGACCGTGCCGTCGGCGCCGATCGAGAGGCTCTGGAACGGCGGCAGGGCGATCGGGTTACCCTCGTCGTCGAGCACCGGCTGGCCGCGGCCGTTGGTGAGCCGTCCAGTGGCGTCGAGCTTCAGGTCGGTGGCGCGGGTGTAGGCCGGGTTGCCGCCGCGGTCGGCCACCGCCATCCACAGGTCGGCGCCGTTCAACGCGAAGTCGAGCGGGTTGCCGGTGGTCTGCAGGCTGCCGCTGCGGGCGTCGAAGCCGCCGATGTCGCCCATCGCGAAGCTGCGGCTGGCGTGCCCCTCGCCCGTCGCCTTGAACGGCTCGGTGGCGTGCAGCAGCGCCCTGAAGCCGGTGGTGGAGACGTTGGCGAGGTTGTGGGCGACGGCGGCCTGCGCCCGCAGGCTGGCCTGCGCTCCGCTCATCGCCACGTACAGGGCCCTGTCCATCCTCTTGCTCCGCGGGAAGCGCCGGCGTCGCCGTCAGCGCAGGTTGATGATGGTCTGCTGGATCTGGTCGTTGGTCTGGATCATCTGCGCGTTGGCCTGGAAGTTGCGCTGCGCGACGATCATGTTGACGAGCTGCTCGGTGAGCTCGACGTTCGAGCTTTCCAGCGCGCCGGACTGCACCAGGCCGAAATCGGAAGTGCCGGCCGCGCCGCGGCGCACGTCGCCGGACTCGAAGGTCTGCGACCAGGCGTTGTCGCCGAGGTTCTGCAAACCCTGCGCATTCGGGAAGGTGGACAGCGCGATCTGGCCGAGCGGGCTCGCCACGCCGTTGGTGTAGCGGGCGAACACCACGCCCTGCTGCGAGACCTCGATGCCGATCAGCCGGCCGGTGGTGAAACCGTCCTGGCGCAGGTCGTTGATGGCGAAGCGTTCGCCGAACTGGGTCGAGGCGCGCAGGTCGAGGGTCAGCGCGAGCGGCGCGGCCCCGGTGCCCGGCGTGTGCGGCGGCAGCGTGACGAGGCCGGTGGTCGGCGTGGTCAGCGCGCCCTGGGCGTCGTACTGCAGGGTCTGCGGCGTGCCGACGGCCGTGCCGTTGATGTAGTTGTGCAGCTCCCACTCGTTGGGGTTGGCGGTCTTGACGTAGTAGAGCGTGTGGACGTGGGCCACGCCGAGCGAGTCGAACACCGTGACCGAGGTCGAGTGGTTGAAGCTGTTGGTGTCGTTCGGATCGAACGGCGACACCGCCGGGGCCGCCGCGTTGGCCGGCAGGTTGGAACCGACGGTGACGCGGGTGGTGGCGTTCGGCGGGCTGTCGGTGGTGGTGAGCTGCAGGTCCACGAGGCGGCCGGTCTCGAAGGCGGTGCCGGCCGGCCCGGCCGGGGGGAACACCTGCAGGCGGGCGCCGCTCGGGTTGACCACGAAGCCGTCGCGGTCGAGCTGGAAGTTGCCGGCCCGCGAATAGGTGATCGCGCCGTTGCTGCTCAGGGTGAAGAAGCCGCCGCCGGAGAGCGCGATGTCGAGGTTGCGGTTGGTGAACTCGATGCTGCCCTGGGTGAACTGCTGGGTGATGCCGGTGACCCGCACGCCAGCACCGGCGGTGTTGCGCGCGGTGCCGAAGATCGAGGCGGCGAAGAGGTCGCCGAACTCGGCGCGGCCGGCCTTGAAGCCCGCGGTCGAGACGTTGGCGATGTTGTTCGAGGTCACCGACAGGTCGGTGGTGGCGGCGTTGATGCCGGAGAGGGCGGTGCGGAAGGTCATGGCGGGCTCCTCGGGATTCGTGGGTGCGGCGGCGTCGGGTGGCCCGGATCAACCGATCCGGCGGACGGCGGACAGCGGCGCCGTGCCGAGTCCGCCGAGGTGGAGCAGCAGGCCCTGCGGGCCGAGGATCACGCTCTCGACCGGCGCCAGCGCCGCGGTGCCCACGGCCTGGGCGTCGCGGCCCTCGCCGAACACCGCCTGCATCCGGTAGCTGCCCGGCGGCAGGGCCCGGCCGTTGCCGTCGGTGCCGTCCCAGGCGAAGGCGACGTCGCCGGCGCCTTCGGCCTGCACCTGCAAGCGGCGTACCAGCGCGCCGTTGGCGGCGCTGATCTCGATGGTGAGGGTGCCGGCCGCCGGCGCGGCGGCCACCCCGTCCGCGCGCAGGGCGCCGTCGGGGCCGGGCGCGAGGGCCAACCGGTCGGTCTCGACCAGCACCCGCCGGCCGATCAGGGCCGCCCCGCGCAGGGCCTGGTCGCCGTTGAAGGCCTGGGCCATGGCCTCGATCGAGGCCCGCAGGTCGCCCACGCCCTGGGCGGTGGACATCTGCGCCATCTGGCTGACGAACTCGGCGTTCGACAGCGGCTTGAGCGGGTCCTGGTTCTTCAGCTGCTCGGTCATCAGGCGCAGGAAGTCGGCCTGGGTGAGGTCGGGGCGGCCCATGCGGCTGGTGGCCGGCGTGGCGCCGCCGAGGCCGAGGCCGTTGGCGATGGCGGGGTCGAAGGGCATGGCGTTCTCCGCTGCCGCCGTCAGCGGCCGATCATCAGGGTGGCGAGTGCGAGCTCGCGGGCAGAGTTGATGACCTCGACATTGGCCTGGTAGCCGCGCGAGGCCGAGATCAGGTTCACCATCTGCGCCACCGGGTCGATGTCGGGCGCGTAGACGAAACCTTCGGCATCGGCCATCGGGTGGCCGGGCTCGTAGCGCCGCAGCGGCGGGGTGTCCTGCGGCTCGACGCCGCGCACGGCGACCCCGGAAAGCCCGCTGCCGTCGCGCAGCGGCACGCTCTCGAAGATCGGCTGCAACGGCCGGAACGCGCCCTCCGGCGAGCTGCCGACGGAATCGGCGTTGGCCAGGTTGGAGGCGATGGTGTTGATGCGCACCGACTGCGCGGCGAGTGCGCTGCCGGCGACATCGAAGATCGGAAGGCCACTCATGGCAGGGCTCCTCGGGGGCTTACTGGCCGGTGATCGCGGTCATCAGGCCGCGCACCCGGGACTCGAAGAAGGTCAGCGAGGCGCGGTACTCCAGCACCGCGCGGCCGAAGGCGGCATGCTCGACCTCGGTGTTCACCGTGTTGCCGTCGAGGCTGGGCTGCAGGGCCGGCCGGGTGCTGAGGAAACGCCGGAAATCCGGCTCGGCGGCCTGCGCCACCCCGAAGCTGCCGCCCGCCGCCGGCAGGGCGGCGCGCGCCGCCTCGGCGCTGGACAGGGCGCGCTGGAAGTCGAATTCCCGGGCCTGGAAGCCCGGGGTGTCGGCGTTGGCGATGTTCGTGGACAGCACCTTGAGGCGCTGCTCGCGCAGGGGCAGGGCGAGGGCGGAAAGGCCGAAGGGGTTGTCGAAGGGACCGGCCATGGGCGGGCTCCGGGCGGGGGCTGCCCGGAGCCGGTGCAAGCGCCGTGCCAGCGCCGGCCCGGCCGGCGCCGCTCAGTTCGCGGCCTGGAAGGCCTCGATCCGCGCCGCCACCTTCTCGGCCAGTTCGCGGGCCGAGTACTTGGCGACGAAGGCGTTGGCCCCGACCTGGTCGACCATGGCGGCATTGAACACCCCGGACAGCGAGGTGTGCAGCAGCACGTGGAGGCCGGCGAGCGCCGGGTCGCGGCGGATCTCGGTGGTCAGGGTGTAGCCGTCCATCGCCGGCATCTCGATGTCGGAGATCACCATCGCGTAGTGGCGCGGCACGTCGATGCCCTCGGCGGCCAGCTGCTTCAGGTGCTCGATGGCCTGCCGGCCGTCCGAGAGCAGGGTCGAGGCGACGCCGAGCTGGTCCAGCACGCCGCGGATCTGGTTGCGCGCCACCCGCGAATCGTCGGCCACCAGGACGCGCACCGGTGCCTCGCCGGGCCGGCCGACGCGGCGCTGCTCGACCACCTGCAGCATGCGCGCGCCGGTGGCGTCGGCGAGCACCGACTCGACGTCGATCACCTGGATCAGCTCGCCGCCGTGGCGGGTCACCGCGGTGAGGTAGCTGTCCTGCATGCCGAGCTCGGGCGGCGGCCGGATGTCCTCGACCGCGATGTTGACGATGCGGTCGACCTCGGCGACGAGGAAGCCCTGCACCGAGCGGTTGAACTCGGTGACCACGAGGTAGGGCGGATCGAGATGGCGGTCCGGGTGGCGCACCGCGCTGCCGAGGTCCAGCACCGGCACCGAGCGGCCACGGATGTCGGCCGCACCGACGAAGCCGGGCGGCAGCCGCGGCACCGGGAACAGCGGCGGCCGGCGCAGCACCTCCTGCACCTTGAATACATTGACCCCGAACAGCGCCCGGCCGCCGAGGCGGAACAGCAGCAGGGCGAGCCGGTTGTGGCCGGCGAGGCGGGTGCGCTGGTCGATGCGGTCGAGCAGGTCGCGTGGCATGCAGCGGGTCGGCCCCGGCGGATCGTTGAGGATTCGAAATCCTGTCGGCCGCGCCGGCCGGCTCTTGAATCGGCCTGCAGCGGGTGCCGGCACGCGGCTTGCACAGCCTGCCCGGAACCCCGCGCCGCGAGAGTGCGCCATGTCCCAACCCGAGACGCCGACCCCGCTGCCCAGCCCGGCTCCCCTGCCGCCCTGCCGGCCGCCCCTGCCCGGCCGCGTTCCGCGCACCCCGCGGGCGCGGCGACCGCTGCACGCCGGCCTCGGCCTGTTGGCCGGGTTGCTGGCCCCGCTGACCTGGGCCGGCGCCTTCCAGACCGTCGATTCGATCCGCGCCGCCGCCGAGGCCGCGCTGGCCGCACCCGGCGTGCAGGCCGAGGCCGCGCTCGACCCGGCCCTGCGGATGCCGCCCTGCGCGCAGGCGCTCCAGGCCGTGCCGGTCTCGGCCGTCAACGTGGAGGTGCAGTGCCCCGGCGCCTGGCGCCTGTTCGTGCCGGTGCGCGTGGCGCGCCAGCAGCCGGTGCTGGTGCTGGCCGAGGCGGTGGCGCCGGGCCAGCCGCTGTCGGCCCAGGCGCTGCGGATCGAACACCGCGACGCCGCCCGCCTCGCCGGCGTGCCCTTGACCGATCCGGCGCAGGCGCTGGGCCAGACCCTGCGCCGCGGTGGCCGGCCCGGCCAGGTGCTGCGGCAGGCCGATCTGGTCGCCACGCCGCTGCTGCGCCGCGGCCAGCCGGTCAGCCTGGTCGCCGGCGGCCCCGGCTTCGAGGTGCGGATGGCCGGCCGCGCCCTGGCCGATGCCGGGCCCGGCGAGGTGGTGCGGGTCGAGAACCTCGCCTCCCGGCGCGTGCTGGCCGGGGTGGTGGCCGGGCCGGGCCTGGTCCGGGTGGGGCCGTGACCGGCCCGCCGGGCGGCCTGCCCCGCCAAACCCTGCACGGACGGGAAATCCGCGCTAAAGTCAGGCTAGCGCCTGCCGATACCTGCCCTGAGAATCCCTCGTCCCGGAGGACAGGCCCATGACCAGCAAGATCGACGCCGCTTCCGCGCCGCGTCCGGCCCCCGCGCCGGTGGCCGCGCCGGTGGCCGCGCCGGTGCCGGCCGTCGAGCGCGCCGGTGCCCCGCGCGCGCAGCCGGTCGCCGCGGTCCCCGCCGCCACCGCGGACAACCTCCGCCTGACCGGCGAAGCCGAGTCCCTGCGGGTGCTGCAGAAGCAGACGCGGGCCGGCCCGGCACCGATGGACATGGCCAAGATCGACGCCTTGCGCGCCGTCCTCGCGGCCGGCACCTACCGCATCAACCCGGCGGAAATCGCCCGGCGCCTCGACGCGCTGGAGCGCGAGCTCAGCATCTGAACCGGCCGCCCGCGATGGACAAGCACTCCCGGCTCGATGCCCTGGAAACCGCCCTCCGCGCCGAGCGCGAGGCCTTGGCCGGTGCCGATCCCGAAGCCCTGCTGCGCAGCACCGCGGCCAAGCTGGCGGCGCTGGACGCGGTCGGCGGCCTGGCCCCGGAGGCGGAGGACGCCCCGCGCATCGCCGCGCTGGCGGCCTACAACCGCGAGAACGGCCTGCTGCTCTCCCGCCACCGCCGGGCCGTGGCCTTCGCCCTGCGCCAGCTCGGCCACACCGAGGCCTGCGGCTACGGCCCGCGCGGCCAGCACGCCCAGCAAGGCTGGCAGCGGCCGATCGCGGTCGCCTGAACCCCGCCTCAGGCCGCGTCGGGCGCCGCCGCCAGGCGGGCGGCGAGATCGGCCCAGCGCTCCTGCTCGCCTTCCAGCCCCTGTGCCGCCAGCCAGCCGGTGTCGAGCGGCAGCTCGCCCAGCAGGGCCCAGGCCACGTGGCAGGCCCCGACCAGGCCGAGCCCGCGCTCGCCGGCCAAGGCCGGCGTCGGGTGCAGGGCGACGGCCTCCACCAGCGGTTCCGGAAGGCCCCAGAGACCCAGCAGGTAGGCCCCGGCCTCGGCGTACCCGGGCCAGTCCGACGCTTCACCGGTGGAGATCGCCCCGGGGATGCGCACCTCGGGCAGCAGCCGGCCGACGCCGGCCAGCAGGGCGGCGGTGGCGGCCAGGTCGGCCCGCGGCCCGGGCAGCAGCGCGGCCGCCAGCCGCGAGGCGCGCAGGCTGTGCTCGCGCAAGGCGTGCTCGGCGGCGTCCTCGCCGGGGCCGCGGCCGCGGCCGAACACCTCGCCGGCCAGCACCAGCCGGCGCAAGGCCTGCTGGCCCAGCCGGACCACCGCGCTGCGGATGTCCTCGACCCGTCGCCCGCCACCGTAGAGCGCGGAATTGCACAGGCGCAGCACCTTGGCCGCCAGCACCGGGTCGCGCTCGACCAGGGCCGCCACCTCGCGGGCCGGGGCCTCGCCCTCGCCGCTGCGGCGCATCAGCTCGAGCGAGAGGTGCGGCGGTGCCGGCAGGCGGCCGACCCGGCCCACCATCGCGGCGAGGCGCGGGTGGTCGAGGCGCTGGCGCAGGGCGCGCACCGCCTCCAGCGCGGCGCACACCTCTTCGCCGTCGAACGGCGGCTGGAACAACCGGTGGGCGTTGTCCAGCGCGGCCAGCGCCGGCGCGTCGCTGCCCTCGTCGAGCAGCAGGCAGCGCAGCAGCGCCGGAGCTTCGCGCTTGAGCACGCCGAGCAGGGCGTTGCCGGAACCCTGGCCGAGCCGGACGCTGGCCAGCACGGCATCGAACGGGCCGGCCCGCACGAGGGCCTGGGCCTCGGCCGCCGAGGCGGCCGCCCGCACCTCGGCGCGACCGGCGCAGGCCCGCCGCAGGCGCTCGGCCAGGGCCGGATCGCTGGCGGCCACCAGCAGGCGCAGCGGCGCGGGGGTGGGCGGGTCGGCGGGGTCCACGCGGTCTCCGGTTCGACGGATCCTGCTGCACTGTAGCAAAGCCCGCCAACGGCGATCCGCCGCTATATGCTAGGCCGGGTGCGTGGCCGAGGGGGGCGGCGCAGGACCGGTGAGCGCATGAGCCATCCAGAGTGGACGGAGGAAGGGGACGGGCCGCTCCTGTTCGCGGCCGAGACCGGGCCGGCCGCCCCGGCCACCGGCGAGGCTTGGACCGTGCTGGTGGTGGACGACGAGCCGGACGTGTTCGCCGCCACCTGCCTCGCCCTGCGCGAGGTCGAGATCCTCGGCCGGCCGCTGCGCTTCCTGCACGCCAGCGGCGCCGCCGAGGCGCTGGCCCTGCTGGTCGCCCACCCCGAGATCGCGGTGATCCTGCTCGACGTGGTGATGGATTCGGAGAGCGCCGGCCTCGACCTGGTGGCCCGCATCCGCGGCGAGTTCAAGCTGTCGAAGCCGCGCATCATCCTGCGCACCGGCCAGCCCGGCTACGCGCCGGAGATGCGCGCGATCCGCGACTACGACATCAACGACTACCGGATCAAGAGCGAGCTCACCCGCACCCGGCTGTTCACCGTGCTCACCGCCGCCCTGCGCAGCTACCAGACGCTGGAGGCGGTGGAGGCCAACCGGGCCGACCTGCAGGCCCTGCTGGAGGCGCAGACCGGGCTGCTCGCCGCCGAGACCCTGCCGGCCTTCGCCGAGGGCGTGCTGACGCGGATGGCCGCGCTGTTCCGGGTGCCGGTCGAGGGCGTGTTCTGCGGCGGCGGCCGGCGCGCCAGCGACGGCGGCGAGCCGCACCGGGTGGTGGCCGCGACCGGCCACTACGCCAAGTGGACCTGGCAGCGCATCGACCACCTCGCCGCCGAGCCGCCGATCCAGGCCGTGCAGAAGGCCCTGGCCGACCGCCGCAGCCTCCACGGTGGCGGCGGCCTCGCCCTCTACCTGCCCTCGCGCACCGGCAGCGACGCGGTGGTCTGGCTGGCCGGGATCGAACGCGGCCACCGGCTGGAGGGCGGTCTGTTCGCGATGTTCGTGCAGAGCACCGCGGTAGCCGCCGACGGCGTGCGCCTGGTCGAACGCCTGCGCGAGGCCGCCTACGTCGACAACCTGACCCGGCTCGCCAACCGCTCGGCCCTGGTCGAGGCCATCGACGACCTGCTCCACGATCCCCCCGACCTGCCGTACCGGCTGCTGCTGGTCGACATCGACCAGTTCTCCGAGATCAACGAGACCTTCGGCGACCGCATCGGCGACGCCCTGCTGCACGGCGTGGCCGCGCGCCTGGAAGCCGGTGCCGGCAGCGCGGTGCGGGTGGCGCGGGTGGCCAACGACACCTTCGCCGCCGTCGGTCCGCGCGAGGCGCTGGTGCCGGACGACTGGGCACGGCGGATGGACATGCCGTTCGAGGTCGAGGGCCTGGGGATCGGCCTGTCGGTGTCCTTCGGCGGCGTCGAGCTGGACGCCGGCTGCCGCAGCGGCGGCGAGGCGATCAAGATGGCCTACTCGGCGCTGAAGCGGGCCAAGCAGGCCGGCCACCGCTCGGTGGCCTTCTACTCGCACGAGGTCGCCAACGAGATCAAGGAACGCACCCGCCTGCTGCACGGCCTGCGCGCGGCCTTCGAGCAGCAGCGGCTGTTCCTCGTCTACCAGCCGCAGGTCGAGGCCGGCAGCGGCCGCACGATCGCCCTCGAGGCGCTGATGCGCTGGCGCACCGAGGACGGCCGGCTGGTGCCGCCGGACCGCTTCATCCCGGTGGCCGAGCAATCCGGGCTGATCAAGGACCTCGGGGCCTGGGCGATGCGCAGCGCGATCGCCCAGGCGGCGGCCCTGCACGCCGCCGGCCATGCCCTGCGGCTGGCGGTCAACGTCTCGATGAACCAGCTGCTGGTGCCGGATTTCGAGCGGATGGTCGGCGAGGCCCTGGCCGCGGGCGGGCTGCCGGCCACCGCGCTGGAGCTCGAGATCACCGAGTCGGTGGCGATGCAGTCGCCCGACGTGGTGCTGCCCAAGCTGGCGGCGCTGAAGGCGATGGGCGTCGGCGTGGCGATCGACGACTTCGGCACCGGCCACTCCTCGTTGTCCAGCCTGGAGAAGCTGGCCCCCGACCGGCTGAAGATCGACCGCAGCTTCATCACCGGCCTGGATGCCGAGACCGGCGGCGACAGCATCGCCGCGATGATCATCGAGCTGGCGCGCTCGCTGGGCGTCAAGGTGGTGGCCGAGGGCGTCGAGACCGCCCGCCAGCGCCAGCGCCTGCAGGCGCTCGGCTGCCACGAACTGCAGGGCTACCTGTTCGCCCGGCCGCTGGCGGTGGCGGACCTGCCGGACTGGCTGGCGCGGCCGCCGATGGCGGGGGAGGCGCCGCCATGAAGGCGTTGCCGCTGCTGCTCGGGCTGGCCGTCGCGGCATTGCCGCCGGTGCTGCCCGCGGCCGCGGCCGGGCCCGCCACGTCCGCTGGGGTCCTCGCCGCCCAGGTCGAATGGCTGGGCCACCTGCCCCGTTTCGTGCAGTGGCCGGAGACCGCGTTCGAATCGCCCGAGGCCCCGTTCCGGCTCTGCCTGGTCGGCGGCGATCCCTTCGGCCCGCGGCTGGAGCCGCTGCGGGGGCGGCGTTTCGGCGGCCGCCCGCTGGCCATCGAGCAGCCGCGGACCGCGGACCAGCTCGCGCGCTGCCAGCTCGCCTATTTCGACCGCGAAGCCGCCCCGGACCTGCTGGCCGCCGCCCAGGACGGCCGCCTGCCGACCCTGCTCGGCGTCGCCGGCGATTCCGGCTTCGTGCGCCAGGGCGGGATGCTGGCCCTGGTCGGCGAGGGCAGCGAGGTGCGCCTGCACGTCAACCTCGGCCGGGTCCGCGCCTCGCGGCTGCACTTCAGCGCCAAGCTGCTGGAACTGGCCCGGGTCGAGCCGGCGCCGGCGCACGGAAGCGGCTGATGAGCGGGGTCGCCGCCGCCCGGCCCCGTGTCCGCAGCCTGTCGATCCGCAGCCGCCTGCTGCTGGTGGTCGGCCTGGTCAGCGCCTTCGCGATGACCGCCTTCGCCGCGCTCGCCCTGCGCGCCGAGCAGGTGGCCGCGCGGCAGGTGCTGGCGGCCGAGCTGCAGGTCGTGGCCACCCTGCTCGCCAACCGCAGCACGGCGGCCCTGCTGTTCGGCGACGTGGCGCTGGCGGAGGAGAACCTGGCCGCGCTGGCCGCCATGCCGAACGTGCGCCGGGCCTGCCTGTACGCCGCCGACGGCCGCCGCTTCGCCGAGTACAGCAGCGCCGGCGTGACCGCGCCCTCGCTGTGCCCGGTGCAATGGACGGCGGCGACGACTGATGGCGGCCTGCTGCGGGTGGAGGTGCCGGTGGCCCCGGACGATGCCGCCACCGCCGGCACCCTGGTGCTGGAAAGCAGCCTCGCCCCGCTGGAGCAGCGGCTGGCCGCACAGATCGAGCGCTGGCTGCTGACCGGCATGGTCGCGGTGCTGCTGGCCCTGCTGCTGGCCTACGGCCTGGAACCGCTGATCACCGGTCCGGTGCGGCGGCTCGCCGCGGTGGCCGAACGGGTGGTGGCGGGCGACGCCAACCGGGCCCGCGCCGAGGTCGAGAGCCGCGACGAGATCGCCGAACTGGCGCTCGCCTTCAACCGCATGCTCGACCGCCTCGATGCCCAGGCCCGCGAACTGCGCGAGCAGGCCGACTACACCCGCGTGCTGTTCCAGCAATCGCCGCTGCCGATCATCGTGATCGACGCCCGCCGCAACGTCACCGTCGACGCCAACGCCGCCGCGGTGGCGATCTACGGCTTCCACGACCGCGCGGCACTGCTCGCCGCCGGCGTGCAGGACGTCTCGACGGCGCTGCAGTACGACGGCACGCCCTCGGGGGAGGCGATCAAGCCGTACACGGCGGCCGCGCTGGCCGGCCAGCCGCAGGTCTACGAGTGGCGCCACCGCCGGCCGGACGGCAGCGAGTTCGACGCCGAGGTGCACCTGAGCCGCTTCGACAGCGGCGGCACGCCGATGCTGCTCGCCAGCCTGTTCGACGTGACCGACCGCAAGGCCGCCGCCGAGGCCCTGCGCGAGACCAACACCGCGCTGACGATCCGCATCGACGACCGCACCCGCGAACTGGAGGCGGCCAACGCCGAGCTCTCCAGCACCGTCGAGCAGTTGCGGCGCACCCAGGCCGAGCTGGTGCGCAGCGAGCGGCTCGCCTCGCTCGGCACTCTGGTGGCCGGCGTGGCCCACGAGCTCGACACCCCGCTCGGCAGCGTGCTGCTGGTGGCGAGCACGCTGGACGACGAACTGGCCCTGCTGCGCGAGCAGCTCGAACGCGGCGAACTCAAGCGTTCGACCCTGGTCGAGTTCCTCGCCCGCCAGGCCGAGGCGCAATCGCTGGTGGTGCGCAACGCCCGGCGCGCCGCCGAGTTGATCCGCCGCTTCAAGCAGCTGGCGGTGGACCAGACCTCGGAGCAGCGCCGCGTGTTCGAGGTGGCCGAGGTGGTCGAGGAGGTGATGGCCACCCTGCAACCGCGCCTGCGGCGCACCTCGCACCGGCTGGAGCTGGCGGTGCCGGCCGGCCTCGCCATGGACAGCTACCCCGGCCCGCTCGCCCAGGTGCTGACCAACCTGGTGATGAACGCACTGGTGCACGGCCTCGCCGAGCGCCCGGGCCGCATCCGGCTGGCGGCCGAGACGGCGGCGGATTCGGTGCGGATCGTGGTCGAGGACGACGGCGTCGGCATCCCGGCCGAGCACCTGGCGCGCCTGTTCGACCCCTTCTTCACCACCACGCTGGGCACGGGCGGCAGCGGGCTCGGCCTCTACATCGTGCACAGCCTCGTCGAGGGCACGCTGGGCGGGCGGGTCACGGTGGAGAGCACGCTCGGCCACGGTGCCCGCTTCCACCTGCTGCTGCCGCGCACGGCACCGGCGGCCAGCACCGGCGTGTAGGGCGGCTCAACGCCCGAGCCAGCGCCGCCACCAGGGTGGCCGGGCGGCGGGCGACGGGCGGCGCAGCGGTTCGCTCGGCAGGTCGGGCCGCACCAGGTCGCTCCCGGCCAGGGCCCGCGCCCAGTCGCCGTCCTCGAGGTGCAGTTCGACCCGCCAGTCGCGCAGGCCGCGCGCCACCCGGTAGACCGCGTCGTGGCCGGCGCGGCGGGCCGGGTCGAGCAGCACCGCCTCGGCGCGGCGGGCCAGTTCGGGGTCGGTGCTGGCGCGCAGGGCCCGGCGCAGGGTCGCCTCGTCGGCACCGAAGCCGAGGCCGAGGCGGGCGTAGAGGTCACGCATCGCGGGCCTCGGCCTCCAGCACCGCCCAGGCCTGCTGCACGGCGCGGAAGCGGTCGGCCGCCGCCGCCAGCACGGCCGCGTCGCCCTGCGGCTGGCGGTCCGGGTGGTGCTGGCGCGAGAGCCGGCGCCAGGCCGCCTTGATGGCGATCGGCGTGGCGTCGTCCTTCAACCCGAGCGTGCGCAGGGCCTCACCGCGGGCGGCAGCCTCGCGGGCGGCGAGGCCGGCGTCGCGGGCACGGGCCTGCGCGGCGGCCTCGCGGGCGCGGGCGGCGGCCTCGGCGGCGGCGAACCAGTCCGGGTCGGAGAGGTCGGACGGCGGTTCGAAGGCGATCCCGAGCAGGGCCTCGAAGCGTTCCCCGAGCAGGGGCTGCGGGGCCGCCAGCAGGTCGGAGAGGAACAGCAGGGCGTGGCGCTCGATTTCGCTGATGCGGCCGTCGGCGGCGGCGACCCGGACATAGAGGTCGAGCAGCGACTCGGTGCGCTTCGGGCTGCGCTGCCCGCGCAGGAAGCGGAACAGCCGCGGCAGCGCCGGCGCGAACGGGTCGGCCGCCAGCGCCTCGGCCACCTCGTGCAGGGGCAGGCCCTCCGGCTCGTGGGTGAGGGCGAGGCCGACCTCGTGGAATTCGCGCGGGTCGAGCGGGCCGTCGAGCACGGCCAGCCACAGCGCCGAGGCGCGCACGCTGTCGGCGAGCCGGTAGGGGCTCGCCTGCAGGCGCTCCACGAGCTGGGCACCCGGCCCGGACACCGCCTCCGGTGCCGCCCCGGCCATGGCTCAGGCCGCCGCGTTGGGGTCGAGCAGCAGGCCGGCGAGCCAGGGCTCGCCGCGGTCCAGCAGCTCGACCGGGGTGAACTGCCAGCCGGTGACGATCATCGCCTCGGCCACGGCGAACTCGCGCTGGGCCTTGTTGAAACCGCGCTGCCCGGCCTTGACCAGTTCCAGCACGAAACCGGGCGGCGGCACCGCCTCGGGGTCGGTGGCCTCGGCGCGGATGCCGGCCACCTGCGCCGCCGCCGCGACACCGAGACCCTGCACCAGGGCCTCGATGCGGGCAAGCGCGGTGGCCTGGGCATCGCCCTGCTCGGGCACCTGCGGGGCCACCGCGGCCAGCGCCTTGCAGACGGTGTTGAGCTGGGCGGTGGCCTTCATCCGCGCCAGCTTGGCGGCCGCCGCGGCGGCTTCGGCGGCCTCGATGTCCTGCTGCAGGCGCTCGATCTCGGCATGGGCATCGACCGGGGCATCGCCATCGAGCAGGCGCTGCACCTCGCGCTGCAATTCCGCGTGCAGCACCGGGTGGGTGGTCTTCAGCACCCGTGCGGCCATCTGCCAGGCGTAGGCGACCCGGGCGGCATCGGCCCGACCGCGGGACGCGGGATCGGGATCGGCCGGGGCGAGCAGGGCGAGCGCAGCATCGAGGCGCTGGGCCAGTTCGCTCTGCTCGTAGCCGCGCAGGGCCTTGCGCAACTCGATGCGGCAGTCCAGCAGCAGGGGGCGCAGGGGCAGGTCCATGGCCGGATTCTAGCCGCAGCCTGTCACCGCGATGGGCAAGAGTGGGAACGCGGCTTCACCCCGGCCGTGCCGGCCCTGTGCGAGCCTTTCGCCCATGGACGCCCACCGCGACGCCACCCTGGAAGTCTTCTACGACGGCGGCTGCCCGGCCTGCCGGCGCGAGATGGCGCATTACCGCGCCCAGCCGGGTGCGGAGGCGATCCGCTTCACCGACGGCGCCCACGACCTCGCCCGGCTGGCCGAGGTCGGGTTGGCGCCGATCGACGCCATCGCCACCCTGCACGCCCGCGACGCGAGCGGCACGTGGCACGTCGGCATGCCGGCCTTCCGCGAGATCTGGTTGCGCCTTCCGCGCTACGCCCCTTGGGCCCAGCGCTTCCGCCGGCTGATCGACTCGCGCGCCCTAGCCTCGGCCTACGCACTGTTCTGCAAACTCCGGCTGCCACGGCGCTGCCGCGACGGCCGCTGCCCGGCCTGAACCCCGCCCCCGCCCCCGGTCCAGGGGCTCGGCTCAATCCAGCACGCGGCAGAACGCGGCCTTCAAGTACCGGCTTTCCGGCACGTGGGCGAGCCACGGGTGGTCGGCACCGGCGCCGGCCACCTTGAGCACCTGCACCGTGCGGTTCGCGTAGAACGCCGCGCGGCGCAGCATGTCGAGGAACTCCTCCTCGCCGACGAGCCCTGTGCAGGAGAAGGTGGCGAACAGCGCACCCGGCTTGCAGACGCCGAGCGCCAGCTTGTTCATGTCGAGGTACTTCTTGAGCGCCGGGATCACCTGCTCGCGGTCGCGGGTCATCTTGGCCGGGTCGAGGATGACGACGTCGTAGGCCTCGCCGCGGGCGGCGGCGTCGCGCAGCCAAGGAAAAACATCGGCGTGGACGAAGCGCGTCCTGGTCGCCGCCGCCTGCGGGTTGAGCTTGAGGTTCGCCTTGGCGATGGCGATGACGTCCTCGTCGATGTCCACCCCCACCACGTCCGACGCCCCGCGCGCGGCGGCGTACACCGCGAAGCCGCCGGTGTTGCAGCAGAGGTCAAGCACGGTCTTGCCCTCCACCTGGCGCGACAGCCACTCGCGGTTGTCGCGCTGGTCGGCGAAGAAGCCGGTCTTGTGCGCGCTGCCCGGTGCGGCGCGGAACTGGATGCCGTGCTCGGTGATGACCACCGGCTTCGGTGCTTCGCGCGGGTGCAGGTCGAAGCTCTCCTGCTTCTGCACGTGCTCGTCGGCGAAGCACCAGAAGCGGCAACCGGGAAACTGTGCTTCGAGGGCCGCGAAGATCCACTCGCGGTGGCGGAAGGCACCAGCCGAGAAGAACTCCACCACCAGCAGCTCGCCATAGCGGTCGACCACCAGCCCGGAGAGGCCGTCACCTTCCGAGTGCACCACCCGCCAGGCGTCGCTGACCACATCGAGCTTGAGCACCTCGCGGCGCAGCGCCACCGCCTGCGCGATCTTGGCGTGGAACCAGGCCTCGTCGATGGCCTCGTCCGGGTCGGTGCTGAGGATGCGCAGGGCGATCCGCGAATGGCCGTTGTAGAAGCCGCGGCCGCACCACTGGCCGTCGCGGTCGAAGACTTCGACGAGGCTGCCCGGCTTGGGCCGGGTCGGCGGCTTCTCGACCATCTTCTGGAAGATCCAGGGGTGGTTCGAGCGGCGCTCGATCTTCAGGCGGACGGCGGGGTTGCCGGCGGAGGCTTCGGTGGCGGCAGCGGCTGCGTTCATCGCGGCATTGTACGTGCCGGCCCGAAACCCCGACCTCGCGTCGATTTCGACAACCCGACCTTGTGGCCGACCGCGCCGGCCCCACTTCCCCGCCATGGAGACCCCGACCGACGCTGCCGGCATCCGGGCCTGGTCCGCCGGGCAGGCGGCCCGTGCCCGCGACGCCCTGTTCCTCGCCCTCGCCTTCGTCGCCCTGCTCGCCGTGCTGCAGCTGGCCACGCTGGCCTGGCCCGGGCTCAAGGACTGGGGCGTGGTGCCGCTCAGCGCCGCCGGCCTCGTCGGCCTGCTCAGCGCGCCGCTGCTGCACGCCGACTGGGGCCACCTGGCCGGCAACGCGGTCGGGCTCGTGGTGCTCGGCACCCTGCTCGGCACGGTCTACCCGCGCACGGCCCCGCGCCTGCTGCTGCTCGGCTGGATCGGTGCCGGCGCGGTGGCCTGGCTGATCGGCCGGCCGAGCACCCACATCGGCGCCTCCGGCCTGCTGCATACGCTGTTCTTCGGGCTGTCCGCGCTGGCGCTGTTGCGCCGCGACCGCCCGGCGCTGGTGGCCGGCTTCGTCGCCGTGCTGCTGTTCGGCGGCATGGCCCTGACCGTGCTGCCCGGCGAATGGCGCGTCAGCTGGGAGATGCACGCCGGCGGCGCGCTGATGGGCGTGCTGGGTGCCCTGCTCTGGCACCGCCGCGACCCGCCGCCGCCGCGCCGGCGCTATTCCTGGGAGGAGGACGAAGCCGCCGCCAAGGCCCTCGCCGAGGAGCGGGCGCTCGACGCGGCCACCTACGAGCCGCCGCGACCGGAGGACGTGCCGGTGCTGTGGCAGCGGCCCGGACCGGACGATGCCGATGCGACGGAGCCGCGCGGCAGCGTGCTGCCGTTCCGGCGGCCGGGGAGCGTGGACGACAAGGACACGCGCTGAAGGCTGCGAGCTTGTCGGCGGAGCGGAGTTCGCTTGGGCTCGAGCTCGCAAGGGCGAGCCTGTCGGCGGATCGGGTGCCGCGCTCGGGAGGGCGAGCCTGTCGGCGGATCGGAGCAGGCTCGGGAGGGCGAGCCTGTCGGCGGATCGGGCCACCTGCTTTCCGCGCGATCGGGCGTCCTGCCCTCACGCGCGGCGCTCGGCTCCTGCCTCGCTGCCGCAGGTCGGCCCTCACCGCCGCGGCTC
>JAGXSL010000154.1 GCA_018333835.1 Lysobacteraceae bacterium
TGGCGACTCAGTGCCAGTCGTGACCGGGGCCCGGCCCCTTCCATTTCCGTCGTCTCGCTCAGCGAGATCCCATCATTGAAGGAGAACGTATGAAAATCCGTCCGCTGCACGATCGGGTGATCGTCAAGCGCCTGGACAACGAGCGCAAGACCGCCTCGGGCATCGTCATCCCCGACAGCGCCGCCGAGAAGCCCGACCAGGGCGAGGTGGTCGCCGTCGGTCCCGGCAAGCGCGACGACAACGGCAAGCTGATCCCGATCGACGTCAAGGTCGGCGACCGCGTGCTGTTCGGCAAGTATTCCGGCCAGACGGTCAAGGTCGAGGGCGAGGAGCTCCTCGTGATGCGCGAGGAAGACCTGATGGGTGTCATCGTCTGAGCGCCGCCCGCGCCAACCCGAGTCGGTCGCCGGCCGCGACCGGTCCCACATACTGAATCATCCGGAGCCAATCCATGCCTGCCAAGCAAGTCTTGTTCAGCGATGACGCGCGTCATCGCATGGTCCGCGGCGTCAACATCCTCGCCAACGCGGTTCGCATCACCCTCGGCCCGAAAGGCCGCAACGTCGTGCTCGAGCGCAGCTTCGGCGCGCCGACCGTGACCAAGGACGGCGTCTCGGTCGCCAAGGAAATCGAGCTGAAGGACAAGTTCGAGAACATGGGCGCGCAGATGGTCAAGGAGGTCGCCTCCAAGACCTCGGACGCCGCCGGCGACGGCACCACCACCGCCACCGTGCTCGCGCAGTCGATCGTCAGCGAGGGCATGAAGTACGTGGCCGCCGGCATGAACCCGATGGACCTGAAGCGCGGCATCGACAAGGCGGTGCTGTGCGCGGTCGACGAACTGAAGAAGTTCAGCAAGCCTTGCACGACCAACAAGGAGATCGCCCAGGTCGGCGCGATCTCGGCCAACGCCGATCAGAACATCGGCGACATCATCGCCAAGGCGATGGACAAGGTCGGCAAGGAGGGCGTGATCACGGTCGAGGACGGCAAGTCGCTGGAAAACGAGCTCGACATCGTCGAGGGCATGCAGTTCGACCGCGGCTACCTGTCGCCGTACTTCATCAACAACGCCGAGAAGCAGAGCGCGATCCTCGAAAACCCCTACGTGCTGCTGCACGACAAGAAGGTCGGCAACATCCGCGACCTGCTGCCGATTCTCGAGCAGGTGGCCAAGGCCGGCCGGCCGCTGCTGATCGTCGCCGAGGAAGTCGAGGGCGAGGCGCTCGCCACGCTGGTGGTCAACAACATCCGCGGCATCCTCAAGACCTGCGCGGTCAAGGCGCCCGGCTTCGGTGACCGGCGCAAGGCGATGCTGGAAGACATCGCGATCCTGACCGGCGGCAACGTGATCGCCGAAGAGACCGGCATGACGCTCGAGAAAGCGACGCTCGCCGACCTCGGCCAGGCCAAGCGCATCGAGATCGCCAAGGAGAACACGACGATCATCGACGGCGCCGGCGAGTCCAAGGCGATCGAAGGCCGGGTCAAGGCGATCCGCGCCCAGATCGAGGAAGCCACCAGCGACTACGACCGCGAGAAGCTGCAGGAGCGTGTCGCCAAGCTGGCCGGCGGCGTGGCGGTGATCAAGGTCGGCGCCGCCACCGAAGTCGAGATGAAGGAGAAGAAGGCCCGCGTCGAGGACGCGCTGCACGCCACGCGCGCCGCGGTCGAGGAGGGCATCGTCGCCGGCGGCGGCGTGGCGCTGGTGCGCGCCAAGCTGGCGATCGCCAAGGTCAAGGGCGACAACCCCGACCAGGAGGCCGGCATCAAGATCGTGCTGCGCGCGATGGAGGAGCCGCTGCGGATGATCGTCGCCAACGCCGGCGAGGAGCCGAGCGTGGTCGTCAACAAGGTCGCCGAGGGCAAGGGCAACTTCGGCTTCAACGCCCAGACCGGCGAGTACGGCGATCTGGTGGCGATGGGCGTGCTCGACCCGACCAAGGTCACGCGCACGGCGCTGCAGAACGCCTCGTCGGTGGCTGGCCTGATGCTCACCACCGACGCCATGGTCGCCGAGCTGGTCGAGGAGAAGTCCGACAAGTCGGCCGGCGGCGGCATGGGCGGCATGGGTGGCATGGGCGGCATGGGCGGCATGGACATGTAGGTCGCCTGCGGCGCGCCCTGCGGCGTGCCGCAGCGACTCGCCGCGCGCCAGCGCACGCCCGTGGCGTCGCCTGGCGCGGCGGGTCGACGGCAGTTCCAAAGGGCCCGCTTCGGCGGGCCCTTTGCTCTGGTGCGCCCGGCAGGGCGCACTGACTTGGAGGTGGCAGTCCTGCGCACACAATGCCCGCGCCGCATCCCTTCTACAATCGGCGCCGTGGACCTCACCCACCAGTTCCTGATCGCCATGCCGGCGATGGCCGACCCGCACTTCGCCGGCGCCGTCGTCTACGTCTGCGAGCACGGCGACAAGGGCGCGCTCGGCGTGGTGATCAACCGGCCGACCGATCTCACGCTCGGCGTCCTGTTCGACAAGATCGACCTCAAGCTCGAGATCGCGCCGCGGGCAGTCGAGCCGGTGTTCTTCGGCGGACCGGTGCAAACCGAGCGCGGCTTCGTGCTGCACCAGCCCGCCGGCAGCTACAGCTCGAGCCTCGAGGTGTCCGACGACATCGCGCTGACCACCAGCAAGGACGTGCTCGAAGCGGTCGCCGCCGGCGGCGGACCGGGGCGGCTGCTGGTCACCCTCGGCTACTCGGGCTGGGGCGTCGGCCAGCTCGAGCACGAGATCGGCCAGAACGCCTGGCTGACAGTGGCCGCGCGCGCCGACGTGATCTTCGACACGCCGGTGCAGGAGCGCTTCAGCGCTGCGCTGCGGCTGCTCGGCATCGAGGCCGAGCAGTTGTCGGGGCTGGCCGGCCATGCGTGAGGCGCGTGACCGCGCCCCGCTCGGCGGCGCCTGCGCGCTCGCGCCGGCGATGAGCGAGGAGATCGTGCTCGGCTTCGACTTCGGTGCGCGCCGCATCGGCGTGGCCATCGGCAACACGCTCACGCGCGAGGCGCGGCCGCTGGCGATCGTCGAGGCCGCGGGCGAGGCACGCTGGCAGCGCATCGCCGCCCTGGCGGCGGCCTGGCAGCCGGCGCGGCTGGTGGTCGGCATCCCGCGCCACCCGGACGGAACCGCGCACGAGATGACCGCGCGCTGCGAGAAGTTCGCGCGCCAGCTCGAAGGCCGCCTGCGGCGGCCGGTGGCGCGCGTCGACGAGCGCTACAGCTCGGCGGTGGTCGGCGGCGGCCGCGACGACCAGGCCGCCGCCGTGATCCTGCAGCAGTGGTTGCACGAGAGCGCCGCGCCCGATGCTTGACCTGGACGCCGAGAGCATCTACCGCACGCTGCTGTCGCGCACGCGCGAGCTGGTCGATGGCCGCGACCTGCGCCTGGTCGGCATCCACACCGGCGGCGTGTGGATCGCCGAGCGGCTGAAGGCCGACCTCGGCATCGCGCACCCGGTGGGCGCACTCGACGTGAGCTTCTACCGCGACGACTTCGACCGCAGCGGCCTGTCGGCCACGGTGCGGCCGTCGCAGATCCCGTTCGAGGTCGCCGGCCGCAATCTGCTGCTGGTCGACGACGTGCTCTACACCGGCCGCACGACGCGCGCGGCGATGAACGAGCTGTTCGACCACGGCCGGCCGGCGCGCATCGATCTGGCGGTGCTGGTCGACCGCGGCGGCCGCGAACTGCCGATTGCGCCCACCGTCACCGGCCGCACGATCGAACTGCCGGCCAGCGTCGGCGTGGTGCTGACGCGCGACGCCGAAGGCCGGCTGCGCCTGAGCCTCGAGCAGCGCGGCGAGGACGCGCCCGCGTGACCGCCGCCCACGTCCGCGGCTTCGGCCGCCACCCGCAACTGAACGCCCACGGCGAGCTGCACCATCTGCTGTCGATCGACGGTCTGCCGATGGCGGTCCTGGAGCGGATCATCAGCACCGCCGCGAGCTTCATCAACGTCGCCGAGCGCGAGGTGAGAAGCGTGCCGCTGCTGCGCGGCCGCTCGGTGTTCAACCTGTTCTTCGAGAACAGCACCCGCACCCGCACCACCTTCGAGATCGCCGCCCGCCGCCTGTCGGCCGACGTCTTCAACCTCGACATCACGCGCTCGAGCGCGGCCAAGGGCGAGAGCCTGCTCGACACGATCGACAACCTGACGGCGATGCAGGCCGACATGTTCGTCGTGCGCCATGCCGCCAGCGGCGCCCCCTACCTGATCGCGCGCCACGTCGCCCCGCACGTGCACGTGATCAACGCCGGCGACGGCCGCCACGCGCACCCGACCCAGGGCCTGCTCGACATGGTGACGATCCGCCACTACAAGCGCGACTTCACGCGGCTCACGGTGGCGATCGTCGGCGACATCCTGCATTCGCGCGTGGCGCGTTCCGACATCCATGCGCTGACCACGCTCGGCGTGCCCGAGGTGCGCGCGGTCGGCCCCTTGACGCTGCTGCCCGCCGGGCTGGCCGAGATGGGCGTGCGCGTGTGCACGCGGCTCGAGGAAGGCATCCGCGACGCCGACGTGATCATCATGCTCAGGCTGCAGAACGAACGGATGAAGGGGGCGCTGCTGCCGTCCGGCCAGGAGTACTTCCGCAACTACGGCCTGACGCCCGAGAAGCTCGCGCTCGCCAAGCCCGATGCGATCGTCATGCACCCGGGGCCGCTGAACCGCGGCGTCGAGATCGACTCGCGCGTGGCCGACGGCGCGCAGAGCGTGATCCTGCCGCAGGTCACCTTCGGCATCGCCGTGCGCATGGCGGTGATGGCGATCTGCGCCTCGTCGAAGACGATGCAGTGAGGATCGAGCAATGGCCGCGACGACATCAGCGGTGCTGCCCGCAACTCGATCCTCGATCCTGACCCGATGAAGCTGCACATCAAGAACGGCCGCATCGTCGACCCCGCCTCGGGGCACGATGGCGTCGGCGGCGTGTTCATCGACGGTGGCCGGATCGTCGCCATCGGCGAGGCGCCGGCCGGCTTCGTCGCCGAGCGCAGCCTCGACGCCGCCGGCCTGGTGGTCGCGCCCGGTCTCGTCGACCTGTGCGCGCGCATGCGCGAGCCCGGTGCCGAGGGCGCGCTGAAGGTCGAGATGAAGGCGGCGCTCGCCGGCGGCGTCACCGGCGTGGTCACGCCGCCCGACACCGACCCGCCGCTCGACGAGCCGAGCCTGGTGCGCATGCTGCGCCAGCGCTCGCGCGAGGCGGCCGGCGCGCGCATCTACCCGCTGGGCGCGCTCACCGCGCAACTCGCCGGCGAGGCGCTGGCCGAGATCGAGACCCTGCACGAGACCGGTTGCGTTGCCTTCATGCAGACCGGCGCGCTGCCGCGCGACGCCAGCGTCCTGTACCAGGCGATGCGCTACGCGCAGACCTTCGACCTGCCGGTGTGGCTGCGGCCGCTCGACGCTTCGCTCGCCGGCGGTGGTGTCGCCGGCGCCGGCCCGCTCGCCGGCCGCTACGGCCTGCCGTCGGTGCCGGTGCTGGCCGAGACGGTGGCGCTGCACACGATCTTCGAGATCCAGCGCGCCACCGGCGTGCGCGTGCACCTGGCGCGCCTGTCGAGCGCCGCCGGCGTCGATCTCGTGCGCCAGGCCAAGCGCGAGGGGCTGCCGGTGAGCGCCGACGTCGGCATCCACCACGTGCACCTGATCGACGTCGACATCGGCTACTTCGACGCCAACTTCCGGCTCGATCCGCCGCTGCGCGCGCAGCGCGACCGCGACGCCATCGTCGCCGCGCTCGCCGACGGCACGCTCGATGCGATCTGCTCCGACCACGCGCCGGTGGCCGCCGACGACAAGCTGCTGCCGTTCGCCGAGGCCGAGCCCGGCGCCTGCGCGCTCGAGACCCTGCTGCCGCTGGTGCTCAAGTGGTCGCGCGAGGCCGGCGTGCCGCTGGCCAAGGCGCTGGCGCGGGTGACCAGCGAGCCGGCGCGCATCCTCGGCGAGGACACCGGCCGCATCGCCGTCGGCGCCAAGGCCGACCTCGCGATCTTCGACCCGCTGGCGCCGTGGATCGTGACCCCGGAGGCGCTCGCCAGCAGCGGCAAGAACACGCCGTTCGCCGGCTACGAACTCGAAGGCCGCGTGCGCTGGACGATCGTCGGCGGCGAACTGCGCTTCGAGCGGCGGGCGCCGTCCGCCTGAGATGAAACCTCCTTGGTCAAGCCGGTGTGAGGTGCACGGCGTAGCCGATTTGCTGAAGCCTTCGGAGCAGGCGGTTGGCGGTCTTGTGAGCGTCGGCGCGATCGAAGTGAGCGGCACCAAGGTCATGCCATTCGGTGCCGTCGCGCAGCATATGCCAGATGGCGGTGAGCATCGAGGCGGCCACGCCGATGATGGCCTTCTTGGCGCCGCGTCGGGCGCGCAGGCGGTGGAACTGGGCTTGCAGGTAGCCGCCCTTGACTTTGATGGCGGCCCAGGCGGCTTGGACCAGGGTGGTTTTCAGCCACTGGCCGCCGCGGCGCAGCCGCGTGCTGCGGCGCTTGCCGGCGCTCTCGTCGTTGCGCGGGCACATACAGGCCCACGACAGCAGGTGGCCGGGCGTGGCAAAGCGGCTCATGTCGATGCCGATCTCGGCCACGACCACGTGCGCGCTCACGCTGCTCAGGCCCGGCATCGTGCTCAGCAGCTTGGCGGCGTGTCGAAACGGCTCGAGCCCGAGGCCGACCTCCTTCTCGATGGCGGCAATGGCCTTGTCGAGCGCGTCGATGTGCCCCAGGTGAAGCTCGAGCATGAAGCGGTGATGCGCGCGGATGCGGCCGCGCAGAGCCTCGAGCACCTCGGCGCGGCTGGCCTTGACCCGCACGCTGACGCAGCCAGCGAGGTACTCGGGGTCGTCATGCCCATCGACGATGGCCTGCAGCACCGCGCGACCGCTCTTGCCCATGATGTCGGTGAGCACGACGCCGAGCTTCAGATTGGCGTCTTCCAGCACCTTGTCGATGCGCAGCACATGGGCGCTGCGCTCGCGCACGAACTGCTTGCGCGTACGGGTCAGCGTGCGCAGCTCCTGGACGGCCGTCGGTGGCACGAAGCTGGCACGGATCAGGCCGTGCGCCAGCAGGTCGGCCAGCCACATCGCATCGTTGACGTCGGTCTTGCGCCCGGGCACGTTCTTGACGTGTGCCGCATTGGCCAGCACCAACTCGAAGTGGCCTTCGAGCACGTGCCACACCGGCTTCCAGTACACCCCGGTGGCCTCCATCGCCACGTGCTCAATCCCGAAGGAATCGAGCCAGTCGCACAAGGCCAGCAGCCCCGAGGTGGTGGCGGTGAAGCTGCGCACCTCCTGCAAGGGCGGGCCGTTGCCTGCGATGCGCACGCACGCCACCACCGTCTGCTTGTGAACGTCCAGTCCCGCGCAGCGCGGGTAGATGACTTCCATGATCGCCTCCGTGTCGCGGCGACATCGGCGTGCGGCCCACGTCATCGAAGTCTGAGATGCGTGCTCAGAGGCGCGAAGCCCCAGGCCACAGTACGGGGTGCTCGTGGAGCCGCGGGTCCAACTGAAGTACGGGTTCGAAGCACCAAGGACAAACCGACCTCTGTGCCGGACGCCGCAGCGCTATTTGACGCCCGTTTCATGCGTCGCGGGTCGCGCGCAGCGCGGTGGAGCAACTGAAATGAAACCTCCCGACGTGTCATCCCCGCGCAAGCGGGGATCCAGTCCCAACGCACCGACGACGCTGGGTTCCCGCTGCAGCCAACCCCCGCGAAGGCGGGGGCGGGAACGACACCGCCGGTTTCATGCGTCGCGGGTCGCGCGCAGCGCGGTGGGAAAACTGAAATGAAACCTCCC
>JAGXSL010000155.1 GCA_018333835.1 Lysobacteraceae bacterium
TGGAAGTCCAGCAACAACGACATCGTGGAACGCCACCCGGACGGCAGTTCGCGTATCCGCTTCCGCCCGGTGGCCGCGCATCTGACGCCGATGGCGATGACGGACCTGATCGCGCGTTATCGCGCTGCGCTGGACCAGCATCTCGCCGACCCATTGGTGTTGGTGCCGCTCGCCGTACTCGACTTCCTGTGCATCCACCCCTTCCCGGATGGCAATGGCCGCATGGCGCGGCTGCTCACCCTGCAACTGCTCTACCACTTCGACTACGCCGTGGGCCGCTTCATCAGCCTGGAGCGCATCTTCGAGGAATCGAAAGAGAGCTACTACGAAACCCTGGAAGCCAGCTCCCAGGGCTGGCACGAGGCCGCGCACGACATCGCGCCCTGGCTGGATTACTCCTGGGGCGCCTTGCTGCGGGCCTACAAGGAATTCGAGGAGCGCGTCGGCACCATCGAACGCGGTCGCGGGGCCAAGGGCGACCGTGTGCGTGCCGAGATCCTCAAACGCAATCTTCCCTTCTCGATCTCCGAGATCGAAGAAGCCTGCCCAGGCGTCAGCCGTGACATGGTGCGGCTGGTACTGCGCGCGATGAAGAAGGAAGGCTTGATCGCGCCTACGGGCAAAGGACGTGGGGCCAAATGGATCGGCCTGAAAAACGATACGCTGCCGCAGGAGCTGCAATGACCCGGGAACGATCCATGGCCAAGGGCAAGGACAAGAACAACGGCGGCAACCTCGGCTTCGAAGCCGAACTGTTCAAGGCCGCCGACAAGCTGCGCGGCAACATGGAGCCCAGCGACTACAAACACGTCACGCTGGGCCTGATCTTCCTCAAGTACATCTCCGACGCCTTCGAGGCCCGCCACGCCGAACTGCTGGCCGAAGACCCGCAGGCGGCCGAGGACGAGGACGAATACCTCGCCGACAACGTGTTCTGGGTGCCGAAGGATGCGCGCTGGTCGCACCTCAAGGCCAATGCCAAGCGACCCGAGATCGGCACCCTGATCGACGACGCCATGCGCGCCATCGAGAAGGACAACGAGTCGCTGAAAGGCGTGCTGCCCAAGGACTACGCGCGCCCGGCGTTGAACAAGGTGATGCTGGGCGAGCTGATCGACCTGATCTCCGGCATCGCCATGAACGAGGGCGGCGACAAGTCGAAGGACGTGCTCGGCCGCGTCTACGAATACTTCCTCAGCCAGTTCGCCGGTGCCGAAGGCAAGCGCGGCGGCGAGTTCTACACCCCGCGCTCGGTGGTGCAGGTGCTGGTGCAGATGCTGGAACCGTACTCCGGCCGCGTCTACGACCCCTGCTGCGGCTCGGGCGGCATGTTCGTGCAGAGCGAGAAGTTCGTGCTCGAACACGGCGGCCGCATCGGCGACATCGCCATCTACGGCCAGGAGAGCAACTACACCACCTGGCGACTGGCCAAGATGAACCTGGCCGTGCGCGGCATCGACAGCGACATCCGCTGGAACAATGAAGGCAGCTTCCACAAGGACGAACTGCGCGACCTGCGCTTCGACCACATCCTCGCCAACCCGCCCTTCAACATCTCCGACTGGGGCGGCGAGCGCCTGCGCGAAGACCCACGCTGGCAGTTCGGCGTGCCGCCCGTGGGCAACGCCAACTACGCCTGGTTGCAGCACATCCACTGGCACTTGGCCCCCTACGGGACCGCCGGCGTGGTGCTGGCCAACGGCTCCATGAGCTCCAACCAGAGCGGCGAAGGCGAGATCCGCAAGGCGATGGTCGAAGCCGACGCGGTGGACTGCATGGTGGCCCTGCCCGGCCAGTTGTTCTACTCCACCCAGATTCCCGCCTGCCTGTGGTTCCTCGCCCGCGACAAGTCCAACGGCAAGCGCGGCAAGGAGACGCTACGCGACCGGCGCGGCGAGGTGCTGTTCATCGACGCCCGCAGCTTAGGACAGCTGGTGGACCGCACCCGGCGCGAACTCACTGACGCCGACATCCAGAAGATTGCCGACACCTACCATGCCTGGCGGGGCGAGACGGACGCCGGGAAGTACGCGGACATCCCCGGCTTCTGCAAATCCGCCACCCTCGACGAAATCCGCAAGCACGGCCATGTGCTGACCCCCGGCCGCTATGTCGGTGCCGAAGCCGCCGAGGACGACGGCGAGGCCTTCGCCGACAAGATGCAGCGGCTCAGCGCCCAGTGGCGCGAGCAGCAGCGGGAAGCCGCTCGGCTGGATGCGGCGATCGAAGCCAACTTGAGGGGGCTTGGGTATGGGGGGTGAGTGGCCGGCAGTTCGCGTAGAAGACATCGCAGAAAAGATCGCGATGGGGCCATTCGGCTCGAACATCAAAGTCGAGACCTTCGTAGCGACCGGTGTTCCCGTCATCAGTGGCGCTCATCTCCGAAGTGTTCGCTTGGAAGACGGCGATTTCAACTTCGTGACCGCCGCGCATGCCGAAAGGATGAAGAACTCGAATGTGTTCCGAGGCGATGTCATCTTCACGCACGCAGGAAACATCGGCCAGGCCGCCTACATTCCACCCAATTCACAATACGAACGATATGTAATTTCCCAACGCCAGTTCTATCTGCGCTGCGACTTGCGTAAGGCAGATCCGGCGTTTGTTTCGTACTTCTTCCATAGCCCCGAAGGGCAGCACAAACTGCTCGCCAATGCGTCACAAACCGGCGTTCCATCAATCGCACGGCCATCTTCCTATCTGAAAACGATTGAGTTGTCGCTCCCGCCACTCTCGGAACAACGCGCCATCGCCCACGTCCTCGGCACGCTGGACGACAAGATCGAACTCAACCGCCGCCGCAACCAGACCCTGGAGGCCATGGCCCGCGCACTGTTCAGGGACTGGTTCGTCGACTTCGGCCCCGTCCGCGCCAAGATGGAAGGCCGCGAACCCTACCTCCCCGCCGACCTCTGGCAACTCTTCCCCGACCGACTTGACGATAAGGGTAGGCCGGAGGGATGGGAGATGGTTCCCGCAAGCGAGCTCATCGAGTTCAACCCGACCGAACCTCTGCGTAAGGGCACACCCGCGCCTTACCTCGATATGGTCTCTCTACCAACATCAGGCAGCTGGCCGGAACCGCCGGTCATACGAGACTTCGGTAGCGGGATGCGGTTTCGTAACGGCGATACCTTGTTGGCGCGAATTACGCCGTGTCTGGAGAACGGGAAGGCCGCATTCGTAAAGTGCCTGCCCGACGACACAGTCGGATGGGGATCGACGGAATACATCGTCATGCGACCCAAAGTGCCGGTTCCGGCCGGGTACGCATACTTGCTTGCGAGAGACAACACATTTCGAGAACACGCAATCAGAAGCATGACCGGGACATCTGGCCGTCAGCGAGCACGAGGGGATTCGGTCGCTGCATTCAAGCTCGCCTCACCACCCGACGAAAACGTCTGGCATGCCTTCGCAAAACAGGTTATGCCTCTCTTTGAGAGCATCAAGTCAAATGCCATGGCGTCTGAAACACTCGCCCAACTCCGCGACACCCTGCTGCCCAAACTGATCTCCGGCGAGCTGCGCATCGCGGAAGCAGAGCGATTCCTGGCTCGCGCCGAGGCGCTCGATTGTACGAAAATCACGGCGACATGACGATGCTAATGACCCAACAAGAAGCCGATGCTCTGCTGGCGCTGGAGAAGCACTTTCTCGGCAGTGATCGATTTGACTTTCCAGCACTGGGTGGCGCGCTACGCATCCCGTTATATTCGTCAGACCGGCGCGAGGAGTTCAGTCTTGACATTACGCGCGGTCGGATACTCTTGGCGAAGAACACCTTTCAGACGCGAGCGCGCAAAGCGGTGATTCTAGCCCGTCTGGATCTGGCTGGCCCACCTCATCGCAATCCCGATGGCGAGGAGATTGACTGCCCGCACCTGCATCTCTATCGCGAAGGGTACGGTGACAAGTGGGCTGCGCCTCTGCCTGCGGTGTTCACAGGTATCGAGGATGCTTTCCAACTGATGGATGTATTCATGGACTACTGCCGGGTCGTCGGCAAGCCCATCATCGAGCGGGGGCTGTTTGCATGATCATGATCAACGACATCCAGAAGCTGCTGGATGACTACACCCGCTGGCTGCGCGACAAGACGGTGTTACGCGAAGTGGGAGGCGATTGGGTGCAGGTCACTACGCCACACCTCGATCGCCACAACGACTGCTTGCAGTTCTATGTGCGCCGGGAAGCTAATGGCTATCTGCTTACTGATGATGGCTACATCATTAACGATCTGATCAGCTCGGGTTGCCCGCTGGACAGCCCGAAACGCCAGGAGCTACTGAGAACAACGCTGGCAGGCTTTGGCGTGCAGATGGACGGCGAGCAGTTGCTGATGAAAGCCACGCCGGAGAACTTCTCGCTGAAGAAGCACAATCTGATTCAGGCCATGCTGGCCGTGAACGATCTGTTTTATCTGGCGTCACCGTATGTGGCCAGCCTGTTCCATGAAGATGTTACCCAGTGGCTGGACCTTTCCGACATTCGCTATACGCCCAAAGTCAAGTTCACTGGCAAGAGCGGCTACGATCACATGTTCGATTTCGTGATCCCGAGATCGCGGCAACAGCCAGAGCGGATCATTCAGGCCATCAGCAACCCCAAGAAAGATTCTGCAGAAGTACTGGTCTTCAAGTGGTTGGACACCAAAGAAACTCGCGCGCCTGAATCACGCCTGTACGCATTCCTCAATGACAGTGCATCCACCGTTTCACCTTCGGTCGTTGATGCGCTGGAAAATTACGACCTGACGCCAGTCCTGTGGTCACAGCGTGAGCAAACCAGAGAGGCGCTGAATGCATGACTCGCATCGACGCCAACCCCGAGCTGCTGCCCTGGGCGCGCGAGCGCGCCTGGCTGGATGCGCTCGCGCTGGCGGCGTGGCAGTCCATGTGCCGATGCAGCGGCGCCCGGGCAGGAGCCCCATGAGCCAGCCCTACCACCCCCCCTGCACCTTCACTCCCGCCATCCTCAACCGGGTGGCGGAGATCGCCGAACGGGTCGGGCGGCTGGCGGTGCGGCTGGAGGCGGAACGGGACTTGCGCTTGCGCCGCATCAATCGCATCCGCAGCATCCGCGGCTCGCTGGCGATCGAGGGCAATACCCTGAGCGAGGCGCAGATCACTGCGATCCTCGACGGCAAGCGGGTGATGGCACCGCCGCGGGAAATTCTGGAGGCGCGCAATGCGCTCAGGGCCTATGAACTGCTGTCGGGCTGGGTGCCGGCGCGAGAGGCCGACCTGCTGGCCGCGCATCGCACGCTGATGGCCGGTCTTGTGGACGATGCCGGGCGCTGGCGCGATGGTGGCGTGGGCGTGATGGCGGGGGAGCGGGTGATCCACATGGCACCGCCGGCCCGCCAGGTGCCCCGGCTCATGCACGATCTGCTGCACTGGCTGGGCACGACCGACGCCCATCCGCTGATCGCCAGTTCGATCTTCCACTACGAGTTCGAGTTCATCCACCCCTTCAGCGACGGCAACGGCCGCATGGGGCGGCTCTGGCAGACCCTGATCCTGAGCCACTGGCAGCCGCTGTTCACGGAGACCCCGGTGGAGAGCCTGGTGCACGAACATCAGGCCGCGTACTACACGGCGCTGCAGACCAGCACCGAGCAGGCCGATTCCGCGCCATTCGTGGCGTTCATGCTGGACAGGATTCTCGAGGCCATCAGCGCCACCGCCCCCCAAGTCGCCCCCCATGTCACGCCCCAAGTCGAACGGCTGCTTCTTGGTATTCGCGGCGAGATGAGCCGGGAGGCACTGCAGCAGGCGCTGGACCTGCAGGACCGCAAATCCTTCCGGGAACGCTACCTCAAGCCGGCATTGGAACAAGGCCTGATCGAGAGAAGCGTCCCCGACAAACCCCACAGTCGCCTGCAGCGCTATCGCCTGACAGACAGGGGGCGCTTGTGGCTCGAACGACACAAGGGGCCGTAGGCGTGCCCTTCCTCTCCGAAGCCCAGCTGGAATCCGCCCTGCTCGCGCAGCTTTCCCGGCTGGGCTACGCCTGCGCCTCGGATGAGCTCATCGGCCCGGATGGCCGACAGCCGGAGCGGGAGGCCTACGACGAGGTGGTGCTCAAGGCGCGGCTTGCCGCCGCCGTGGCGCGGCTGAACCCGGCACTGCCGCCCGAGGCACGGGCGGACGCCGTTCGCCGCCTGACGCAGTCGGAACTGCCGAACCTGCTGGAGGAGAACCGCCGCATCCACCGGTTGCTGGTCGAAGGCGCGGATGTGGAGTACTACGCCGAGGACGGCACGCTGACGGCGGGCAAGCTGCGGTTGCTCGACTTCGAACGCCCCGGCAACAACGACTGGCTCGCCGTGCAGCAGTTCACCGTGGTGGCTGGACAGGCCAAGCGGCGGCCGGACGTGGTGGTGTTCGTCAACGGTCTGCCGCTGGCGGTGATCGAACTCAAAGCCCCCGGCGGCGAGAACGCGACCCTGGCCGGCGCCTTCAACCAGTTACAGACCTACAAGCAGCAGATCCCGGCGCTGTTTCGCAGCAATGCGCTGCTGGTGACCTCCGATGGCCTGTCGGCACGCATCGGTTCGCTGTCGGCGGACTTCGAGCGCTTCATGCCCTGGCGCACCACCGACGGCACCCGCGTAGAGCCCAAGGGCATGCCGGAGATGGCCACGCTGGTCGAGGGCGTGTTCGAGCAGGGGCGCTTCCTCGAGCTGTTGCACCACTTCACCGTGTTCGGTGAAACCGGCAGCGGCTTGGTCAAGATCATCGCCGGCTACCACCAGTTCCATGCCGTCAGGAAGGCGGTGGCATCGACGCTGCGGGCCAGCCGCCAGAACAGGCAGGCCGAGGATCCGGGGGCCTACGGCCTGCCCAGCGTGCGGGACCAACCGCCGGGCGACCGCAAGGCGGGCGTGATCTGGCACACGCAGGGCTCGGGCAAGAGCCTGCTGATGGCGTTCTACGCCGGCCTGCTGGTGCTGGAGCCGCGCATGGCCAACCCCACGCTGGTGGTGTTGACCGACCGCAACGACCTCGACGACCAGCTCTTTGCGACCTTCGCCATGTGCCGCGATCTGCTCCGGCAGACGCCGGTGCAGGCGCAGGACCGCGAGCACCTGCGCACCCTGCTCAACCGCGCTTCCGGCGGCGTGATCTTCACCACCCTGCAGAAGTTCTCCCCGGCACCGGACGAGGCCGGTTTCCCGGTGCTGACCGATCGCGCCAACGTCGTGGTCATCGCCGACGAGGCGCACCGCAGCCAGTACGGCTTCAGGGCCAGGCTGGCCGGCCAGACCGGCGAGATCGCCTACGGCTTCGCCAAGTACCTGCGCGATGCCCTGCCCAACGCCTCCTTCATCGGCTTCACCGGCACGCCCATCGAGGCGACCGATGTGAACACTCCGGCGGTGTTCGGCCACTACATCGACATCTACGACATCAGCCGCGCGGTGGAGGATGGCGCCACGGTGCCGATCTACTACGAGTCCCGGCTGGCGCGCATCGAGCTGGACGAGGACGAGAGGCCGCGCATCGATGCCGAGATCGAGGCCCTGCTGGAGGACGAGGACGAGCCCAACGCCGAACGCACCAAGCAGAAGTGGAGCACGGTGGAAGCCCTGGTCGGCAGCGACAAGCGGCTCGCGCGGGTGGCCGCCGACCTGGTGCAGCACTTCGAGGACCGGGTGGCGGCGCTCCATGGCAAGGCGATGGTGGTGTGCATGAGCCGGCGCATCTGCGTGGCGCTCTACGACGCGATCATCAAGCTGCGCCCCGATTGGCACAGCAGCGACGACGCCGCCGGGAGCATCAAGATCGTGATGACCGGCGCGGCGTCCGACCCGGTTGCGTGGCAGCAGCACATCGGCAACCAGGCGCGACGTGATCTCCTGGCCAAGCGCGCCCGGGATCCGCAGGATCCGCTGCGGCTGATGATCGTGCGTGACATGTGGCTGACCGGCTTCGACGCGCCCAGCATGCACACCATGTACATCGACAAGCCGATGCGCGGACACGGCCTGATGCAGGCCATCGCCCGCGTCAACCGTGTGTTCCGCGACAAGCCAGCGGGTTTGATCGTGGACTACATCGGCATCGCCCAGAACCTGAAATCGGCACTCGCCCAGTATTCCAGGCCCGACCAGGACAAGACCGGCATCGACGAGCGTGAGGCCGTGGCGGTGCTGCTGGAGAAGCATGCGATCGTGCGCGACATGTTCCACGGCTTCGACTACCGCACGGCCTTGAGCGGCACGCCCGGCGAACGGCTGGCCATGATGGCCGGTGCCATCGAATGGATTCTCGGCAAGCAGCAGCACTGGGCGGCGGCGGAAAAGACAGCAGAGGCCAAGAAGCAGGCGCAACGGCGCTTTGCCGATGGCGTACTGAACCTGTCGAAGGCCTTCGCACTGGCGGCAAGTTCGGACGAAGCACGCGCCATCCGCGAGGAAGTCGGTTTCTTCCAGGCCATCCGTGCCGCGCTGGTCAAGACGGCAGGGGGTGCCAGCACCACCCGGCAGGATCGTGATCTGGCGATCCAGCAGATCGTCAGCCGCGCCGTGGTCTCCACCGAAATCGTCGACATCCTCGCGGCAGCCGGCCTCCAGACGCCGGACATTTCCATCCTCTCCGACGAGTTCCTGCTCGAAGTGCAGCAGATGGAGAAGAAGAACCTGGGGCTGGAAGCGCTGCGCAAGCTGCTGGGCGACAGCATCCGCTCGCGCACCCGCACCAACGTGGTCGAGACCCGCGCCTTCACCGAACGACTGGAAGACGCCATTGCCCGTTACCACGCCAACGCCATCACCACCGCCGAGGTGCTGCAGGAACTGATCAAGCTCGCCCGGGACATTCGCGCCGCACACAAACGCGGCGAGGAACAGGACCTGTCCCTGGATGAGATCGCCTTCTACGACGCGCTGGCGGAGAACGAGTCCGCCGTGCAGGTGATGGGTGACGACAAGCTGCGGGTGATTGCCCACGAACTGCTGGTGTCCTTGCGCGAGAACGTCGCCGTCGATTGGGCCCACCGCGAATCGGCCCGGGCCCGGCTGCGCGTGTTGGTCAAGCGCATCCTGCGCAAGTACGGCTACCCGCCGGATTTGCAGGACGCGGCGGTGCAGACCGTGCTGCAACAGGCCGAGGTGCTGTCCGCCTCGTGGCAGGTAGAATGACCGGCCTCCGCGGCCCTCTGCTGCCCGCTTCCCGCCCGCTATGTCCCACGCCCTGACCGCCCTCTCCCCGCTCGACGGCCGCTACGCCGGCAAGGTCGACGCGCTGCGCCCGATCTTCTCCGAGTACGGCCTGATCCGCGCCCGCGTCTGCGTGGAGATCGCCTGGCTGCTGGCGCTCTCGGCCGAGCCGGGCATCCCCGAGCTGCCGCCCTTCTCCGAGCAGGCCGCCTCGCGCCTGCAGCGCCTCGCCGACGGCTTCTCCGTCGAGGATGCGGCGCGGGTGAAGGCCATCGAACGCACGACCAACCACGACGTCAAGGCGGTCGAGTATTTCCTGAAGGAGCGGCTGTCGGAGACCGCGGAGCTCGAGGCGGCGCTGGAGTTCGTGCACTTCGCCTGCACCTCCGAGGACATCAACAACCTCAGCTACGCGCTGATGCTGAAGCAGGCCCGCGACGAGGTGCTGCTGCCGCAGCTCGACGCGCTCATCGAGACGCTGAAGAAGCGCGCCTACGAGTACGCCGACGAGCCGATGCTCTCGCGCACGCACGGCCAGACCGCCAGCCCGACCACGCTCGGCAAGGAGCTGGCCAACGTCGTGGCGCGCTTGAAGCGCCAGCGCCGGCAGCTCGCCGACGTGCAGATCCTCGGCAAGATCAATGGCGCGGTCGGCAACTACAACGCCCACGTCGCCGCCTACCCGGAGGTGGACTGGCCGCGCCTGGCGCAGGGCTTCGTCGAGTCGCTCGGCTTGCACTTCAACGCTTACACCACGCAGATCGAACCGCACGACTTCATCGCCGAACTCGGCGACGCGCAGCGCCGCATCAACACCATCCTGATCGATTTCGCCCGCGACACCTGGGGCTACATCTCGCTCGGCTACTTCAAGCAGGCGCTGAAGGAGGGCGAGGTCGGCAGCTCGACCATGCCGCACAAGGTCAACCCGATCGACTTCGAGAACGCCGAGGGCAACCTCGGCATCGCCAATGCCCTGTTCGAGCACTTCGGCGCCAAGCTGCCGATCAGCCGCTGGCAGCGCGACCTGACCGACTCCACCGTGCTGCGCGCGCTGGGCACGGCCTGGGGCCACACGCTGGTCGCCTACGACGCGCTCCAGCGCGGCATCGACAAGCTGAAGGTGAATCCGGCGCGGCTCGCCGAAGACCTCGACGCCTCGTGGGAAGTGCTGGCCGAGGCGGTGCAGACGGTGATGCGCCGCCACGGCCTGCCGAACCCCTACGAGCAGCTCAAGGCGCTCACCCGCGGCCAGGCCATCACGGCCGAGTCGATGCGTGCCTTCATCGCCGGCCTCGACCTGCCCGAGGAGCCGAAGCGCGCCCTGCTCGAGCTGACACCGGCCACCTACACCGGCCGCGCCGAAGCCCTGGCGAAATCGGTCTGACGGCGCAAGCGCCTGCCGATGACGCCCACAGTGATGACGACCACCAAGCGCAAGACCCGTTCCACGGCGGCCTCGCGCCTGCCCCTTGCGGCCCGACTACCGATCGAGATCGACGCCACCGGCAAGGGCCCGCTCGGCATGCCGGCGCAAACCTTCCTGCGCGACTACTGGCAGAAGCGCCCGCTGCTGATCCGCAACGCCTTCCCCGGCTTCGAGAGCCCGGTTCGCCCGGACGACCTCGCCGCGCTCGCGCTCGAGCCCTCGGCGCTCTCGCGCCTGATCCTCTGGGACCGCCGGAAGGACCGCTGGACGGTCGAGACCGGCCCGCTGCCCGAGGACCGCTTCGAGCGCGTGCCGAAGCGCGACTGGACCCTGCTGGTGCAGGACGTCGACAAGTGGGACGCCGACGTGCGCGAGCTGGTCGAGGCCTTCCCCTTCCTGCCGCGCTGGCGCATCGACGACGTGATGATCAGCTTCGCCGTCGAGGGCGGCTCGGTCGGCGCGCACATCGACCAGTACGACGTCTTCCTGCTGCAGGGCATGGGCCACCGCCACTGGCGGATCGACGCCAACCCGGAGCAGCCGGTGGACTTCCGCGAGGACGCGCCGATCAAGCTGCTGAAATCCTTTTCGCCTTCGCACGAGTGGACGCTCGGCCCCGGCGACATGCTCTACCTGCCGCCCGGCCTCGGCCACCACGGCGTCGCGCTCGATCCTTGCCTGACCTTCTCGCTCGGCATGCGCGCGCCGGCGAAGGCCGAGCTGATCGAGGATTTCGCGCTCGAACTGGCGGGCCGCGCCAGCGAGCGCGAGCGCTACGCCGACCCAGACCTCGCGGTGCCGACCGATGCCTTCGAGATCGACGATGCCGCGCTCGCGCGCGTCCGCGCCAGCCTCGGCGGCATGGTCGCCGGCGCCGCAGGCGGCGATGCCGCCGCCGTCACGAAGGACGACGAGGCCCTGCTGCGCCGCTGGTTCGGGCGCTTCATCACCCGCTACCGCGCCTCGGGCGACATCCGCCCGCCGAAGAAGGCACCGAGCCGCGACGGGTTCGACACCATCCTCGCCGCCGGCGGCGTGCTGCAGCGCCATCCGTTCTCGCGCGTGGCCTGGCTGCGCGAAGGCAGAGCCAAGGCGATGTGGTTCGTCAGCGGCAGCGACATCGGCGGCCTGCGCGCCCGCGACGCCGCCCTGCTCTGCCGGCAGGACACGCTGGACGCCAGCACCTGGGGGCAACTGGACGAGCACGCCCGCGAGGCCGTGGTGGCGCTGGCCACCCTCGGCCACTACCGCGCGCTGGCACCGAAAAAAAGGAGGGGCCGATGATCCACGCCGAGTTCCGCGTCGAACCCGCCGATTACGGCGTCGACTTCGCCGACCTGCGCGCCGTGCGTGAGCCGGTGTTCGTGGTCGAGCAGCAGGTGCCGATCGAGGAGGAATGGGACGAACTCGATCCGCACTGTCGCCACGTGATCGCCCGCGACGCGCAGGACCGCCCGATCGGCACCGGCCGACTCACGCCGGAGCGCAAGATCGGGCGGATGGCGGTGCTGCCCGAATGGCGCGGCCGCGGCGTCGGCGCCGCGATCCTGCTGGCGCTGCTGGACGAGGCACGAGCACGCGGCTGGCCGGAGGTTTCGCTGAACGCCCAGACCCACGCCCTGCCCTTCTATGCCGCCCACGGCTTCGAGGCCTACGGCGAGGAGTTCCTGGAAGCCGGCATCCCGCACCGCAGGATGCGGAAGTCGCTCGATGCTCCCGATCCGGGCCGTCGCCCGCGTCCGCCGCGCAGCGGCGATACGCAGCTTCGGGAGATCGCGAGCGAGACGGACGTGCGCATGCACAGCGCCGGCGTCATCGCCCGCGCGCGCCGCGAGGTCCGCCTGTTCACCCGCGACCTGGAGGCGACGCTCTACGGCCACCCCGAACTCGTCGAGGCCTTGCGCGAGTTCGCCACCTCCGGCCGCGGCCCGCTGGTGCGCATCCTGGTCGTCGAGACGGACCGCCTGCGCGCCGAGGGCCACGCCTTGCTGCTGCTGGCGCAGCGATTGAGCTCGGTGTTCGCCCTGCGCACGCCGGTCGATCCCGAGGATCGGCAGGCCCCCGAAAGCTACCTCGTGGCCGACGAGACGGCCTACGTGTTCCGCCCGCTGGCGACGCGCTTCGAGGGCAGCGCCTGCCTCGACGGCCCGGCCCGGGCAAGGCAGCTCGCCGAAGCCTTCGACCGGCGCTGGGAACGGGCTCGGCCGCTCAGCGAGTTGCGGGCGCTCTAGGATGCGGAGCCGCCGGGCTCAGGAACAAGGCATGCAGTCGCTCGCAGACCGGACCAGCGGCGAGGCCAAGGTCGCCGGCCTCGCGGATCACGTCGCGCAGCCGCGGTTCGAGCAGGCGCAGGCGTTCCTCGGCGGTGAGGCCGGCGCCGCGTGCGGCGGCCACGACCATGCCGACGCCACGACGACGCTCCAGCACGCCCTCGGCCTCGAGCTGGCTGTAGGCGCGGCTGATGGTCATCGGGTTCACGGCGTGGTGCTCGGCCATCTCGCGCACCGAGGGCAGGCCCTCGCCGACGCGGAGCTGGCCGGCGGCCACGAAACGCCGCACCTGCTCGACCACCTGCCGGTAGATCGGATCGGGCGACGCGGGGGTGACCAGGAACAGCGAGGCGTCCATGTGTATCAATAGACCAATACACAAAGCCCGCGTCAAACCCCAAACCGGTGCCGAGGGTCTATAATCACGCGTCGCTGCGCGGGTACTGGCCCGCGTTTCTTTTGAAAACAAGCACTTGCGCACCCAGGACCATCGTGGCCAGCCTCCTCAAGACCTTCGCCCAGACCTCACCACTCTCCGGCGGCAATGCCGCCTTCATCGAGGAGCTCTACGAGCAGTACCTGCGCGATCCGGCCTCGATCGAGCCGAAATGGAAGGCCTACTTCGACGGCTTCGGCGGCCAGGGCGACGTTCCGCACTCCGAGGCGATGGCCCGTGTGCAGGTCGCCGGCATGCTGGCGGCCAAGGGCCTGGGCGGCGGCCTCGACGAGGCGACCGCGAAGAAGCAGATGGCGGTCAGCAAGCTGGTCACCGCCTACCGCTCGCGCGGCCACCTTGGTGCCTCGCTCGATCCACTGGACATGGCCGGCAAGCCCGAGGCACCCGACCTCGAACTCGACTTCCACGGCCTGTCGAAGGCCGACCTCGAATCCGAGTTCCCGGTCAGCACCTACTTCGGCGCGCCAAAATTCAAGCTCAAGGACCTGCTCGCCAAGCTGCGGGCGACCTATTCCGGCATGATCGGCGCCGAGTTCATGCACATCAGCGACGCCCGCCAGCGGCACTGGATGCAGGAGCGGCTGGAGAAGGCCGCCGGTGCCTTCGGCTTCAGCGCCGACGACAAGCGCCGCATCCTCGAGCGCACCACCGCCGCCGAGGGGCTGGAACGCTACCTGCACACCAAGTATGTCGGCCAGAAGCGCTTCTCGCTGGAGGGCGGCGACAGCCTGATCCCGGCCATGGACGTGCTGGTGCGCCGCGCCGGGGCCAACGGCGTCAAGGACATGGTCATCGGCATGGCCCACCGCGGCCGCCTCAACGTGCTGGTGAACACGCTGGGCAAGCCGCCGTCCAAGCTGTTCGCCGAGTTCGAGGGCCGCTTCGACCACCCCGACGACCCGGCGCACTCCGGCGACGTCAAGTATCACATGGGCTTCTCCGCCGACATCGCCACCCCGGGCGGCCCGCTGCACATCGCGCTGGCCTTCAACCCCTCGCACCTCGAGATCGTCGACCCGGTGGTCGCCGGCTCGGTGCGCGCGCGGCAGATGCGCCGCGAGGACAAGGAGCGCTCGCAGGTGCTGCCGGTGCTGATCCACGGCGATTCGGCCTTCGCCGGCCAGGGCGTGATCATGGAGCTGTTCCAGATGTCGCAGGCCCGCGGCTTCGCGGTCGGCGGCACCCTCCACATCGTCGTCAACAACCAGATCGGCTTCACGACGAGCCGTCCCGACGACACCCGCTCGACGCGCTACTGCACCGACCCGGCGAAGATGGTGGAGGCGCCGGTGCTGCACGTGAACGGCGACGACCCGGAGGCCGTGGCCTTCTGTGCGCAGCTCGCCTTCGACTTCCGCCAGCAGTTCAAGCGCGACATCGTCATCGACCTCGTCTGCTACCGCCGCCACGGCCACAACGAGGCCGACGAGCCGGCGGCCACGCAGCCGCTGATGTACCAGAACATCCGCGCCCGCAAGACCACCCGCGAGCTCTATGCAAACAAGCTGGTCGAGGCCGGCGTGGTCAAGGCCGACGAGGCCAAGGCGCTGGTCGACGACTACCGCGCCAAGCTCGACAAGGGCGAGGTGACGGCCGACGTGACCAGCGCGGCGAAGGACAGCGTCAGCGTCGACTGGTCGCCGTACTTCAAGGGCTCGCTCGCCGACGCGGTCAAGACCGCGGTGCCGCGCAAGACGCTGGACGCGCTGGCGCAGCAGATCAATGCCGTGCCGGAGAGCCGCAAGCTGCACCCGCGCGTGGCCAAGATCTACGAGGACCGGCGGAAGATGGCCGCCGGCGAGATCCCGATGGACTGGGGCTTCGCCGAGAACCTCGCCTACGCCACCCTGCTGAAGGAAGGCTACAAGCTGCGCCTGGTCGGCCAGGATGCCAGCCGCGGCACCTTCTTCCACCGCCATGCGGTGCAGCACGACCAGGCCAGCGGCGAGGCGGTCATGCCCCTGCGCGAGCTGGTGTCGAACCCGGAGCACGCGGTGGTCGTCGACTCGCTGCTGAGCGAGGAGGCGGTGATGGCCTTCGAGTACGGCTACAGCACCGCCGAGCCGACCACGCTGAACATCTGGGAGGGCCAGTTCGGCGACTTCGCCAACGGTGCCCAAGTCGTCATCGACCAGTTCATCACCTCGGGCGAGGCCAAGTGGGGCCGCCTCTGCGGCCTCGTGCTGTTCCTGCCGCACGGCTACGAAGGCCAAGGCCCGGAGCACAGCTCGGCGCGCCTCGAGCGCTTCCTTCAGCTCTGCGCGTTGAACAACATCCAGGTCTGCACGCCGACCACGCCGGCGCAGAGCTTCCACATGCTGCGCCGGCAGATGCTGCGCGGCACGCGCAAGCCGCTCGTCGTCATGACCCCGAAGTCGATGCTGCGCCACAAGCTCTCGGTCTCGACGCTGGATGACCTCGCCAAGGGCGGCTTCCAGACCCTGATCCCGGACAGCACCGCGAAGGACGCGAAGAAGGCCAGCCGTGTGGTCGTCTGCGGCGGCAAGGTCTACTACGACCTCGTCGAGGAAGCCGAGAAGCGCGGCCTCACCGACGTCGCCATCGTCCGCGTCGAGCAGCTCTATCCCTTCCCGCGCGCCGAACTGGCCGCCGAGCTGAAGCGCTTCGGCAAGGCCGCCGAGGTGGTGTGGTGCCAGGAGGAGCCGCAGAACCAGGGCGCGTGGTACCAGATCCGCCACCACCTCGATGCCTGCCTCGCCAAGGGCCAGACCCTGAGCTATGCCGGTCGCGGCCGCTCCGCGGCACCCGCCTGCGGCCACCTCGCCCAGCACAACCTCGAGCAGG
>JAGXSL010000156.1 GCA_018333835.1 Lysobacteraceae bacterium
GACTGCGGAGCGGGACGCGTAGCCGTCGCCGGCCGCGACCCCATGGACCACGAAGGCAGGCGCGCTCGTGGAGGCGGCGAGCCTGTCGGCGGATCGGGCCACCTGCTTCCCGCGCGATCGGGCGTCCTGCCCTCACGCGCGGCGCTCGGCTCCTGCCTCGCTGCCGCAGGACGGCCCTCACCGCCGCGGCTCGCCCGTGGCGCACCGCGCTCGCGATCCGGGTTCGCCGACGCCGCCCTCAGCCCACGAACACCCGGGCGTTGCGGAACAGCCGCAGCCACGGGGAATCCTCGCCCCAGCCGGCCGGTGTCCAGCTCAGTTGCACGGTGCGGAACACACGCTCCGGGTGCGGCATCATCAGGGTCGCGCGGCCGTCCCTCGAGGTGAGGCCGGCGATGCCGTCCGGCGAACCGTTCGGGTTGGCCGGGAAGGCTTGGGTGACACGGCCTTCGCCGTCGACGTAGCGCATCGCCACGACGGCGGCCGCGCGCTGGGCCTCGTCGTCGAAGCGCGCCCTGCCCTCGCCGTGCGAGACCACGATCGGGATGCGCGAACCTGCCATGCCGGCCAGCAGCACCGAGGGCGAATCCTCGATGCGCACCTGCGCGAGGCGCGCCTCGTACTGCTCGCTCTGGTTGCGCACGAAGCGCGGCCAGTGCTCCGCGCCGGGCACCAAGTCCTTGAGCTGGGCGAGCATCTGGCAGCCGTTGCAGACGCCGAGGCTGAAGCTGTCCGGGCGCGCGAAGAAGGCGGCGAATTGTTCGCGGAGCGCGGCCCGGGTCAGGATCGACGCCGCCCAGCCACGCCCGGCGCCCAGCACGTCGCCGTAGCTGAAGCCGCCGCAGGCGGCGAGGCCCTTGAAGCCATCGAGGCGCACGCGGCCCTCGATCAAGTCGCTCATGTGCACGTCGACGGCGCTGAAGCCGGCGCGGTCGAAGGCCGCCGCCATCTCGATCTGGCCGTTGACGCCCTGCTCGCGCAGGATCGCCACGCGCGGACGCACCCCGGTGAGGAGGTAGGGCGCGGCGATGTCGTTGGACGGATCGAAGCCGAGCTTCGGCACCAGACCGGGGTCGTCGAAGCGGCGACGCGCCTCGCGCTCGGCATCGGCGCAGGCCGGATCGTCGCGGCGCTGCTGCATGGCGTGGCTGGTGGCCCACCAGGCGTCGAACAGTTCCGTCCACGTCCACTCGGCCAGCACCTTCCCTTCGTCGCTGACGCGCACGCGTGGCGCGGCCACCGGTCGGCCGATGCGCTGCGCGCATTCGGTGAGGTGGTGGCGTTCGACGAGGTCGGCGAAGGCGGCGCGGTCTTCCACCGCGATCTGCACGACGGCGCCGAGCTCCTCGGTGAACAGGGTGCGGAAGGGGTCGTCGCCCCAACCGTCGAGGGCGATGTCGAGGCCGAGGTGGCCGGCAAACGCCATCTCGCAGAGGCTGGCGAAGGCACCGCCGTCGCTGCGGTCGTGGTAGGCGAGCAGCAGGCCGTCCTCGCGCGCCTCGTTGATCAGCGCGACGAAATCCTTGAGGCGTTGCGGGTCGTCGAGATCCGGCGGCGTGCCACCGAAGGCGCCATGGCACTGCGCCAGGATGCTGCCACCCATGCGCTTCTTGCCGGCACCCAGGCCGATCAGCCACAGCTCGGAATCGACGCCGCGCTTGAGGTCGGGCGTGAGCTGGCCACGCACGTCGGCGACCCGGGCGAAGGCGGTGACGATCAGCGAGACCGGCGACACCGACTTCTGCGCGCCTTCTTCGGCCTGCCACTGGGCCTGCATCGACAGCGAGTCCTTGCCGACCGGGATCGCGAGATCCAGCGCCGGGCAGAGTTCGAGGCCGACGGCCTTCACCGCGTCGAACAGCGCGGCGTCCTCGCCGGGGTGCGAGGCGGCGGCCATCCAGTTGGCCGAGAGCTTCGCCTCCTCCAAGGAGGCAACCGGGGCCGCAACAAGATTCGTGATCGCCTCGCCCACCGCCATGCGCGCCGAAGCCCGGGCGTCGAGCAGGGCCAGCGGGGTGCGCTCGCCGATCGCCATCGCCTCGCCGGCAAAGCCGTGGAAATCGGTCAGCGTGATGGCGACATCCGCCACCGGCAGCTGCCAGGGCCCGACCATCGGATCGCGGGCGGTGAGCCCGCCGACGCTGCGATCGCCGATGGTGACGAGGAAGCTCTTGCTCGCGACCGTCGGATGCGACAGCACGCGCAGGCCCGCCTCGCGAAGGTCGAGTGCTGTGGTATCGAGCTTCGGCCAGCGCGTCGCCGGCACGTGCGCGGTGTCGCGATGCATCTTCGGCGCCTTGCCGAACAGCACGCTCATCGGCAGGTCGATCGGGCGCGAGCCGTCCGGTGCTTCCAGCACCAGCACCTCTTCCTTCGTGGCCACGCCCACGGCCGCGTAGGGGCAGCGCTCGCGCCTGGCGATGGCATCGAAGGCTTCGAGGTGCTCGGGCGCGATGCCCATCACGTAGCGCTCCTGCGACTCGTTGCACCAGAGCTGCATCGGCGAGAGCGAGGGATCGTCGCTCGGGATCTTCGCCATCTCGATGCGGCCGCCCAGGCCGGCGTCGTGCAGCAGCTCGGGGATGGCGTTCGAGAGGCCACCGGCGCCGACGTCGTGGAAGGCGCGGATCGGGTTGCCCTCGTCCAGCGCCACGCAGCGGTCGATCACCTCCTGCACGCGGCGCTCCATCTCCGGGTTGTCGCGCTGCACCGAGGCGAAATCGAGGTCCTCGCTGCTCTGCCCGCTGGCGAGCGAACTCGCGGCACCGCCGCCGAGGCCGATCAGCATCGCCGGGCCGCCGATCACGATGACGAGGTCGCCGGGGCGCAGGCCGAGCTTCCTGACCTGCCCGCGGTCGATGGCGCCAAGGCCGCCGGCCAGCATGATCGGTTTGTCGTAGGCGCGGACGAGGCCCGGCGTTTCGGTCGGCAGCTCGAAGCTGCGGAAGTAGCCGGCGAGCGCCGGGCGGCCGAACTCGTTGTTGAAGGCGGCCGCACCCAGCGGGCCGTCGCGCATGATCGTAAAGGCGCTCGCCATCCGCGGGTTCAGCGCACGCGGCCGCTCCCAGGGCTGCGGGGCGCCGGGGATGCGCAGGTGCGAGACGGTGAAGCCGGTCAACCCGGCCTTGGGCTTGCCGCCGCGGCCGGTGGCGCCCTCGTCGCGGATCTCGCCGCCGGCGCCGGTGGAGGCGCCCGGAAAGGGCGAGATCGCGGTCGGGTGGTTGTGGGTCTCGACCTTGATGCAGAAGGCGCTGTCGGCGACGGCTTCGGCGACGTACTCGCCGCTCGCCGGGTCGGGCCGGAAGCGCCGGCCCGGATGGCCCTCGACCACGGCCGCGTTGTCGGCGTAGGCCGTCAGCGTGAACCGCGGCGTGGCGGCGTGGGTGGCCTTGATCATCTGGAACAGCGAGTGCGCCTGCACCTCGCCGTCGATGGTCCAGCGGGCGTTGAAGATCTTGTGCCGGCAGTGCTCGGAATTGGCCTGCGCGAACATCATCAGCTCGGCGTCGGTCGCCGCGCGGCCGAGCCGGCTGTAGGCCTCCTGCAGGTAGGCGATCTCGTCCTCCGAGAGCGCGAGACCCAGGCGCGCGTTCGCCGCCGCCAGCGCGTCCGGGGCGATGTGCTCGACGACACCCTTGGGCGGCACGCGGAACAGCGCTTCGGCCTCGTCGATCGAGACGAGGATCGACTGCGTCATCGGATCGTGCAGGACGCGGGCGAGGCGACGCGCGGTATCGGCGTCGGCCGGCCAGTGCGCGAGGTCGAGGCGCAGCCCACGCTCGACGCGGGCCACGGCGTGGCCGGCACCGCGCAGGATCTCGGTGGCCTTGCTGGCCCAGGGTGAGCGCGTGCCGAGTCGCGGCACAACGAAGCGGCTGACCGCCCCGGCCGGCGTCGGCGTGGCGGCGGGGCAGGCTTCGAGGAGGCCGCCGATGGCGGCGGTGTCGAGCGCCGCGGCCGCGCCGCCGTGCCGGGCGTGGCCGCCGTCGGGGCCGTGGCCATCGGGCTGGATCAGGTAGACGTGGCGGGCGCCGAGCACCTCGACCGCGGGGTGGATCGCCCGGCACTCGGCCGACAGGCGCTGCAGGCGGAAGGCGGACAGGGCCGGCAGGCCTTCCAGCACGATCATGGGGCGGCGTTCTGCGCTTGCAGCGCATCCAGGGCCTGGAGCATGCGCTGCGGCTCGAGGTAGCCGCCGATGTGGACGCCGGCGGCGGTGTAGATCGCCGGGGTGCCGCTGACCCCGACCTCGCGGCCGAGCGCGAACTCGCGGGCCACCGGGTTCGCGCACTCGCGCGCCGGGACCGGCTTGCCGGCCTTGGCGTCGGTCATGGCCTGGCGCGGGTCGCGGGCGCACCACACCGCCTCGGCCTGCGCCCAGGCCTCGGAGCCTTCGCCGGCCCGCGGGAAGAACAGGTATTCCACGGCGATGCCGAGCGCGTTGTAGTCGGCGATCTTCTGGTGGAACAGCCGGCAGTAGCCGCAGCTGATGTCGGTGAACACGGTGACCGTGTGCTTCGGGTTGCGCGGCGCGAAGACGATGCGCTCGGCGGCCGGGATGCTGCGCAGGCTCTCGACCCGGACGGCGTCCATCGTCGCCTCGGTGAGGTTGCGGCGGGCCTGGAAGTCGATCAGCGCGCCATCGAACACATGGCGGCCGTCGTTGCTGACGTAGAGCACGCGGCCGGCGATGACCACCTCGGTGAAGCCGGCGATCGGCGCCGGCCGCAGCTGCCGGATCGCCTGCCCCGGCAGCGCGGCGGCCAGCGTGGCGCGCACCGCCGCCTCGCCGGGGGCGGCGGGGGTCGCCGTGGGGGCGGGAGGGGCGGGCTGGGCGCAGGCGGAAAGGCTGGTGCCGAAGGCGACGGCGAGCAGGAGACGGCGGAGCATGGGGGCCTCGGGGCGATCCGGCGGGGAGGGGATCCCCGAAGCCCACTATTGAAGCACAGCCCCGGCGACGGGCCGAGGCTCTCAGCCGCGCGGGTGGTGGGTGGCGTGCAGGCGCTTCAAGCCCTCGCGGGCGAGGTGGGTGTAAATCTGTGTGGTCGACAGCGAGGCGTGGCCGAGCAGCATCTGCAGGGCCCGGAGGTCGGCGCCGTGGTTCAGCAGGTGGGTGGCGAAACTGTGCCGCAGCCCGTGCGGCGTGACCCGCACCGGGTCGATGCCGGCCCGCGCCGCCAGGGCCTTCAGCCGCGACCAGAACTGCTGGCGGCTCGGCGAACGGCCCTCGGGTCCGAGGAACAGCGCCGCCACCGTCCGGCCCGCGGCCAGCGCCGGACGGGCCAGCACCGGCCGGGCCTCGGCGAGGTAACGCTCGAGCCAGTGCTGGGCCTCGGCCCCGATCGGGACCAGCCGCTCGGCACCGCCCTTGCCCTGCACCCGCAGCACGCCCTGGCGCCGGTTGACCGCCAGCGTCGGCAGGCCGACCAGCTCGCTCACCCGCAGCCCGCAGGCATAGAGCAGCTCCAGCATGGTGCGCTCGGCGAGACCGGTCGGCGTGGCGACATCGGGCGCCTGCAGCAGGGCCTCGACCTCGGATTCGGTGAGCGCCTTGGGCAGGCTGCGCGGCAGGCCGGGGCGGTCCAGCAGGGCGGTGGGGTCGCTGGCCACCCGGCCTTGCCGCAGGGCGTCGGTGAAGTAGGCGCGCAGGGCCGCCAGCAGGCGGGCGGTGCTGCGCGGCGCGTAACCGGCGGCGGCGCGTTCGGCGAGCAGGGCGAACAGATCCTCGCGCCGGGCCTCGCGCAGCGGCCCGGCGGCGCGGGCCACGCGCCAGCGGGCGGCGAGCCCGAGGTCGGCGCGGTAGGCGGCGAGGGTGGCGCGGCCAGCCCCGGTCTCGGCCCAGAAACGGCGCAGGAAGGCGTCGATGTCGTCGGCTTCGGCTGCCGGCAGCGGCGGCAGGGCGGCGCTGCGGCGGCGACGGTCGGCGGCGGTCCGGAGCGGCTTGGGCATGCCGGCACTGTAGCCGCCCCGGCTATGCTGGAGGGATGGACTCGACCCCTCCCGTCGCCACCCCGGCCCACCTCGGCTGGCGCCTCGCCGCCCTGAGCTACGACCTGTTCCCGGTGATCGCCCTGGTGTTCGCCGCCAGCGCGCTGATGCTGCTGCTGCGTGGCGGCGAGCCGGTGACACCGGAAAGTGCCGGCGCCTACCTCGAGATGGCCTGGCTGTGGACGGCCTGCGGGGCCTATTTCGTGCTGAGCTGGCGGCGCGGCGGCCAGACCCTCGGCATGCGGCCGTGGCGGCTGCGGGTGGTCGACGCCCAGGGCCGCACGCCAAGCTGGGCGGCGCTGTGCGCCCGCTACGCGGCGGCCACCCTGCCCGCCCTGGGCGCGCTCTACCTCGCCGCCCTGCTGCCTTGGGCGGATCGCCTGATGCCCTACTGGATCGCCTGCGCGGTGGCCGCGGCCGGTCCGCTGTGGTCGCTCGTCGATGGCGAATCGCGGGCGCTCTACGAACGCTGGTCGGGCACCCGCTTCGTCCGCCTCAGCGCCGCCAGCGCAGACCGATGACGCCGATCGCCAGCAGGGCCAGGATCGGCAGCAGGTGGGCGAGCAGCATCGGCAGGGCGTAGGCCACCGCCAGGTTGCCGAGCATCGGCTGCACCAGCCGGGCCAGCAGGGCGAAGACGATGCCGACCATCAGCCGCATGCCGAAGCCGCCGCTGCGGCGCTGGCCGAAGGCGAAGGGGATGGCGGCGAACACCAGCGCCAGGGTGGCCAGCGGGTAGAGCCACTGCGACCACAGCGCATCCTCCTGCGCGCCGGTGGCGAGGCCGTTGCGGCGGGCCTGCTCGATCTGCACGCGCAAGGCGGCGGAGGACAACAGGTCGGGGCGGACCAGGCCAGCCTCGATCGCCCCGGGCTGGAGTGCGGTCTGCCACCGCTGCACCGGCTCGACCTCCAGGCTGGCGCTGCGGCCGTGGAAGCGGGTGCGGCGCACCTCGCGCAGGGTCCAGCCCTCGCCCTGCCGGTACTCGGCGGATTCGGCCTGCTGCAACCAGAGCAGCCGGCCCTGCGGGTCGAAGGCGTAGACGCGGACATCGTCGAACACCAGCACGCTGCGGCCCTCGACCACGCGGCGCTGGCCACCGCGGGCCTGGAACACCTCGTTGCCCTCGCGCGCCCAGACCACGCCACCGCCGGCGAGCGCGACCTCGCGCTGCATCGCACCGAGCTTGATCGCCTGCCCCTGCATCTCCAGGCCGGGCACCGCCCACTCCCGGGCCGCCATCAGCGGCAGGCAGAGCAGGGCGACGAAGGCCAGCACGATGGTGGCGATGCGCAGCGGCGAAAGGCCGGCGGCGCGCAGCGCCACCAGTTCGGAGCGGGCGGCGTGGCCACCCAGCGCCAGCACGGTGCCGATCACCGCCGCCATCGGGAAGTTCTCGTACAGGCGTCGCGGCACCTGCAGCAGCAGCACCAGCAGGGCCTGGGCGAGGCCGTAGTCGCCCTGGCCGAAATCGTCGACCTGGTCGAGCAGGGCACCGACCAGGGCGAAGCCGGTGAGCACGCCCCAGGTCGCGAGGATGGCCAGCGCGCTGGAACGCAGCAGCAGGCGGACATGAGCGGGCGGCCAGCCGATCATGCCGTCGCCCCTCCGGCGGCCGGTCGTGGCGCCGGCATCCGACCTTCGCGCACGAGCAGCACGACGGCGAGCAGGAACAGGGGCAGGTGCAGCCACCACAGGCCGGCCCACTCCGGGACCTGGCCGGCCCCGAGCCAGGCCTTGCCCAGCACCAGCAGGTTCATGCCGAACACGTAGGCCAGCACGGCGACGATCAGGCGGCCGTAGCGGGCCTGCCGCGGCGGCGAGTGCGCCAGGGGCAAGGCCAGCAGCAGCAGGGCGAGGGCGAACAACGGCACGCCGATGCGGTAGTGGAACTCGGCCCGCGCCCGCGGGGTGGCGTCGGCGGCCAGCAGCGCCAGGCTGGGCCGGCCGGCGAGCGGATCGCGGTTGCGGCTCTCCACGTCGGGCAGGCGCAGTTCGTTGACCTCGAAGCGCTGCAGGCGGAAATCGGCCCGCCCCGGCACGCCTTCGGCGCGGAAGCCGTCGCGCAGGCGCAGGAAACGCCCGCCCTCGGCCACGAACATCTCGCCCTCGACGGCGGTGACCACGTCGACCCGGCCGTCGCGTTCCCTCTGCACGAACAGGCGGCGGAACTGGCGGCCGTCCGGCGACAGCTCGCCGACGAACACCACCCCGTTGCCTCCCGGCAGGCCGACGAAGCGGCCGGCGTCGAGGCCGACCACCAGGAAACTGCGGTGGGCGTCATCGATGGACTGGCGGGCGACACGCTCGGCCAGTGGCCCCAGCCACAGCGAGACCAGGCCGACCAGCACCACCACCGGCAGGCCGACCACCGCGATCGGCGCCAGCAACTGCCGCGGCCCCTGGCCGAGGGCGGCCAGCACCGCCATCTCGCTGTCGCGGTAGAGCCGGCCGATGGCGAGGATCAGGCCGATGAACAGGGCGAGCGGCAGCACCAGGGGCAGGAACACCACGATCCGCAGGCCGAGCTGGGAGAACAGCAGCGGGGCGGGAATGCGACCGCGGGCGACTTCCGAGACCAGGTCGGCGAACACCCCGCCCAGGCTGACCAGCAGCAGCACCAGGACGCTCGCAGCGATGCCCGCGGCGAGCTGTCGCACGAGGTAGCGCTGGAGGGTGGTCAAGGCGGTCCTCGCACGGGATCGATTACACTCGCGGCCCCTTCGGACAGCACCGCGGCCGGAACCCGGCACGGGGCTTGCCCGGCCAAGGCCGCAAGGCGCCGCATTCTACGGAAATCCACCGATGGCACTCGAATTCGACCTGAACCCCTCCGCCCCCGCCAGCCTCGCCACCGACGCCGTGGTGGTCGGGGTGTTCGCCGATGGCACGCTCACGCCCGCGGGCGCCGAGCTCGACGCCGCCAGCGGTGGCCGCCTCGCCGCCCTGCAGGCGCGCGGCGACCTGCCGGGCAAGGCCGGGCGCGTCAGCCTGCTCACCGACCTGCCCGGCGTCACCGCCCCGCGGGTGCTGGTGGTCGGCCTCGGCGAGGCGGCGAAGTTCAACGCCGCCGCCTACCAGAAGGCCGTCGGTGAAGCCGTCCGCGCGCTGAAGAACACCCCGGCCAAGCACGCCCTGCTGACCCTCGCCGAACTCGCCATCGACGGCCGCGACGCCGGCTTCGCCATCGAGCAGGCGGTGGTCTGCGCCGACCACGCCGGCTACCGCTACACCGCCACGCGCAAGGCCAGCAACGGCGCCGACCTCGCCCGCCTGTCGATCCGCGGCGAGGATGCCGCCGCACTCGAGCGCGGCCGCGCCATCGCCGCCGGCGTCGAACTCGCCCGCGAGCTCGGCCACCTGCCGCCGAACATCTGCAACCCGGCCTACCTCGCCGATACCGCACGCCGGATCGCCGCCGAGAACGAGGGGGTGCAGGTCGAGGTGCTGGAGGAGCCGGAGCTCGAAAAGCTCGGCATGGGCTCGCTGCTGGCCGTCGGCCGTGGCTCGCACAACCGCCCCAAGGTCATCGTGCTGAAGTGGAACGGCGGCGGCGAAGCCAAGCCGCACGTGCTGGTCGGCAAGGGCATCACCTTCGACACCGGCGGCATCAACCTGAAGGTGCAGGGCGGCATCGAGGAGATGAAGTTCGACATGCTGGGCGCGGCCAGCGTACTCGGCAGCTTCCTCACCGCCGCCAAGCTCAAGCTGCCGATCAATCTCGTCGCGATCGCCGCCGCGGTCGAGAACATGCCGGACGGCAACGCCTACCGCCCCTCCGACGTGCTCACCTCGATGAGCGGCAAGACCATCGAGGTCGGCAACACCGACGCTGAAGGGCGGCTGATCCTCTGCGACGCGCTCACCTATGCGCAACGCTTCGAGCCGAAGGCCCTCATCGACGTCGCCACCCTGACCGGGGCGATCATCATCGCGCTAGGCAAGCACGCCACCGGCCTGATGTCGCACCACGATGACCTCGCCGCCGAGCTGCTGGCCGCCGGCGAGTACGCCCACGACCGCGCCTGGCGGATGCCGGTCTGGGAGGACTACCAGAGCCAGCTCGACTCGATCTACGCCGACGTCTACAACATCGGCGGCAAGGCCGCCGGCTCGATCACCGCGGCCTGCTTCCTCGCCCGCTTCACCGAAGGCCAGCGCTGGGCCCACCTCGACATCGCCGGCTCCTCGTCCGACGAGGGCCGCAAGGGCATGGCCACCGGCCGCCCGGTCGGCCTGCTCACCCGCTGGCTGATCGACCAGGCCGCCCGGCCCTGAGCGTGGCGCGCCCCGCGGCCACGCGGGGCGCTTGGCGATGAGCGCCCGCGCCGACTTCTACCTCGTCGCCAAGCCGCGCTTCCGCGGCCAGCCCCTGCTGCTGGTCTGCGAGCTCGCCAAGCGCTGCCACGGCACCGGCAAGCCGACGCTGGTGCTCTGCGCCTCGGCGGCGCAGGCCGAGGAGCTCGACGACCTGCTGTGGTCCTTCGAGGAGGACAGCTTCATCGAGCACCAGATCGCCGGGCTCGACGAGGACGAGGCCGAGGTGCCGGTGCTGCTGGTGCCGCCCGGCATCGACGTGCCGCTGCGGCCGCTGGTGATCAATCTGCGCGCCGAAGCCGTGCCGGCGGGCTTCGAGCGCGTGCTGGAGGTGGTGCCGGACGACCCGCAGGCACGCGCGCCGCTGCGCGAGCGCTGGCGGCAGTATCAGGCCCGAGGCCTGGCGCCGGTTAAGCACGACCTCTGAGGGCGTCGGGCCGGCGCGCTCCGTCTGGCGGACCTGTCGGCGGATCGGAGCGCACTCGGACTCGGCATGGCGAGCCTGTCGGCGGGTCGGAGTGCGCTCGGGCTCGGCATGGCGAGCCTGTCGGCGGATCGGGCCACCTGCTTTCCGCGCGATCGGGCGTCCTGCCCTCACGCGCGGCGCTCGGCTCCTGCCTCGCTGCCGCAGGACGGCCCTCACCGCCGCGGCTC
>JAGXSL010000157.1 GCA_018333835.1 Lysobacteraceae bacterium
TGGCGGTGGAGGCGCGCAGCGATGCCTGGGCCGGCCAGGTGTTCCGTGGCCGCGTGCTGAGCGTGGATTCCCGCATCGACGTCGCCACCCGCTCGGTGACGGTGCGCGCCGCCGTCGAGAACCCCGAGGGCCGGCTGCTGCCCGGCATGCTGCTGGCGATCACGGTGTTCGAGCAGGAGCGCCCGGCGCTGGTGGTGCCGGAGATCGCCATCCTCCAGACCGGCGCGCAGAGCTTCGTCTACCGGGTCGACGCCGGACAGCGCGCCGAACTGGTGCCGGTGCGGCTCGGCGCGCGCGAGCAGGGCCGGGTCGAAGTGCTGGAGGGCCTGGCCGAGGGCGAGCGGATCGTGGTCGACGGCACCGTGAAGCTGCGCCCCGGCCTCGCCGTCCGCGAGGCCGCGCCCGCCGCGCCGGCGGCCGCAGCGGCGGCCGAGGCCGTGGCCGGCGACTGAACCCGGGAGCACGCCATGGTCCTCTCCGACCTCGCCATCCGCCGCCCGGTGCTCGCCACCGTGGCCAGCCTGCTGCTGATCGTGCTCGGCCTGATCGCCTTCTCGCGGCTCAGCCTGCGTGAGTTGCCCGACATCGACCCGCCGGTGGTCTCGGTGCAGACCGAGTACCCCGGGGCCTCGGCCGCGGTGGTGGAAAGCCGCATCACCCAGGTGATCGAGGACGCCGTCGCCGGCATCGAGGGCATCGACATCGTCCAGAGCAGCTCGCGCAACGGCCGCTCCGACGTCAGCATGGAGTTCACCCTCGACCGCGACATCGAGGCCGCCGCCAACGACGTCCGCGACGCGGTGAGCCGCGTGGTCGACCGCCTGCCCGACGAGGCCGAGCTGCCGCAGGTGGCCAAGGCCTCGGCCGATGCCGATCCGATCATGTTCCTCAACCTCGCCTCGCCGCGGCTCGGCATCCTCGAACTCACCGATTTCGCCGAGCGCAACGTGCTCGACCGCCTCTCCAGCATCCCCGGCGTGGCCTCGGTGCGCCTCGGCGGCGGGCAGCGCTACGCCATGCGGATCTGGCTGGACCGCTCGGCGCTGGCGGCGCGCGGCCTCACCGTCAACGATGTCGAGGCCGCCCTGCGGCGGCAGAACGTCGAGCTGCCGGCCGGCCGGCTGGAATCGGCGACCCGCGATTTCACCCTGCGGCTCTCGCGCGCCTACCAGACGCCCGAGGACTTCCGCGCCCTGGTCCTGGCCACCGGCCGCGAGGGCCGGCCGGTGCGGCTCGGCGAGGTGGCGCGGGTCGAGCGCGAGGCCGCCGAGCGGCGCGCCTGGTTCCGCGGCAACGGTGAGCCGCAGGTTGGCTTCCAGATCATCAAGACCTCGCGCGCCAACGCCATCGAGGTGGCGCGCTTGGTCCGCGCCGAGGTCGAGGCGATCAACCGCGGCTTGCCGGCCGACATCAGCCTCGGCGTCAGCTTCGACTCGACCGAATTCATCGAGGTCGCCGTCGACCGCGTCTGGCAGACGCTCGGCGAGGCGCTGGTGCTGGTGCTGCTGGTGATCCTCGTCTTCCTCGGCAGCGCCCGCGCTGCGGTGGTGCCGGCGGTCACCCTGCCGGTCTGCATCACCGCCTCGTTCATCGCGCTGTGGATGTTCGGCTTCTCGATCAACCTGCTCACCCTGCTCGCCATCGTGCTCTCGATCGGCCTGGTGGTCGACGACGCCATCGTGGTGCTGGAGAACTGCCAGCGCCGCGTCGACCTCGGCGAGCCGCCGTTGGTGGCGGCGCGCCGCGGCACCCGCCAGGTGGCTTTCGCGGTCATCGCCACCACCGCCGTGCTGGTGGCGGTGTTCGTGCCGATGGCCTTCCTCGAAGGCAACAACGGGCGGCTGTTCCGCGAACTGGCGGTGGCCCTGGCCGGGGCCATCGTCATCTCGGCCTTCGTCGCGCTCACCCTGACGCCGATGATGTGCTCGCTGCTGCTGAAGGCCCACCAGCCGGTCGGCGGCGGCCTTGCATCACGCGTCGACGGCCTGCTGCGGCGGCTGAGCGCGGCCTACCGGCGTTCGCTGGAGGCTTCGCTCCATCGCAGCGGCCTGTTCGCCGGGGTGGTGGTGGCGGCCCTGTTCGCCACCTGGGGCCTGTTCACCCTGGTGCCGAAGGAATTGGCCCCGCCCGAGGACCGTGGCGCCTTCTTCGTTTCCGTCTCGGGGCCGGAGGGCGCCGGCTTCGACTACACCGTGGGGCAGATGAAAAAGGTGGAGTCGATCCTGCTCGGCGGCATCGGCGGGGACGGCCCGCTGCACCGGGTGATCGCCCGCGTGCCCGGCGGCTTCGGCGGCGGCGTCAACGAGGAGATGCACACCGGCCAAAGCATCGTCATCCTGCGGCCCTGGGACGAGCGCGAGCTGAGCACCAGCGAGGTGGTCGACCGCTTCCGTGTCGAGCTGGCCGAAGTGCCCGGCGTGGTGGCGCGGCCGATCGCCCGTACCGGCCTGACCCGAACACGCGGCGGCCAGCAGTTCCAGGTCGTGCTGGGCGGCCCCGACTACGCCCAGCTCGCCGAGTGGCGCGACCGCCTGCTGCGCGAGATGGAATCCAACCCCGCCCTGTTCGGCGCCGACTCCGATTTCAAGGAGACCCGCCCGCAGCTGCGCATCGACATCAACCGCGAGCGCGCCGCGGCGCTCGGCGTCTCGATGCAGGACATCGGCCGCACACTGGAGACCATGATGGGCTCGCGCCGGGTCGGCACCTTCGTCGAGGGCGGCGAGGAGTACGACGTCATCCTGCAGGCGCGGCTCGACGACCGCCAGACCCCGGCCGACCTCGGCAACCTGTTCGTGCGCGCCGGTTCCGGCCAGCTGGTGCCGCTGGCTTCGCTCGTCACCCTGCGCGAACTGGCCGAGCCGGGCAGCTTCAACCGCTTCAACCGCCTGCGCGCCATCACCATCTCGGCCTCGCTGGCGCCCGGCTACACGCTGGGCGAGGCGATCGAGTGGACCGAGGCGGCGGCCGCGCGCGTGCTGCCGCCGGAGGCGCAGATCGGCTGGCGCGGCGAGGCCCGCGAGCAGCAGCAGAGCAGCGCCAACGTCTACTTCGCCTTCCTGATGGCGCTGCTGGTCGTCTACCTGGTGCTGGCGGCGCAGTTCGAGAGCTTCGCCCATCCCTTCGTCATCATGCTGACGGTGCCGCTGGCGATGCTCGGCGCGCTGTTCGGGTTGTGGTCGATGGGTCTGCTCGCCGCGATCGGCTGGTGGGGGCCGGGGGCCAGTCTCAACCTGTTCAGCCAGGTCGGCCTGATCATGCTGATCGGGTTGGCGGCCAAGAACGGCATCCTGATCGTCGAGTTCGCCAACCAGCTCCGCGACGAGGGCCGCAAGGTCCGCGAGGCCATCCTCGAGGCCTCGGCGATCCGCCTGCGGCCGATCCTGATGACCTCGCTCGCCACCGTGGCCGGCGCCTTGCCGCTGATGCTGGCCGATGGTGCCGGCTCGGCCTCGCGCAGCGCCATCGGCATCGTCGTGGTGTTCGGCGTCAGCCTCTCGGCCCTGCTGACGCTGTACGTGATCCCGGCGCTCTACCTGCGGGTGGCGCCCTACACCCGCGCGCCGGAGGCGCGTGGCCGCGAGTTGGACCGCCTGGAGGGCCTGCACGCCGAAGGCGAGGCGCGGGTGTGAACCGGCCGCCGTCGGCTCCGGCGCGTCCGCGGGCGGCGGCCGCCGACGAGTCGCGCCTGTTCGGCCTGAACGCCGTGCGCGCCGCTTTCGCCGCCCGCCCGGACGATCTGCGCAAGCTCTGGCTGCTGCCGGAGCGGCTGGGCGATCTTCGGGAACTGGTCGCCGGCTGTGTGGCGCGTCGCCGTGGCTACACCCTGGTCGAGGCCGCCGACCTCGAACGCCTTTCCGGCAGCCAGCACCACGAGGGCGTGGTGGCCGCCTTCCGCCGGCCGGAGGAGTGGCCGCTCCCGGCCTTCCTGGCCGCCCTGCCGCCCGGCCCGGTGGTGTTGCTTTGGCTCGACGGGGTCGGCAACCCGCACAACATCGGCGCCATCCTGCGCGCCGCCGCGCATTTCGGTGCCGCCGGCCTGCTGCTGCCGGAGGCTGCCCCGGGGATCTGGTCCGGTGCCGCGGTCCGGGTCGCCGAGGGCGGGGCGGAGGCCGTGCCCGCCGTGCGGCTCGGCCCCGCCGGGGCGGCCGTCGCCAGCCTGCGCGGCGCCGGTTTCGAACTGCTTGCCACCGTGGTGCGCGGTGGCGAGAGCCTCTACGCCCGGCCGTTGCCGGCGCGCTGCGTCTGGGTGCTGGGGGCCGAGGGCGCGGGCGTGGACCCGGCCCTGGCCGCGGCCTGCGCGGCGCGCGTCGGCATCCCCGGCAGCGGCCGGGTCGAGAGCCTGAACGTGGCCGCAGCCAGCGCCGTGCTGCTCGCCGAGTGGGCGCGCCAGCACCGCTGAGCGGCGGCATACTGCGGCGCCCTGCCGCCCGTCGCCCCGATGCCCGACGCCGCCATGCCCCTGCCGCCCGTCGCCCCGACGGTTCCCGCGTCCCGGCGCTTCGCCCGCCTGCTGCTCGGCTTCGCCCTGTACGGCCTGGCCGTCGCCGCCCTCGCCGACCCGCGCACCCGCTTCGACCTCGACTACCGCGTCGCCTTCCTGCCGGAGGCCGGGGTGGCCGACCTCGCCCTGCGCCACACGCCCGGCGACGGCCGGGTGCTGTCGCTCGCGCTGCGCTTCGACCCGGCGCGCTACTCGCAGGTGCGCGCCGAGGGCGGCCAGCTCAGCCGCGACGGGGACCGTTGGACCTGGACCCCCGACCCGCGCCGCGCCTCGACCCTGCGCTGGCGCTACCGCATCGACCAGCAGCGCCGCGGCGGCGGCTACGACGCCCGGATCACCCGCGACTGGGTGATCGTCCGCGGCGACGACCTGTTCCCGCCGGCCACCGCCCGCACCACGCGCGGCGCCGATTCGCGCGCCCGCCTGCACTTCGACCTGCCGCCGGGCTGGACCAACGTCGACACGCCCTTCCTGCGCAGCCGCGACGGCGGCAGCTTCGTGGTGGTCAACCCGGAGCGCCGCTTCGACCGTCCGGTGGGCTGGATGATCGCCGGCCGAGTCGGCACCCGCCGCGAACAGATCGAGGGCATGGAGGTCAGCGTCGCCGGCCCGAAGGACGACGCCGTTCGCCGCAACGACAAGCTCGCCTTCATCAACCTGGTTGCTCCGGAGATGGCCCGGGCCTTCGGCGGCCTGCCCTCGAAGCTGCTGATCGTCAGCGCCGACGACCCGATGTGGCGGGGCGGGCTCTCGGGGCCGCGTTCGCTGTTCATCCATGCCGACCGGCCGCTGATCAGCGAGAACGGCAGCTCCACCCTGGTGCACGAGCTGGTGCACATGGTCACCCGCGTGCGCGGCGCCGAGGGCGACGACTGGATCGCCGAGGGCACGGCCGAGTTCTACTCGATCACCCTGCTCAACCGCGCCGGCCTGCTGAGCGACGCCCGCCGCGACCGCGCCTTCGAGTGGATGGCCAACCACGGCCGCGGCGTGCGCACCCTGATCGGCGCCCGCAGCTGGGGGCCGCAGACGGCGCGGGCGGTGGTGCTGTTCCGCGAGCTGGACCGCGAGATCCGCCAGCGCACCGACGGGCAACGCTCGCTCGACGACGTGATGCGCCGCCTGATCGAGATCCGCGTGGTTTCCCGCGAGGACCTGGAGGCGGTGGTCGAGGAATTGACCGGCCGCCCCTCGGCCGTGCTGCAAAGCCCGCTGATCCGCTGAAAGCAGCCCGGTTCAGCCCTCGACCCGGCCCTCGAGCAGGGCCACGCCCTCCAGCACGGCGCGGTAGCGGTCGCCGGGCCGCAGCGCGGCCACGCCGGCCGGCGTGCCCATGAACACGAGGTCGCCGGCGCGCAGCCGGAACAGGCGCGAGAGGTGGCCGAGCACCTCGTCGACGCTGAACACCATCTCGCCGAGCCGGGCCTCCTGCCGGAGCACGCCGTTGACCTCGAGGCGCAGCGCGGTGTCCGGGCCGGGGCGGCCGTCGTCGACGTGGCGCAGCGCCGAGACCGGCGCCGAGGCGTCGAAGCCCTTGGCCACGTCCCAGGGCAGGCGGCGTTCCTTGGCGATCGCCTGCAGGTCGCGGCGGGTCAGGTCGAGGCCGACGCCGTGGCCGCAGACCAGCGCCTGCCCCTCGCCGGGGGCCAGCGGGCCGTCGGCGTCGCGGCCCAGCGCCACCACCATCTCGACCTCGTGGTGCAGGTCGGTGGTCCCCGGCGGGTAGGGCAGGGGGCCACCCGGATGGACGGCATCGGCGGGTTTCAGGAAGACCACCGGCGTGCCGCGCTCCAGCGGTGCGCCCATTTCCCTGGCGTGCTCGGCGAAATTGCGGCCGACGCAGTAGATGCGGTGGACCGGGAAGGCCAGTTCGCGGTCGAGGAAGGGCAGGCGCGGCACCGCCGGTGCCGGGAACAGGTCGGCCCTCATCGGCCCGGGGCGGTGCGCTGCGGCAGTGCGCGCGGCTCGAGCACGCGGCATTCGCCCTCGATCACGCCGGCACCCGCCGGCACGGCGGCCGGGCGGCGCAGCTTGCGGCCGAAGTGCCAGGCCAGCATCCCGAGGCCGATGAACACGCTGCCGGCGAGCAGCAACAGGGCGAGCAGCACGCCGACCAGGGCGAAGGCGATGCGGCCGAGCAGGTGGCGCGGGCGGCTCGGGCGGAAATGGAAGATGCGGTGGTGGAACGGTCCGGTCACGGCGGGGGATGCGAGAATCGGGGTCGCGAGTATGGATGCCGTTCCGATGGGGCAAGTAAGCGAAGCGTTAATCGAGCCGGGCCAGGTCCCGGAGGGCGAACTGGTGGGCCTGCGGCTGGGCGAGGGCGAGGCGGCGGTCGAGGTGCTGGCCTGCCGCCGCGGCGAGGCCTTGTCGGTCTGGCTGAACGCCTGCCCGCATGCCGGGCGGCGCCTCGACTACGCGCCGGGGCGCTTCCTGCTGCATGCCGGCCGGCTGGTCTGCGCCGCCCACGGCGCGCAGTTCGAACTGGACGGCGGCCGCTGCGTCGAGGGTCCGGGCCGGGGTGGTGGCCTGACGCCGCTGGCGGTGGACGCGGTGGAGGGCGGCTGGCGGATCCGCTGGCCGGACGGCTGAGTCCACGTCCTCACACGTAGGGCAGGGCCCAGGCCATCAGGTTCACCATCGCCACGGTGACCACCAGGTAGGCGAGGGTCAGCGGCCAGCCGGTGCGCCAGAAGTCGCGGGCGCTGTAGCCGGCCGGCCCGGCGACCATGGCCAGCACCGGGTTCGAGGCCGAGAGCAGGTTGTTGGAGGCGGCGAGCGCGGCGATCAGGGCGAAGGCGACCGGACTGCCGCCGACGCCGAACGCCAGGTGGATCGCCATCGGCACCATGATCACGGTGGCCCCGATGTTGCCGATCACCAGCGCGAAGGCGGCGGCCAGCACGGCGACGGCGAACTCCAGGCCCCACACCGGCAGGTCCGGCCCCAGCCGCGCCAGAGTGTGGTGGGCGAGCCAGTGGGCCGCCCCGGTGGCGTCCATCGCCCAGCCGAGCGGGATCAGGCAGGCCATCAGGAACACCGTGCGCCAGCCGATCGCGGCGTAGGCCTCGTCCATGTCGAGCACGCCGGTGACCAGCAGGGCGGCGGCCCCGGCCATCAGGGCCAGCGGCACCGGCACCAGGGTGCTGAAGGCCAGCACCATGGTCGTGGCGAAGATCGCCAGCGCCCAGCCCAGCTTGTGCGGGCGCTGCTCGTCCTTGGGGTAGTCGGTGACGACCACGAAGTCGCGCGATTCGGCGGCCTGCGCGAGGTCGGTCCAGATGCTGTGGAACACCAGCAGGTCGCCGGCCTTGAGCGGGATGCCGCGCAGGTTCTCGCGCCAGACCTGGTTGTCGCGGTTGATGGCGAGCAGGTTGATGCCGGCGCGCCGGCGCAGCCGCAGGTCCTCGGGGCGGCGGCCGACGAAGGCCGAGGTCGGCGGGATCACCGCCTCGGAGATGCCGGCGCGGGCTGGGTTGAACAGGTCGGCGAAGTGGCGCAGCCGGGTCGAGGCGCGCAGCAGGTTCTTCTGCGCGTAGTCCTGGATCGCCTGGCGCTCGCCCATGACGCCGATCACGCTGCCGACCCAGAGCCGCTCGTCGGCCGGCGGTGCGAGCCGCGCCTCGTTGCCACTGGCCAGGGCGAGGTAGAGCGGCGCGCCGTGCTGCGATTCGGCCTCGCCGACGCGCATCCCGACCAGCGGGCTGTCGGCGGTCAGCGTGAGTTCCCAGAGCTCGCCCTCGATGCCGTAGGTCTTGGCGAAGTAGCTGTCGGTGCGCGCCGGTGTGGCGCCCTTCTGCGTGTCGTCGGCCAGCCAGCGGCGGGCACCGTGGTGCCAGTAGAGCAGGCCAAGGACGACCAGGGCCAGGCCGACCGGCAGCGGCGCGAACAGCGGCAGCGGCTGCAGGGCGTCGACGCCGGGCGGCAATTGGCGGTTGGCCGCCAGCAGCAGGTCGTTGAGCAGGATCAGCGGTGAGGAGCCGATCATGGTCAGCGAGCCGCCCATGATGATGGCGGCGGCGATCGGCAGCAGCAGCCGGGACAGCGCGATGCCGGTACGGCCGGACAGCCGCGAGGCCACCGGCAGCATCAGCGACGCCACCGCCGGGTTCTGCATGAAGGCGGACAGCCCGGCCGCCACCATCGAGGCCATCAGCAGCAGCCGCGACTCGGCGCCCCTGGACCAGCGCAGCAGGTTCACCGCGATCCGGTTCAGCACCCCGGTGCGGTCCAGTCCGGCGGCCAGCACCATGGTCGCCATCAGGCTGATCACGGCGTTGCCGGCGAAGCCGTCGAACAGGCGGTCGGCCGGGACGATGCCGAACAGCCCGAGCGCCACCAGCACCACCAGCGCGGTGGCGTCGGCGCGGATGCGCTCGGTGGTGAACATCACCATGGTGAAGCCGACCAGCCCGAGCACCACCAGCATGTCGGTGCTCAGCGCGGGTCCGGCATTCTCCATGCGTGGGATTCCTTCAGCCGATGCGATCGTAGAGCAGGTCCCAGACGCCGTGGCCCAGTTTCAGGCCACGCGCCTCGAAGTGCGTCTGCCGCCGCCAGTGCGGGCGTTCGACCGTGCCGCGGGCGAGGGCGTCGTCGCCCGCACCGCCGCCCGCCCGCGCCCGGTTGCGCAGCCGCGGTTCGGCGGCGCAGGCCTCGAGCATCTGTCGCGCGTAGTCCTCCCAGTCGGTGGCGAGGTGCAGCAGGCCGCCGGGTCGAAGCTTTCCGGCCAGCAGGGCCACGAAGGCCGGCTGCACCAGGCGGCGCTTGTGGTGGCGCTTCTTGTGCCAGGGGTCGGGGAAGTAGATGCGCACCTCGTCGAGCATGCCCTCGCCGATGTCGTGATGCAGCACCTCGACGGCGTCGTGGCAGTAGACCCGCAGGTTCGTCGCGCCCAGCTGCGCCGCGCCGTGCAGCAGGCGGCCGACGCCCGGCGCGTGCACCTCGATGCCGAGGTGGTTCCTGTCCGGCTCGTTGGCGCTGGCGAACAGCAACTGCTCGCCATTGCCGAAGCCGATCTCCAGCACCAGCGGTGCCCCGCGCCCGAAGGCGGCGGCGAAATCGCGCGGTGCCCCGGCGAAGTCGAGGCCGAAGCGCGGCCACTGTTCCTCCAGCGCGCGTTGCTGGCCGGCGGTGAGCCGGCCCTGGCGCAGCACGAAGCTGCGCACCTGGCGCTGCCCCGGGACTTCGGTGAAGGGCTTTCTCAGCATGGCGCGCGGGCCGTGTGCGCGCCGGTCGGTACGGCGTCCATCGTCAGAAGAACAGCCCGTCGGTCGGCGACGAGGCCGAGGCGTGGCGCCGGCGCGGGATGCGCCCGGCGAGGAAGGCCTCGCGCCCGGCTTCGACCGCCTTGCGCATCGCCTGCGCCATCCGCACCGGGTCGCGCGCCCCGGCGATCGCGGTGTTCATCAGCACGCCGTCGCAGCCGAGCTCCATCGCCACGGCGGCGTCGGAGGCGGTGCCGACGCCGGCATCGACCAGGATCGGCACCTTCGCGTTCTCGACGATCTCGAGCAGGCTCCACTTGTTCTGGATGCCCAGGCCCGAGCCGATCGGTGCGGCCAGCGGCATCACCGCCACGCAGCCGATCTCCTCCAGCCGCTTGGCGAGGATCGGGTCGTCGCTGCAGTAGACCATCACCTCGAAGCCCTCGGCGACCAGCACTTCCGCGGCTTTCAGCGTCTCCGGCATGTGCGGGTAGAGGGTCCTCGGATCGCCCAGCACCTCGAGCTTGACCAGCCGGTGGCCGTCGAGCAGCTCGCGGGCGAGGCGGCAGGTGCGCACGGCGTCGTCGGCCGTGTAGCAGCCGGCGGTGTTCGGCAGGATGGTGTAGCGGTCCGGCGGCAACACGTCGAGCAGGTTCGGCTCGTCCGCGTTCTGTCCGATGTTGGTGCGGCGGATGGCGACGGTGACGATCTCGGCGCCGGCGGCTTCGGTGGCACGGCGGGTTTCGTCGAGGTCCTTGAACTTGCCGGTGCCGGTGAGCAGGCGCGAGCGGTAGGCGGTGCCGGCGATGACCAGCCTGTCGTCGGTGGGCGCGGGCTCGCGGCGGGCGTCGTGCGGGGCGGGGGTCGTCATCGCCGCATTATGGCGCGTCAGCCGCCGCCAAGGGCGTGCACCACCTCGATGCGGTCGCCCTCCGCCAGGGCATGCCCGGCATGCTCGCCACGCGGCACGATGCGGCCGTTGACCTCGATCGCGACCCGCCGCCCGGCGAGGCCGGTTTGCGCCAGCAGCGCGGCAAGGGTGCAGGGGGCGTCGAGCCGCAGGGGCTCGCCGTTCAGGTGGATCAGCATGTTCGGGGCTCGCATTGCACGGGCGGCGCGGCCACCGCCATAATCGCCGGGCCGCGGGTGTCGTCTAATGGTAAGACAGCAGCTTCCCAAGCTGCGAACGTGGGTTCGATTCCCATCACCCGCTCCACCCCGCCCCGGCCCCGCCCGCCATGCCCGATCCCGCGTCCCTTCCGGTGCTTGGCTGGCGCGAATGCCTCGCCCTGCCCGAACTCGGGATCACCGAGATCCGCGCCAAGGTCGACACCGGCGCGCGCAGTTCCGCCCTGCACGTCGAGGCCATCGAGACCGGCTTCCGCGACGGCCGCGAGTGGGTGCGCTTCGCGCTCGGCGACGACTGCATCGCCGCGCGGCGCTGGGTCGAGGCCGCGGTGCTCGACCGCCGGCAGGTCACCGACTCCGGCGGCCACCGCAGCGAGCGCATCTTCGTGCGCACCCGGCTCCGCCTCGCCGGAGCCGAATGGGCGATCGACATGAACCTGTCGCGGCGGACCCACATGCTTTTCCCGATGTTGCTCGGGCGGACCGCCATCGCCGGGCGTTTCCTCGTCGACCCCGCGTGCAGCTACACCCTCGGAGCCCCGCTTGCGACCCCGGATCGCCCTGCTGTCGCGTAACGCGGCGCTCTACTCGACCCAGCGCCTGATCGAGGCGGCGCGCCAGCGCGGCTGCACCGTGCGCGTGCTCGACCCCCTGCGCTGCGCGCTCAAGGTCGCCCCCGGCGCCTTCGAGCTGCGTTACCGCGGCAGGCCGCTGCCGCGCATCGACGCGGTCATCCCGCGCATCGGCCACTCGGTCACCTTCCACGGCACCGCCGTGCTGCGCCAGATGGAGCTGATGGGCGTGGCCACGCCCAGCACCGCCGACGCCATCCTCAGCGCCCGCGACAAGCTGCGCTGCCACCAGATCCTCGCCGCCGAGGGCATCGACCTGCCGGTCACCGCCTTCGGCGACAGCCCGGACGACACCCCGGTGCTGCTCGACCTGGTCGGGCCGGCCCCGCACGTCGTCAAGCTGAACGAGGGCACCCAGGGCAGCGGAGTGGTGCTGGCCCGCGACGCGGCCGCCTCGCGCAGCGTGATCGAGGCCTTCCGCGGGCTCTACGCCAGCTTCCTCGTGCAGGAGTTCGTGGCCGAGGCCAGGGGCACCGACCTGCGCTGCTTCGTGGTCGGCGACGAGGTGGTGGCGGCCATGCAGCGCCGCGCCGCCCCCGGCGACTTCCGCGCCAACCTGCACCGCGGCGGCAAGGCCGCCCTGGCCCGCCTCGACGCCGCCGAGCAGGCGGTGGCCGTGCGTGCCGCGAAACGCCTCGGATTGGGCGTTGCTGGCGTCGATCTGCTGCGATCCAACCGCGGACCGCTGCTATTGGAGGTCAACTCCTCGCCAGGCCTGGAGGGCATCGAGGCCGCCTCGGGCCTCGACATCGCCGGCCGCATCCTCGACCACGTGCTCGGGCTGGTGGCCGTCAGCCGGCGTCGGGTCGCGCGGCCACGGCGGGTCGCCGCCGGTTAACCCGCCCCTGCCGTCCGTTTAACCAA
>JAGXSL010000158.1 GCA_018333835.1 Lysobacteraceae bacterium
CCCGGGCAGCCGGCGAGCGGCTTGGCGCCGGTGTCGACCTTGATGCCGGGCAGGATGCCGGCGTCGAGCATGATCTTCGTGAAAGGCACGCCGTCGCGGGTGGCCTGGCGGATCGTCTCGTCGAACAGGATGGCGCCGGAGATGTGGTCGGAAAGATTCGGCGTGGTGAGCAGCATCTCGCGGTAGGCGCGGCGGTTCTCCTCCGTGTTCTCGATGCCGACCGCCGCGAAACGCTTGCCGATGGTGGCGGTGGACTCGTCGATGGCGATGATGCCCTTGCCCGGGGCGACCATGGCCTGGGCGATGTCGGCAAGCTGTTCGATGCTCATGGGGAAGGCTCGGCGGGAGGGAGGGAGGCCGGCGATTATAGCCGGCCTCACAGGGCCCCGACCGCCTCGACCCGGCCCCCTTCGCCGATCTGCAGCAGGCGCAGGGTGTTGGTGCTGCCGCGCTGCTCCATCGAGTCGCCGTTGGTGACCAGCACGCGGTCGCCGGCGGCGAGCAGGCCGAGGTCGTGGAGCTGGCGGGCGGCCGAGCGCGCCGCCACCCCCGGCGAGAGGCCGCGGGTATCGAAGTGGATCGGGAACACGTCGCGCATCAGCGACATCTTGCGGCGCGCCCCGTCGAAGCGCGAGAGCGCGTACACCGGCGCCGCCGCCCGGTAGCGCGAGAGGTAGCGGGCGGTGCCGCCGGATTCGGTCAGGGCGATGATGGCCTTGAGCTCGATGTGCTCGGTGAGGAACATCGCCGCCATCGCGATCGCCTCGTCGGCGCGGGTCAGGCCGCTGCGGGCGGCCTCGAAATCGGTGTCGTGGCGGAACTGGCGCTCGGCGCCGAGGCAGATGCGCGCCATCGCCTCGACCGCCTGCACCGGGTACTGGCCGCTCGCGGTCTCGGCCGAGAGCATCACCGCGTCGGTGCCGTCGATGATGGCATTGGCCACGTCCAGCACCTCGGCGCGGGTCGGGATCGGGTTGTCGACCATCGATTGCAGCATCTGGGTCGCGGTGATCACCACCCGGTTGCGGGCCACCGACTCGCGGATGATGGTCTTCTGCAGGCCCGGCAGTTCGGCGTAGCCGATCTCGACCCCGAGGTCGCCGCGGGCGACCATGACGACGTCGGCGGCCTCGACGATCCCGGCCAGGTTCTCGATGGCCTCGGCGCGCTCGATCTTGGCGACGATCTGGGCCTCCGAGCCGGCATCGCGGGCCAGTTCGCGGGCGAGCTCGATGTCGGCCGCCGAACGGCAGAACGAGACGGCGATGAAGTCGACGCCGAGTTGGGTGGCGGTGGCGATGTGCACGCGGTCCTCGTCGGTCAGCGCGCCGAGGCTCAGGCCGCCGCCGAGGCGGTTCAGGCCCTTGCGGTTGGACACCACGCCATCGGTCAGCACCTCGGTGTGGATGCGCTCGCCCTCGACCCGCAGCACCCGCAGGCCGACCAGCCCGTCGTCGATCAGCAGGGTGTCGCCCTCGGCGACGTCGCCCGGCAGGCCGAGGTAGCTGCAGCCGACCTGCGTCGCGTCGCCGGGCGGAGCATCGGCGCGGCAGACGAGTGCGAAGGCCTGCCCGGCCTTGAGCGCCACCCTGCCCTCGGCGAAGGTCTCGATGCGGATCTTCGGCCCCGGCAGGTCGGCCAGCACGCCGATCTCGCGACCGCTGCGCGCCGCCGCCGCGCGGACTGCCGCCACCCGCTGCGCGTGCTGCCCGGCGGTGCCGTGCGAGAAGTTGAGCCGCACCGCGTTGACGCCGGCGGCGATCAGGGCCTCGACCACCCCGGGCGCATCGGTGGCCGGCCCGAGGGTGGCGAGGATCCGGGAACGGCGCAGCGGCTGGCTCATGGTCGGGCGGTCTTCGGCGTGCATTCCCGCTACGCTAGCAGAGCCCGCCAAAGCCCCACCATGTCGCCGCTCGCCATCGCTCCTTCGCCCCGCCGCCGTCGCCTCGCCTGGAGCGGGGCCCTGTTCCTCGCCTTCGACGCCCTGCTGATCGGTGTGGTGATCGTCTGGATCACCGGCGGCCGCCACCTCGGCCTCGCCGCCGCCTTCGTCGCCGTCGGCGTGCTGGTCTCCGGCCTGCTCGCCGCGGTGGTGGCGCGGCCGCCCAAGGCGCGGATCGCCGAGGGCCGCCTGCACGTCGAGGCCGACTTCCAACGCCTCAGCCTGCCGCTCGCCGGCGCCCGGATGCGACGGATCGACCTGCGCGACTGGCCGGCGGCCGAACTGCCCGCGGCGATGCGCGCGCCGCGCTGGTGGCAAGGCGGCGACGCGATGGGCTGGCAGCGCGATCGCGACGGCCGGCGCTGGTTCGCCGCCCTGCCCGGGAGGATCGCCGCGCTGGAGATCGAGGCCGAGGACGGCGAGCGCCTGCGCCTCGCCCCGGCCCACCGGGAGGCCTTCGTCGCCGCCCTGCAGGCGGCCGGTGCGCGCGAGGCCTGAAGGCCCGGGGCTTCAGCTGCCGCGCGCTTCCAGCGCCGCCACCGCGGGCAGGGTCTTGCCTTCGAGGAACTCGAGGAAGGCACCGCCGCCGGTCGAGATGTAGCCGACCTCGCCGGCGATGCCGTACTTCTCGATGGCGGCCAGGGTGTCGCCGCCGCCGGCGATCGAGAAAGCCGGCGAGGCGGCGATGGCGCGGGCCAACGCCTCGGTGCCCTTGCCGAAGGCCTCGAACTCGAACACGCCGACCGGGCCGTTCCAGACCACCGTGCCGGCCTTCGCGATCAGCCCGGCGTAGCGCGCCGCCGTCTTCGGGCCGATGTCGAGGATCATCTCGCCGTCCTGCACCGCATCCACCGCGCGCACCGTGGCCGGGGCGTCGGCGGCGAAGCCCGGGGCCACCACCACGTCGTCCGGCAGCGGGATCGAGGCGCCGCGAGCCTTGGCCTTCTCGACGATGGCGCGGGCGGTATCGAGCAGGTCGGCTTCGACGAGGCTCTTGCCGACCCGGTGGCCGGCGGCGGCGATGAAGGTGTTGGCGATGCCGCCGCCGACGATCAGCTGGTCGACCTTGTCGACGAGGCTGCCGAGCAGTTCGAGCTTGGTGCTGACCTTGGCCCCGGCGACGATGGCGAGCAGCGGCCGTGCCGGATGGGCCAGCGCCTTGGCCAGCGCGTCCAGTTCGGCCATCAGCAGCGGACCGCCGGCGGCGAGCTTCGCCGCGCGGATCACGCCGTGCGTCGAGGCCTGCGCCCGGTGCGCGGTGCCGAAGGCGTCCATCACGAACACATCGCAGAGCGCCGCGTACTTCGCCGCCAGCGCCGGGTCGTCCTTGCCCTCGCCGACGTTCATGCGGCAGTTCTCCAGCAGCACGAGCTCGCCGGGCTGCACCGCCACGCCGTCCACCCAGTCGCGCAGCAGCGGCACCGGGCGGCCGAGGTGGGCCGAGAGGCGTTCGGCCACCGGGCCGAGCGAGTCCTCGGCGCTCCACTGGCCCTCCTTCGGGCGGCCGAGGTGCGAGGTGACCATCACCGCCGCGCCCTTCTCCAGCGCCAGCCGGAGCGTCGGCAGCGAGGCGGTGATGCGCTGTTCCGACGTCACCCTGCCGTCCTCGATCGGCACGTTGAGGTCCTGCCGGATCAGCACGCGCTTTCCGGCGAGGTCGAGGTCGGTCATGCGGAGGATGGCCATGCGTGCTCCAGGGCAGGGAAAAAAAACTGGTCCGCATTGTCGCATCCGGCGGCCGCGGCTAGCATGGCTGGATGGACGGCAAATCCCCGCAAGTCCCCGACCTTGAGGCGGCACTGGCCGCGTTGCGCCGCGGCGAAGCCATCGGCCTGCCCACCGAGACCGTGTACGGCCTCGCCGCCGATGCCCACGACCCGGCCGCCATCCGCCGCATCTACGCGCTGAAGGGCCGGCCCTCCGACCACCCGCTGATCGTCCACGTGGCCGACGCCGTCACCGCCTCGCGCTGGGCAGGCGACTGGCCCGAGGCCGCCGAGGCGCTTGCCGAAGCCTTCTGGCCCGGCCCGCTCACCCTGATCCTGCCGCGCGCCGCCAACGTCCCCGACGAGGTCACCGGCGGGCAGGACACGGTCGGCCTGCGCGTCCCCGCCCATCCGATCGCCCAAACCCTGCTCAAGGCCTTCGAGGGCGGCGTCGCCGCGCCCTCGGCCAACCGTTTCGGCCGACTCTCGCCGACCACGGCACAGCATGTGCGCGAGGAGTTCGGCGAGGCTTTGCCGATCGTCCTCGACGGCGGCGAATGCGAGATCGGGCTGGAGAGCACCATCGTCGATCTTTCCGGCGGGACGCCGCGCATCCTGCGCCCCGGCAGGATCAGCCGGCCCGAGATCGAGGCGGTCATCGGCCCGGTGGCGGAAGGACGCGAAAGCGACAGCCCACGCGCCTCCGGAACGCTCGCTTCGCACTACGCGCCGCGCGCCAGCGTGGAAGTGCTGGCGCGTGCCCCGCTGGTGGCGCGCTACCACGAGCTCGCGAGGCGCGGACAGAAGGTGGCAGCCCTGCTGCGCGGCCAGCCGTTCAAGGGCATCGAAGGCGAAGTGCTGCCGAGCGACCTCGCCGGCTACGGCCATGCCCTCTACGCCGCGCTGCGCCGGCTCGACGCCCGCGGCTTCGACGTGCTGCTGGCCGAGCTGCCGCCGCACACGGCCGCCTGGGCCGCGGTCAACGACCGCCTGCGGCGCGCCGCCGCGCCGCGCGACGCCGACGGCACCTGAAGGCCCGCCGCCGCGACGTCCTCGCTCCGGCGAGGGCCGCTCAACGCCGCCGCAGCGCCGCCACGCCGACCCCGGCGCGCGCTGCGGTGGCGGACATGTGGGCGTGGGTGAGTGCGACGGCCAGGGCGTCGGCAGCGTCGGCGAACAGGCGCTCGCCCTGCAGGTTCAGCAGGATCCTGACCATGTGCTGCACCTGCTCCTTGCCGGCCGCACCCTTGCCGACGAGGCTCTGCTTGATCACGCGCGGAGGGTACTCGGCGAGCGGCAGGCCGCACCGCACCACGGTGGCGATGGCCGCACCCCGGGCATGGCCCAGCTTCAGGGCCGAGGTCGCGCTCTTGTCCATGAACACGGTTTCGATGGCCACCTGCTGTGGCTGCCAGCGGTCGATGATGGCGTCGATACCTTCGGCGAGTTTGCCGAGGCGTTCGGGGAAATGCTCGGTGTCGATCAGCAGGTTCAGCACTTCGCAGTGCACGAAGCGGTAGTGGCCGTAGGCATCGACGTCGATGAGCCCGAGGCCGGTGCGCCGGGAGCCGGGGTCGATGCCGAGCAGCCGGGTCGTCACTGGTACGCGCTGTCCGGCAGCTCGGCGTTGTGGTGCACGTGCTGCACGTCGTCGAGGTCTTCGAGCTTGTCGAGCAGCTTGACGACCTGTTGCGCGGTCTCGCCGTCGACGGCCACGTCGTTGTCGGCGCGCATCGTGACGTTGGCTTCGGCCGGCGCGAGGCCCGCGGCCTCCATCGCCTTCTTCACCGCCTCGAAGGCCTCGGGCGAGGTGATCACCTCCACCGCGCCGTCCTCGTAGCTCTTGATGTCGTCGGCCCCGGCCTCGATGGCGGCCTCGGTGATCTTCTCTTCATCGGCGCCGGCGGCGTAGGCGAGCACGCCGATCTTCCTGAACATGAAGGCCACCGAGCCCTCGGTGCCGAGGTTGCCACCGAACTTCGAGAAGGCGTGGCGCACATCGGCCACGGTGCGCACGCGGTTGTCGGTGAGGCATTCGACGATGACCGCGATGCCGCCCGGGGCGTAGCCCTCGTAGCGCACCTCCTCGTAGCTGACGCCCTCGAGTTCGCCGGTGGCCTTCTTGATCGCGCGCTCGATGTTGTCCTTCGGCATCGAGGCGCTGAGCGCGCGGTCGATGGCGAGGCGCAGGCGCGGGTTGCCGGCGGGGTCGCCGCCGCCCATCCGCGCCGCGACCGAGATCTCGCGGACCAGCTTGGTGAAGACCGCGCCGCGCTTGGCGGCCTGCGCGTTCTTGCGGCCTTCGATGGCCATCAATCGACCCATGGGGTGCCTCGGTGGTGTGTGCGATGGCGGGATTATCGCCGGAAGCCCGCAGGTCCGGCTCCCCGGGTGTAACCGGACCCCCCGGCATTCCGTATCCGGGGAGGGCGGCCGACCGGCCGCCTCCCCCATCCAAGGAGCGTCCAATGTCCCTGTTGACCCCGATCCGCGCCGGCCTGCTGGCCGCCGTAACCCTGTTCGCCGTGGCCTGTGCGCCGGCCCACGCGGTTCCCTCGGAGCCCTATTCCACCGAGCGTCTTGCCGCCCTGCAGGCCGAAGGCCGGACCGTCCTCGTCGACGTGCATGCCCCGTGGTGCCCGACCTGCCGCCGCCAGGGCGAGATCCTCACCGCCGCGCTGGCCGAGCCGGAGTTCAAGCACATCGCCGTACTGACCCTGGACTGGGATGACCAGCGCGACGAGGCCCGTGCGCACGGCGCACCGCGGCAGAGCACCCTGCTGCTGTTCAAGGGCGGCACGAAGCTCGGCATGCAGGTCGCGGAAACCGACCCCGCGAAGATCCTCGCCTTCCTCGCGCAGACGGCGGACTGACCGTGGATGGCGGGAGCCTGAGCCTCGTCGTCGTCGGTCTCGCCCTGCTCGCCGGCCTGCTGACGACGCTGTCGCCCTGCGTGTTGCCGGTGCTGCCGATGGTCGCCGCCTCGGCGACCTCGCGCAGCCGCTGGGGCTTGCCGGCCATGGCGCTCGGCATCGCCACCACGTTCACCCTCGTCGGCGTGACGCTGGCGCGCAGCGGGAGCCTGCTCGGGCTGGACGACCGCATGCTGCGACTGGGTGCGGGCGTACTGATGGCATTGCTCGGCGCGGCGCTGCTGGTGCCCGCCGCGCAGCGATTCATGGAAGCCGGCCTGCAGCGCGTCGGAAGTTTCGGCGGCAATGCCGCCGCACGCGTGCACAGCGACCACCCGGCCGCGCAGCTCGGCATCGGCGTGCTGATGGGCGTGGCCTGGAGCCCCTGCGTGGGGCCGACGCTGGGCGCGGCGATCGGACTTGCCGCCAGCGGCGGCTCGGCCTCCTCGGCGGCGGCGGTGATGGCGGTCTTCAGCCTGGGTGCCGTGCTGCCGCTGATGGCGGTGGGGCTGCTGGGACGAAGCCTGCTGGTGCGCCACCGCGCGCGACTGGCGCAGGCCGGCGATGTCGGGCGCAAGCTGATGGGCGGCAGCCTGCTGGTGGTCGGCGTGCTGGTGCTGACGGGGCTCGACAAGGCCCTCGAGGCCTGGCTGCTCGGGCTCGCGCCAACGTGGCTGGTCGAGCTGACGACGCGGTTCTAGCCGCCGAACCGCCCCACCCGGAGGAAATCCGCCACTGCCCGCGCCGCCCGCCGCGAGACCAGCAGGCCCATGTGGCTGGCGTGCACCTGCAGGTGGTCGCGGATGCCCGGCAGGCGGGTTTCGGCCACCGCCACGGTGCCGTCGTGCGGGCCGTCGAAGGTACGGAACACCCGGCCGAGGCCGAGCGCGCGGGTACCGGCGATCACCGCGACCTCGCGCTGCGGCGGGGCCGCGTCCAGGCCCTGCAGCAGCACGCGGGCGCTGCGCCCCATGCCGAAGCCGAGGCCGTGGCGCTGCACCGCGCGCGCCGCACCGCTGCCGGTGAGCGGACTGCCGAGGCAGACGATGCGCCGCACCGGCAGTTCCGGGTCGCGCGCCGCCAGCAGCGACACCAGTCCGCCCAGGCTGTGCCCGACCAGGTGCGCAGGCGGTAGGCCGCGACGCTCGTCGGCGCGCAGGCGCTCGGCGAGCCGCCGGGCGGCCCACTCCGCGCCACCCAGCACGCTGGGGTAGCCGAAGGTCTCGGCCTCGAAACCGGCGGCGCGCAGGCGGTCCGCCAGCGGCCACAGCACCGGCGTGTGGTTCCAGATGCCGTGCAGCAGGACGACGCGCTCGGCCATCGCCCCGCCCGGTCAGCCTTGGGCGCCCGGACGCACCTGCACGTGCAGTTCGGCCAGCTGCCGGTCGTCGATGGGCGACGGGGCGCTGGTGAGCAGGCACTGGGCGCTGGCGGTCTTCGGGAAGGCGATGACGTCGCGGATCGATTCGCTGCCGGCCATCAGCGCCGCGATGCGGTCGATGCCGAAGGCGATGCCGCCATGCGGCGGTGCGCCGTAGCGCAGGGCTTCGAGCAGGAAGCCGAACTTCGCCTGCGCCTCCTCGGCGCCGATGCCGAGCAGCTCGAACACCTTGGCCTGCATGGCGCTGTCGTGGATGCGCACCGAGCCGCCGCCGATCTCGTTGCCGTTGAGCACCATGTCGTAGCCGCGCGACACGGCGGTGCGCGCGTTGGCGGCGAGGTTGGCGATGTCGTCGATCTTCGGCGCGGTGAAGGGGTGGTGCAGGGCCATGTAGCGCTGCGCTTCCTCGTCCCACTCGAACATCGGGAAGTCGGTGACCCACAGCGGCGCCCAGCCCTCCGCCACCTGGCCCAAGTCCTTGGCGGCCTTCAGGCGCAGCGCACCCATGAAATCGCAGACGGTCTTGTAGGGGCCGGCGCCGAAGAACAGCAGGTCGCCATCCTGCGCCTGCGCGGCGTCGAGCACGGCGGCCAGCGTGGCCTCGTCGAGGAACTTGGCGATCGGCGAGCTGATGCCTTCGCGGCCCTTGGCGCGCGATTCGACCTTCATCCAGGCGAGGCCCTTGGCACCGTACTTGGCGCAGTAGGCGCCGTAGTCGTCGATCTGCTTGCGGCTCAAGGAGGCCCCGCCCGGCACGCGCAGCGCGACCACGCGGCCGTCGGCATGGTTCGCCCAGTCGGTGAAGACCTTGAACTCGCAGTTCTTGACGAGCTCGGCGATGTCGGTGAATTCCCAGGCGATGCGCAGGTCCGGCTTGTCCGAGCCGTAGCGGTGCATGGCCTCGGCGTAGCTCATGCGCGGGAAGGGGTTGGCGAGTTCGATGCCGCCGACCTCCTTCAGCACGCTGCGGATCATCCCTTCCACGAAGTCCTGGATGTCGTCCTCGGTGACGAAGGCGAACTCCATGTCGAGCTGGGTGAACTCCGGCTGGCGGTCGGCGCGCAGGTCCTCGTCGCGGAAGCAGCGCGCGATCTGGTAGTAGCGGTCGAAGCCCGCCATCATCAGGAGCTGCTTGAAGAGCTGCGGCGACTGCGGCAGGGCGAAGAACGCGCCCGGATGCACGCGGGAGGGCACCAGGTAGTCGCGGGCGCCTTCCGGTGTCGCCTTGGTGAGGATCGGCGTCTCGATGTCCTGGAAGCCGGCGGCGTCGAGGTGGCGGCGCAGGGCCTGCACCAGCGCCACGCGGGTGCGCATCGTGCGCTGCATCGCCGGACGGCGCAGGTCGAGGTAGCGGTACTTCAGGCGCACGTCCTCGCCGGGGGATTCGTGCAGGTAGAAGGGCAGGGTCGCGGCCTGGTTGAGGATCTCGATGCGCTCGGCCACCACTTCGATGCGGCCGGTCTTGAGCTTGTCGTTGACGCTGTGGCGGGCGCGCACGACGCCCGTCACCTTCAGGCAGTCCTCGTAGCCTACCTGCGCCGCCGCGGCGTAGGCCGGGTTGTCCGGCTCGGCGACGATCTGGACGATGCCCTCGTGGTCGCGCAGGTCGATGAAGCAGACGCCGCCGAGGTTGCGGGCGACATCCGCCCAGCCGCAAAGGGTGACGGTCCGACCGATCAGCGCCTCGCTGACCTGGCCGCAGTAGTGGCTACGCATGGGAACTCCGCTGGGTGTCGGGGCCGGCGCTGTCGCGGCGGCCAGAGCGGCATTGTAGCCGGCGCGTCCTCAGCCGGCCTTGGCGGTGGCCGGTGCGGGGCTGGCGGCCGGCGCGCTACTGGCCGGTGCCGAAGGCGTGGCCGGGGGCGGGCTGGACGGGGCCGGCTTGGCCTCGCCGCCGCCGGCGCTGCCGCCCGCGCCGCCCGCTTCGCCGCCTCCCTCGCTGCGGTCAGCGAGGTTGCGCTTGCGGTCGCCGTCCTTCTTGAAGTCAGTCTCGTACCAGCCGCTGCCGGCCAAGCGGAACTGCGGGGCGGTGAGCTGGCGGGCGATCGTGCCCTCGGCCGCGCAGGCCGGACAGGCGATCGGGTCGGGGTCGGAAAGCTTCTGCAGGCGGTCGAAGGCGTGGCCGCAGGCCGAGCAGGCGAAGGCGTAGATGGGCATGGCGGACAGGTCGGTGGGCGTTGCGCTGCCGGCGGCATTGGGGCCGGCAGGACGGGATTTCAAGCCGCCACGGCGATCCGGCACGGCTCAGCCGGCAGCCTCGATCCTCTCGGCGAGGTCCAGCCACTCGGCCTCGAGCTCCGCGCGCTCGGCCTGCAGGAGGTTCCGGCGTTGCCCGAGCGCGGCGAGCGCCTGCGCCGCCTGCGCCCCTCCCCTCGCGGCCGCCGCCGCCAGTTCGGCATCCAGCACCTCGGCTTCCGCGCCCAGCGAGGCGAGCTTGGCCTCGACCGCGGCATGGCGTTTCCTGGTCGCGGCGTCGACCGGTTTCGAAGAACCCGGCACGGCCGCGGCGGCGCGCCTGCCATTCGACGGAGCCACGGAGCCACCGCCCACGGCCGCCGTCGGGGTTCCGTTCGATGCCTCCCTCGCCCCGGCCACCCTGGCCTTGGCGTTGGCGCTGTTGCCGCGCTGCTTCAGCCACGCGGCGTAGGCGTCGAGATCCTCGTCGTAGGGCTCGACGAGGCCGTCGGCGACGCGCACGTAGCGGTCGCAGACGAGGCCGATCAGGTGCCGGTCGTGCGAAACCATGACGATCGCGCCGTCGAAGTCGGCCAGCGCCTCGGCCAGGGCCTCGCGCATCTCGAGGTCGAGGTGGTTGGTGGGCTCGTCGAGCAGCAGCACGTTCGGCTTCTTCCACGCGATCATGGCCAGCGCCAGCCGCGCCCGCTCGCCGCCGGAGAAGCCGTCGATCACCTCGAAGGCGCGGTCGCCGGGGAAGTTCCACTTGCCGAGGAAATCGCGGAACTCCTGCGTGGTCGTGTTCGGCGCGATCCCGCGCAGGTGGTCGATCGGCGTCTGGCCCTCGTGCAGCGATTCCACCGTGTGCTGGGCGAAGTAGCCGATCACCAGGTCCGGGTGGCCGGTGCGCTCGCCTGCCAACAGGGGCAATTCGCCGACCAGCGTCTTCACCAGCGTGGACTTGCCCGCGCCGTTGGGGCCGAGCAGGCCGAGGCGGTCGCCGGCCTCGATCGACAAGCCGACCTTGCCGAGGACCTTCGTGACCGCACCCGGCGCGACGCCGGCCGGGCGGCCCACCGCGCCGTCGGTGGCCCCGGCATCGCCGGCCCGGTAGCCGCAGTCGGCCTCGCGCAGCTGGATGAGCGTCGTCGGCTGCTTGAGCGGCACCGGGAAATCGATGCGCACCTCGCGCTCGGCGCGCACCGCCTCGGTGCCGGCCAGCTTCTCCAGCCGCTTCATGCGGCTCTGCGCCTGTTTGGCCTTGCTCGCCTTCGCCTTGAAGCGGTCGATGAAGGCCTGCAGGTGGGCGCGCTCGGCCTGCTCCTTCTCGTGGGCGATCTGCTGCAGGCGCAGGTGCTCGGCGCGCTGGCGTTCGAAGGCGGTGTAGCCGCCGGTGTAGAGCTTGGCGCGGCCCTCGTGCAGGTGCAGGGTATGGGTGCAGAGGCCGTCGAGGAACTCGCGGTCGTGCGAGATCACGAGCAGCGTGCCCGGGTAATTGCGCAGCCATTCCTCCAGCCACAGCACGGCGTCGAGGTCGAGGTGGTTGGTGGGCTCGTCGAGCAGCAGCAGGTCGGAGGGTGTCATCAGCGCCCGCGCCACGTTGAGCCGCACGCGCCAGCCGCCGGAGAACTCGCCCACCGGCGTGTCGTGGGTGCTGGACGGGAAGCCGAGGCCGTGCAGCAGCTTGGCTGCGCGCGAGGGCGCGTCGTAGCCGTTCAACTCGGCGAGCAGGGTGTGCGCCTCGGCCACCTTCTCGTAGTCCTCGGCGGCCATCGCCTCGGCCTCCATGCGGATCGCCGCGTGCACTTCGGCGTCACCCGAGAGCACGAAATCCAGCGCCGCATCCGGCAGAGCCGGGGTCTCCTGCGCCACCGAGGCCATGCGCAGCTTGTTCGGCCGGTCGATGTCGCCACGGTCGGGCTCGATCTCGCCGCGCACGGCGGCGAACAGGCTGGACTTGCCGCAGCCGTTGCGGCCGATGACGCCCACCCGCCAGCCGGCGTGCAGGGCGAGGTCAACGTCGGAGAAAAGCAGGCGCGGCCCGCGGCGGAGGGCCAGGTTCTTGAAAGCAAGCATGCGCCATTGTAACCGCCGGAACGGCCGGCCCCGGCTCTGTCATACCTTCACGCCGCCCGAGGACTTGCATGCAGGCATCGGACATGACAAACAGGTGTCGTGCCTTGCCTGACCGAACCGTGAACCGCCACCCGAGGACGCCCGCATGACCCGCCCCAGCCTGCTTGCCATCGCCGTCGCCGCCGCCCTTGGCGCTCCCGCCGCGACCCTCGCCCAGACGCCGCCCGCCGCCGCCCCGGCGGAAGAGGCCGAGGACAGGGCGCGCCTGCTCGACGCCGTGATCGTCACCGGCACCCGCTTCGTCGGCCGCTCGGCCGCCGAGACCGTGGCCCCGGTCGACTCGATCCCGATCCAGCAGCTCGAACGCAAGGGCAGCACCGAGCTCAACCAGGCCCTTTCGCTGGCCCTGCCCTCGTTCAACTTCCCGCGTCCCGGCCTCGCCGACGGCACCGACACCGTGCGCCCGGCCACCCTGCGCGGTCTGGCCCCGGACCAGACCCTGGTGCTGGTCAACGGCAAGCGCCGCCACGCCTCGGCACTGGTCAACCTGAACAACACGGTCGGCCGCGGTTCGGCCGCGGTCGATCTCAACACCATCCCCACCGTGGCCCTGCGCGGCGTCGAGGTGCTGCGCGACGGTGCCTCGGCGCAGTACGGCTCGGACGCCATCGCCGGCGTCATCAACGTGCTGCTGCGCGAGGCCGACGAGGGCGGCGGCGTCAGCATCAGCCACGGCCGGCGGATGTCGGAATACACCGTGCCGGTGACGCCGTTCGCGGTGATCCGCACCCCGTTCGTGGGCGGCGTGCAGAGCGGCGCCCCGGCCACCCCGAACTGGGCGCAGCCGACCGAGGTCACCCGCGAGGTGGACGACGGCGCCACCACCACCGTGGCCGGCTGGAAAGGCCTGTCGCTGGCCGGGGTCGGCTTCCTCACCCTCAGCTTCGAGCACCGCGACCAGGAGCGCACCGAGCGCGACGGCTACGACAACCGCCAGCAGTACCCGCTGCTGGCCGGCAACCTGTTCGACCCGCGCGAGGCCACCATCGACCGCTTCAACGCCTGGTACGGCGAGCCGGAGGTACGGCAAACCACGCTGTTCGCCAATGCCGGCATCGATCTCGCCGGCGGTGCGGAACTCTACGGCTGGGCCAGCTGGCAGGACCGCCAAGCGGTCTCGGCCGGCTTCTTCCGCACGCCGCGCGACGCCCGCAACGTGCGGGAAATCTACCCCGACGGCTTCCTGCCACAGATCGCGCCGCAGGTGATCGACGCCAGTGCCGCCTTCGGCCTGCGCTGGAACGCAGGCGACTGGGCCATGGACAGCTCGCTGGTCTGGGGCCGCAACGAAATGGACTTCACCATCCAGAACACACTCAACCGCTCGCAGGGCCCGGCCAGCCAGCGCGTCTTCCAGGCCGGTGGCATCGTGTACTCGCAGACGGTGTTCAATTTCGGTGGCACCCGGGCCTTCGCGGTCGATGGCCTGCACTCCGACCTGTTCATCGCCACCGGCATCGAAGCGCGCAACGAGAACTACAGCATCCACGCCGGTGAGCCCTCGTCGTGGATCAACGGCGGCGTGCTGCTGGCCGGCGCGCCGACCGCTTCCGGCTCACAGGTCTTCCCCGGCTTCCGGCCGGCCAACGAAGTCGATGCCTCGCGCAGCGCCGTCGGGCTCTACGTCGATGCCGAGGCGAACTTGAGCGAGCAGCTGCTGGTCGCCGGCGCCCTGCGCGCCGAGCGCTACTCCGACTTCGGCGAGAACCTGACCGGCAGGCTGGCCGGCCGCTTCAACTTCAACGATTCCTTCGCCCTGCGCGGTTCGATCCAGAACGGCTTCCGCGCGCCCTCGCCGCAGCAGCAGTTCTTCACCTCGACCGCCACCAACTTCATCGGCGGCATCCCCTTCGACATCACCACCTTCCCGGTGGCCGACCCGGTGGCCCGCGCGCTCGGCGCCCGACCGCTGGAGGCCGAGGAATCCATCAACTTCGGCCTCGGCGCGGTGTTCACCTTCGGCGCGGCGACGCTGACCATCGACGCCTATTCGATCAACGTCGACAACCGCATCGTGCTCTCGGAGAACCTGATCCAGCCCAGCGTGCGCAACTTCCTCGCCGCGCAGGGCTTCGTCGGCATCGGCGGCGGGCGCTTCTTCCTGAACGGCGTCGACACCGAGACCCGCGGCGTGGACGTGGTGTTCAACCTGCCGATCGAGACCGAAGCGGCCGGGCGCTTCGACCTGACCCTCACCGGCAACATCAACGAGACCTCCGTCACCCGCACGCCGACCACTGCGCCGATCGCCGCCATCGACCCCAACATCCGGCTGTTCGAGCGGATCAACGTGCTGATCTTCGAGGAAGGCAACCCGCGCAACAAGTTCGGCGCCAACCTCGACTGGTCCTTCGGGCGGTTCTCGGCCACGCTGCGCGCGACCCGCTACGGCGAGGCGTTGCAGCCCGGCTCGAACAACCCGCTGGAGGCCGGCCTCGACTTCCGCATCCCGGCCGAGGTGCTGGTCGACCTGGAGGGCCGGGTGAGCTTCGGCGAGCACTGGGAACTGGCGCTGGGCGCCGACAACCTGACCGACACCTACCCCGAGCCGTTCCCGGTCGACATCCTCGTCAACAACCAGCGCCGCACGCTCAACCCGACCGGCAACACACCCTTCAGCAACTACTCGCCGTTCGGCCGCTCCGGGCGCTTCGTCTACGCCCGGGTGAACTACCGCTTCTGAACGCACCGGGCCGGTTCGCCGGCCCGGCGGCTCAGCCGGCGGTGGCGTGGTGTTGCAGCAGGCTGCGCAGGCGCAGGGGCTTCAGCGGCTTGGTCAGGGGACGGGCGCCGACGGCCAGCACGGCGCTGCGCACCGCCTCGCCGTGGTCGGCGCTGACCACGAGTCCGAGCGCGCCCGGGTGGCGCGCCGCCAGTTCGCGGTGCAGGGCGGCGCCGGTGGCCCCGTCGTCGAGGTGGAAATCGAGCAGCCAGGCCTGCGGCGCGAAACCCTCGGCCGCGGCGAGCGCCGCCTCCGGGCCGGTCGCCACGCGGACCTCAACCCCCCAGCCCTCCAGCAACTGGCGGGTGGCGTCGAGCACGCCGGCCTCGTTGTCGACCACCAGCATGCGCAGGGGGATCCGACCCTCCACCGACTCCACCGGCTCCGCCGACGGGGGCGGCCGGACCGCGGCGGTGGCCGCGGCCACCCGCGGCAAGAGCAGGCCGAAGCAACTGCCGCGGCCCTCCTGCGAACGCAGGTGGACGCGGGTGCCCTGCAGGCGGGCGAGCCGCTCGGCGATGGCGAGCCCGAGGCCGAGGCCCGGCCCGCCGCGTTGCAGGCGACGGAACTCCTCGAACACCAGCCGCTGCTGGCCGGGCGGGATGCCGGGGCCGCTGTCGCAAACCTCGATGGCGATGCCGCCGGCGCGCCGCCGCACGCCGACCACGATGCCGCCACGCAGGGTGTAGCGCACCGCGTTGGCGAGGAAGTTGCGCAGCACCCGGCGCAGCAGTTGCGGGTCGGCCTGCACCCAGGTCCGCGTCGGCACCCGGCGCAGGCGCAGCCCCTTGGCCCGGGCCAGCACGGCGGCCTCGTCGACGAGGGCGGCGAGCAGGGGGTCGAGCGCCACCGGCTGGAGCTGGGCGCGCAAGCCGCCGGCCTCCAGCCGGGAGATGTCGAGCAGGCCGGCGAGCAGTTCCTCGGCGGCCCCGAGCGCGGCATCGACCTGCCCCACCGCCGTCGCCAGCGCCGGCTGGCCGCCGGCCTGTTCCGCGAGACCGTGGCTGAGCAGGCGGGCGGCATGCAGCGGCTGGGCGAGGTCGTGCCCGACCGCGGCGAGGAAACGGGTCTTGGCCTGGTTGGCGCGCTCGGCCTCGGCCTTGGCCTCGGCCAGTTCGCGGGTGCGTTCGCCGACCCGCGCCTCCAGCGTCTCGGCATCGCGCCGCAGCGCGTCCTCGCTGGCGCGGAACAGGGTGACGTCGGTGAAGGTGGCCACGAAGCCACCGTCCGGCATCGGCTCGCCGCGGATCTCGATGGTGCGGCCACCGATCCGCCGCTCACTCAGGTAGGGCGTGCCGGCACGCATGTGGGCGAGGCGGGATTCCAGCGCGGCGGCGATCTCGACCTCGCCGGCCAGCCCGCGGCGCAGGTTGTGCTCGACGAGCCGCGCCACCGGCGTGCCGACCTGCAGCAGTTCGGGCGGGTAGTCGAACAGTTCGCGGTAACGGCGGTTCCAGACCACCAGCCGCAACTCGCGATCGACCACGCTCAGGCCCTGGCTCATGTGTTCCAGCGCGACCCCGAGCAACTGCTGCTGCGCCCGCAGGCCCTGGGTGGCCTCGTCGACCAGCGCCACCACCTGTTCGGCCGGCGGGCCCTCGGGGTGGCGCAGGGCGTCGAGCAGCAGCTTGGCCGACGAGGCGCCGACCACCGCCGCCAGCTCGCGCTCGACGCGGGCCGCGCCGGCCGCGCCGGCCGCGTCGAGCCAGCCGTCGGCCGGGGCGCCGGCGAGGGCGTCGGCCAGCCGTTCGGGGGTCAGGAAGCGGGCGGCGAGGCGGCGCACGGCGGCCACGTCGAGGGCGCCGGGAGCGGTCTCGGTGCGGCCCGGCCACCACATCGCCAGCAGCAGGGGCAGCAGGCCGCCGACCAGCAGGCTGGCGACCACGCCGCGGCTGAGCGGGCTCCAGCCGTCGAGCCCGAACAGCGCCGCCGGCGAGAGTACGCCGAGGCCGGCAAGCCCTGAATGCAGGGCCGGGCCGAGGCCAAGGGCTTCGGCCAAGGCCGGCACCAGCAACACCCAGGTCCAGACGGCGAATCCGGCGAGCAGGCCGGCGATCACCGCCCAGGCCGGGGTCTGCGGCCGCCACAGAGCGAAGCCCACCGCCGGGGCCAGGGTGGCCAGCGCCGAGAAGCTCAGGGCGCCGATCTCGGCCAGCGCATCGTGCTCGCCGACCATCCGGCTGTAGCCCCAGGCCAGCAGCAGCACCGCGGCGATCGCCACCCGCCGCTGCATCAGCACCGCGCCGCGCAGGTCGCCCTCGCCGGCCGGCCAGTCGCCGCGGGCGCGCAGCGGCGTGACCCAGTGGTTGCCGATCATCACGCTCAGGGTCAGCGTGGCGAGCACCAGCATGCCGGTGGCCGCGGAGAGGCCGCCGAGGAAGGCGAGCAGGGCCATGCCGGTCGCGCCTTCGGCCATCGGCAGGGCCAGCACGTAGAGGTCGGCGGGCACGTCGAGCGCACCGAAGGCCGCCTCGCCGGCGCGGGCGAGCGGCAGCACCGGCAGGGCGATCAGCACGAGATAGAGCGGGAACAGCCAGCGCGCGAGGCGCAGGTGCGACTCCTCGCGACCCTCGACGAAACCGACGTGGAACTGGTGCGGCAGGGCCGCCATGGCAAGCGCGCCGAGCAGGATCAGGGCCGGGAAACCGGCGGTGCCGCCCGGCACCTCGGGCAGCGGCGCGGCGGGCACCGCCGGGTCGCGCAGGAACAGCCAGGCCCCGAGCGCCAGCATGGCGGCGAGCTTGAGCAGGGACTCGACCGCCATCGCCAGCACGAGGCCGCGGTTGTGCTCGCGCAGCGAGGCGCGGCGGGTGCCGAACAGCATGACGAAGGCCGCCATCGCGATCGCCACGTAGAGCGCGCTGTCCTGCCCGGCGGCAGCCGGCTCGCCACCGGTGAGCAGGCCGTGACTCATGGCCACCGCCCGCAGCTGCAGGGCGAGGTAGGGGATCATGCCGAGCACCGCGATCGCGGTGACCACCGCCGCCAGCGCGCTGCTGCGGCCGAGCCGGGTGGCGACCAGGTCGGCGATCGAGGTGGTGTTGAGCTCGCGGGCCAGCCGGAACAGCCGCAGCACCAGCGGGAAGGCGAGCAGGTAGAGCGCGATGGTGCCGAGGAAGGTGGGTGGCAGCATCCAGCCCGAGTCGAGCGCCTGCTGGACGGTGCCGAAGAAGGTCCAGCTCGTGCAGTAGACCGCGAGCGACAGCGCGAACACCACGCCCCAGCCGCGCCGCAACGCGGCGGGGTGGCGCTCGCCCCAGACGGCGGAACCGAAAAGCAGGCCGAGCCAGGCCAGCGCGGCCAGCAGCAGCAGTCCCTCGTTCACCACGATGCCGGCACCCCCGGTGCGGGTCCTCCCCGCGACCGAGGATAGACGAGCCCGCTCAGAAGAAGTCGTAGCGCAGGTTCAGCGCCACCTGCCGCGGCGGGCCGTAGAAGCCGGTGTGCACGCCCAGCGCCGGGATGTTGAAGCCGGTGACCCGGTAGCTCTCGTCGGCGAGGTTGCTGCCCTGCAAGGAGACCGTCCACGGGCCGCCGGTGCGCCAGATCACGCCGGCACCCCAGAGGCTGTAGGCCGGCTGGCGGATCAGCGGGCTCAGGTCGGTGGTCGGCCAGACCTCGCCCTGGTGGCTGAAGCTGGTGCGGAAGGCGAGTTCCCCGGCAGCGCCGATCGGGTGGCGGTACTCGACGTTGATCGCGGCCGAGAACTCCGGGGCGTTGGTGAAGCGCTGCCGGTCGGCGATGTTGACGCCGCGGTCGATGAACTCGTCGTAGCGGGCGTCGAGCCAGGCCAGGTTGCCGCTGATGAGCCAGCGATCGGTGGGCAGGAACTGGTACTCGAGCTCGACGCCCTGGATGGTGCCTTCGCCGGCATTGGTGAAGTCGCCGAAGAACTGCGCCACGCCGTTGGCGTCGATGAAGGAGGAGAACACCGAGAGCTGGATGTTCTCGTAGACGTTGTGGAACAGGGCGGCGTTGACGAAGGCGCGGCCGCCGAACAGGGTGGCCTTGGCGCCCAGTTCGAAGCTGTCCACCGTCTCGTCCTCGAACGGGCGCGCCGAGCGCGGCACCGCCACCGCGTTGGCGCGGATGTTGAAGCCGCCCGACTTGAAGCCGCGCGAGAAGGCGCCGTAGAGCATGAGGTCGTCGCTCAGCTCGTGGTTGACGGCGAAGCGCGGCGAGACGTTCTCGAAGCGCACCGAGTCTTCGAAATCGGCGACGGTGGCGATCGGCACGGTGAAGGTGGCGTTGGAGAACCCGCGGTTCAGCACGTCGGCGGTCTTCTCCTCGGAGGTCCAGCGCGCGCCGGCCGAGACTTCGGTGCGGGCACCGAGGTCCCAGGTCCAGTCGGCGAAGGCGGCGATGCTCTGGGTGTCCATCGTGCCCCGGGTGTCGCCGAAGGCCAGGTTGAAGAAGTTGTTGCGCACCCGGCCGCCGGCGGTGCCGTCGAACCAGTACAGCCCGAGCACGCCGCGCGAGCGGCCGCCGGCGTCGTGGTTCAAGCGCAGCTCCTGCGAGAACTGTTCGTCGTGGTAGCTCGCCGCGACGTCGGCGATGATGTTGGGCAGGGTGTCGAAGTCGATGTGGGTCTCGGTGGCCGACTCGCGACGCGCCGTGATCGAGGTCAGCATCCAGTCGTCGCGGGTCCAGGTCATGGTCAGCGCCATGCCGTCCATGATGGTCTCGTTGACCGGTGCCATGCCGTTGCGCGCGTCGTAGCGGTCGGCGAGCGGCGCGAAGGTGGGGGCGAAGCGGTTGGGCGTGAGCATCTGGGCCCCGCGTGGGGCCGAGTGGTCCGCCAGGTGGTCGATGCTGAACACGGCATCGAAGCCCTCGCTGGCGAACAGCCCGACGCTGAAGCGCGCGGCCAGGGTGTCCTGGTCGGTCAGCGGCCCGCCCTGGAACAGGTTCTCGCCGAAACCGTCGCGCTGCAGGCGGGCGGCGGCCAGCCGGAAACGGACGGTCTCGCCGACCGGGCTGCCGATCGAGGCCTTCAGGTTGCGCTGGGAATGGTCGCCGAGGGTGAGATCGGCGCGCGCCTCGGTGCGGGTCGGCAGCGGGTTGGAGATGTACTTGATCGCGCCGCCGATGGTGTTCTTGCCGTAGAGCGTGCCCTGCGGACCGCGCAGTACCTCGATGCGGCCGACGTCGAAGACATCGAGCAGCGCGCCCTGCGGACGGGCGATGTAGACCCCGTCGAGGTAGAGCCCGACGCCGGGATCGACGCCCCAGAGCGGGTCGGCCTGGCCGACGCCGCGCATGAACACGGTCATGGTGGTGTTCGAGCCGCGGGCGGCGTAGAGCGTGAGGTTCGGCACGTGCGCGTCGAGGTCGGAGAGGTCGCCGACGTCGAGCGTGTCGAGTGCCTCCGGGGTGAAGGCGGTGACCGCGATCGGCACGTCCTGCAGGCGCTCCTCGCGGTGCCGGGCGGTGACGGTGACCGCATCCAGTACGCGGGTCTCGGCGCGCTCCCCCTCCTCGGCCGCCGCGGCGGCGGGGGCCTGGGCATGGGCCAGGGGCAGGACGAGGCCGACGGCGAGGACGGCGTGGATGGCGGACGTGAGCGGATGGCGGATCATCGGTTTTCCCCGTGAGCGGTTCGGGCGCCTCCCCCGGCGCGTGGCAAGCAGCCTAGGCCGGCCGCCGCGGCGATGGCACCTGTACGTTCGTCCAATCACGGAAGCAGGCCCTGCCCCGCATGCTGCCCGCCGGCCCGCCCAGGAACCCCCCGGATGTTGAGCGCCATCGGCCTCGTGCTCGCCCTCGCCCTGCTGATCGCGCTCACCATGCGCGGCTGGAACCTGTTCATCGCCACGCCGCTGTGCGCAGCCATCGTCGCCCTGAGTTCGGGCATCGCCCTGCTGCCACCACTGGCCATCGAAGGTGCACCCGACCTGGTCGGCGCCTACATGGGCGGCTTCACCCGCTTCATCGCCAACTGGTTCTTCATGTTCCTGCTCGGCTCCATCTTCGGGAAGCTGATGGAGGACAGCGGCGCGGCCGATGCCATCGCCGCCTTCGTGATGCGCCACCTCGGCGCCTCGCACGCCGCGCTGGCGGTGGTACTGGCCTGCGCCATCCTGACCTACGGCGGCGTCAGCCTGTTCGTGGTGGCGTTCTCGGTCTACCCGGCGGCGCTCGCGCTGTTCCGCGCCGCCGACCTGCCGCGACGCTTCATCCCGGCCGCGCTGGCCTTCGGCTCGGTCACCTTCACCATGACCTCGGCCGGTTCGCCGGAGATCCAGAACTGGATCCCGATCCCCTACCTCGGCACCTCGCCCTGGGCGGCGTGGGAGGCGAGCCTCGTCACCGCGATCGTGATGGCGGTGCTGGGACAGCTCTGGCTCGGCTGGATGCTGAAGCGCGCCAAGGCCCGCGGTGAACGCTTCGTCGAGCGCGAAGGCGACCCCGCCGGCCTGCGCACCGACCTGCCGCCGTTCTGGGCCGCGCTGGTGCCGACCGTGGTCGTGCTGGTGGTGTCCTTCCTGCTGCACGAGCGTTTCGGCGTCTCGGCCCTGATCCTCGCCCTGTTGGCCGGCTGCCTCGCCGTCGCCCTGCTCTGCTTCCGCACCTTCCGCAGCCCTGGCGCGGCGATCGCCGAGGGCAGCACCGGCGCGCTGGTCGCCATCGGCAACACCGCCGCCGTGGTCGGCTTCGGCGCCGTGGCCAAACTGTCACCGGCCTTCGACGCGGCGGTCGATGCCTTCATCCAGATGCCCGGCGCCGAGGTCGCCAGCGCCGCGCTGGCGGTCAGCCTGATCGCCGCCATGACCGGCTCGGCCTCGGGCGGGCAGGCCATCGCCCTGCCCCTGCTGGCCCCGGCCTTCCTCGCGCAGGGCGTCAACGCCGAACAGCTGCACCGCGCGGTGGCGATCTCCTCCGGCGTGCTCGACTCGCTGCCGCACAACGGTTACGTGGTCACCACCATCCGCGCCATCTGCCGCGAAACCCACAAGGACGCCTACCTGCCGGTCGGGGCACTCACCGTGGTGGTGCCGGGCATCGGTCTGCTGGTCTGCCTCGGACTGTTCGCGCTGGGGCTGTGAGGCGAGCCTGTCGGTGGATCGGAGTTTGTTCGGGCGCGAGCTCGCAAGGGCGAGCCTGTCGGCGGATCGGAGTGCGCTTGGGTTCGGCAGGGCGAGCCTGTCGGCGGATCGGAGTGCGCTTGGGTTCGGCAGGGCGAGCCTGTCGGCGGATCGGAGTGCGCTTGGGTT
>JAGXSL010000159.1 GCA_018333835.1 Lysobacteraceae bacterium
CGGCGGGCTGGCGCTGGCCACGCTGGGCTGGCAACTGGCCCGTGGCGACGCCCGGCCCTGGCTGCCGGCCACGCTGGCCGCCGCCCGGCTCGACAGCGCCCAGTGGGCGCAGCTCGCGGCCTCGGCCGACCGCGTGCTGGGCTGGGCCGGCCGCGTCGTGCGGCCGCGCCTGAGCCGCTGGACCCGCGGCCGGCGCGGCCGGCGCACCGCCGGCACGCTCATCATCACCGCCGGCCTGATGCTGGCGGTGCCGGTCGCCGGCATCCCGTTCAACAACACCCTGCCGGCGCTGGCCATCGTCTGCGCCGCCTTCGCCCTGCTCGGCGAGGACGGCCTGATGTTCTTCCTCGCCGTCGGCTGGCTGGCCGCCACCGTGGCCTACTTCGTGCTGCTGTTCCAGGTGTTCGTGGCGATGTTCACCGCGCTCTGGGGCTGGCTGCTGCTGTGGCCGGTGCTGCTCGCGCTGGCGCGGGTCGGCGCCGCCAGCCTCGGCGGCTGAACGTCCGGCTCAGCCGGCCAGCCGCCGCATCTCCAGGAACTCGCCGTCGTCCTCGCGCTGCTCGATGCGCAACGGCGCGTGCGGCGGGTAGGGGTCGAGCCAGATCCGCGTGCTGCGGCCGTCCGGCGACTCGCGGATCATCTCGACCACCACCCCCTGCGTGCCGGCCGGCTGGCCCGGCACCGCGGCGGCGGCGCCGATGCGCCAAGTCTGTGCCTCGACCCGGCGACGGCCGGCGACCGGCAGCACCTGGTCGCCGCGGCGGCCCTCGGCCACCGCCTGCATCAGCGCGACGGTGAGCAGCTGGCGGTCGACCACGCCGGCCACCAGCGGCGATTCGGCGCTGTGCTCGCGGTCGTGCAGGCGGATGCGGTCGGCGGCCGGGTCGACCCGCACGCCGCGTTCGCGGCGCTGTACGCCGGTGGACTGGACGTAGCGGTATTCGCGGGTCTCGGGCCGGCCTTCGGCGTTCCAGACGAAGTGCGAGCTTTCCTCGATGCGCAGGCCGAGCATGCGGGCGAGGCCGCGGGTGCCGGTGGTCCGGCTCTCGAAGCGCCAACCCTCGGCATCGTTCGAGAGGCGCAGATGGGCCTCGCCCAGCACGTCGCCGTTGCGGCGCACCTCGTAGCGGGCCTCGAAGGGCGCGACCGGCGCCGACGCGGCGGAACCGGCGGGTGCGGCGAGGCCGCAGGCGGGAAGGGCGAGGGCGAGCAGGACGGCACGGACCCGGCTCACGACGGTGCTCCCGCAGGGGAGGGGGCGAGCCGGTCGTCGGCGCCAAGCTGCAGCGGTGCCGAAAGCGGCCGGCCCTGCCAGGACGGCGGGGCCAGCCCCAACTCGCCGCCGGCGATCGCCGCCACGGTGGCCACCAGCAGCGGGTGTTCCCGCTGCCGCACGCGGGCGGCCAGCGACTCGGCGCTGTCGTCGGGCCGCACCATGATCCGGGCCTGGGCCAGCAGCGGGCCGGCATCGAGTTCGGGGATGACGACGTGCACGCTGGCACCGTGCTCGGCGTCGCCGGCCTCGAGCACGCGGCGGTGCGTGTGCAGGCCCGGGTGGCGCGGCAGCAGCGAGGGGTGGAGGTTGATCATGCGGTCCGGGAAACGGGCGATGGCGGTGGCGCCGATGATGCGCAGGTATCCCGCACAGACGATGAGGTCGGGCTGAACCGCGGCGATGGCGTCGAACATCGATTCATCGAAGGCCGCGCGGCTGGCGAAGCCGTCCGGCCTCATCGCCCAGGCGACGATGCCGGCCTCGCGCGCCAGCGCCATCGCGCCGCAACCGGGCTTGTCGGAGAACAGGCCGACGATGCGGCCGTCGATGCGGCCATCGCCGCAGGCGGCGAGCAGGGCCGCGAAATTGCTGCCCGCACCCGAGGCCAGCACGGCGATGTTCAAACGCATGGTCCGGGCACCGACGCCGCGGTGGGCTTCGTCAGCCGATCCGCACACGCTCGTGGACGCTGGTGCCGGCATTCCGCACCACCCGGCCGATCGGGTGCGGCGGAAGTCCGGCGGCGGCGAGCGGCGCCGAGAGCGCCGCGATGCTGGCCTCCGGCACCACCAGCACGAAGCCGACGCCGCAGTTGAAGGTACGCCACATCTCGGCATCGGCGATGGCGCCCTCGCGCTGCAGCCACTCGAACACCGGCGGCAAGGCGATCGACGAGGCGTCGATCTCGAGGCCGAGGCCGGCGGGGATGACGCGGATGATGTTCTCGGTGAGGCCGCCGCCGGTGATGTGGGCCATGCCGTGGATCGGCGAATCGGCACCCGGGAAGGCCCGCAGCAGGGCCAGGATCGGCTTCACGTAGAGCTGCGTCGGCGCCATCAGCGCGTCGACCAGCGGCACCCCGCCGACCTGCAGGTCGAGGTCGCCCTTCGCCGCGTCGAAACCGGCGCGGGCCAGCACGCGGCGGATCAGCGAGTAGCCGTTGCTGTGCGGGCCGGAGGAGGGCAGGGCGAGCAGCACGTCGCCCTCGCGCACCCGCGAGCCGTCGCGCAGTTCGGATTTCTCCACCGCGGCCACGCAGAAGCCGGCCAGGTCGTACTCGCCCGGGGCGTACATGTCGGGCATCTCGGCGGTCTCGCCGCCGACCAGGGCGCAGCCGGCGAGCTCGCAGCCGCGGGCGATGCCGCCGATGACCGCCGCCGCGGTGTCGATGTGCAGCTTGCCGGTGGCGAAGTAGTCGAGGAAGAACAGCGGCTCGGCACCCTGCACCAGCACGTCGTTGACGCACATGGCGACCAGATCGATGCCGATGGTGTCGTGGCGGCCGAGCTGCTGAGCGAGCTTCAGCTTGGTGCCGACCCCGTCGGTGCCGGAGACCAGCACCGGCTCGCGGTACTTGCCGGAGAGGTCGAACAGCGCACCGAAGCCGCCGAGGCCGCCCATCACCTCCGGCCGGAAGCTGCGCTTCACCAGCGGCTTGATGCGCTCCACCAGTTCGTTGCCGGCATCGATGTCGACCCCGGCGTCGCGGTAGGTCAGGGGCGTCGGGGTGCTCACGGCGGGTGGGCCTTCGAGGCGGCAAGCGGAACGTGCATTATGGCGCACTCCCCCGGAGCCCACGATGCGCGCGCCTTCGACCCCCGCTCCACGTGCCCTGCCGCTGCTCGTCCTCGGCCTCGTCCTCGGCTTCGCCGCCGCGGTCGGGGCCGTGGCCGCGGCCACACCGCCGGAGGCCGTCCCGCCCGGGCCGCCCGTCCGCGAGATCGAGTGGTACACCGCCGAGGTGCCGGTCACCTCGCAGGAGCAGCGCGAGCGCGAGGCCGCCCTCGGCCGCGCCCTCGCCCAGGTGCTGGTGCGGGTCACCGGCAGCGTCGATGCCGCCGCCGATCCGGTGGTGCAGCGCGCCCTGCGCAACGCCGAGGCCCTGCTGCGCGCCAGCGAGTACCGCGAAGTGATCGAACCGGGCGCGGCCGTGCCGGTGCCGCGCCAGCAACTGGCCGCCAGTTTCGATCCCGAGGCGGTGGATGCACTGGCGATCGCCGCCGGGCTGCCGCTGTGGCGGGACGTGCGGCCGCAGCCCCTGCTCTGGCTCGCCATCGACGACGGCGGTGGCGTCGGCCCCCGGCTGGTGGCCGCCCCGCAGGTCAACGTGGTGCGGCCGCTGGCCCAGCGCGGGCTGGAGCGCGGCCTGCGCCTGCTGCTGCCGGCCGGCAACGCCGTCGAACAGGCCGCCGCGGCACGCATCTGGGCGCTGGATGCCGCCGCCCTGGCGCCGCTCTCGGCCCGTTACGCCGCGCCGGTGCAACTGCTCGGCCGGATGGGCCGCGCCGGCGCAGGCTGGAGTGCCGAATGGGTGCTGGTCGAGGGCGGCGTCGAACGCCGGCGCTGGCGTTTCGAGGACGGCAACCCGCAGCGGGTGATCGCCTCCGGCGTCGACCCGATGGCCGACGCCCTCGCCGCGGCGGCGGCGATCCGCTTGCCGGCGGGCAAGCCCGAGACCCTGGTCGCCACCGTCGATGGCCTGCGCTCGACCGAGGACTGGCTGGTGCTGGCCGCCTACCTCCAGACCCTGCCGGTGCTGCGCGACCACGAGGTGCTGGAGGCCAGCCCGGACGGCCTCCTGCGCCTGCGCCTCGACCTCGCCGTCGACCGCGCCCGCTTCGAGGCCCTGCTGGCCAGTGGCGGCGTGCTGGCGGTGGAACCGGGTGCGGCGGACGCCGCCCCGCACTACCGACTGCGGCAGTGAACGCGATGGCGGACGGCACGCCCCTGCTCTGGTTGCGCCCGTGGCTGTGGTTCGCCGCCGTGCTGGTGCTCGGCCTGCTGCTCTGGCTGCTGGGGCCGGTGCTGACGCCCTTCGCCATCGCCGCCCTGCTGGCCTGGCTCGCCGACCCACTGGTGGTCCGGCTGGAGCGCCGCAGCGGTTCGCGCACCCTCGCCGTGGTGCTGGTGTTCCTGTTGATGAGCCTGGTCGTGGTGCTGGCCCTGCTGCTGCTGGTGCCGATGCTGCAATCGCAGTTGCGGCGCGCGGTGGAATGGCTGCCGCAGCTCGCGGCCTGGGCCACCGGCGTGGCCCTGCCCTGGGTGCAGGCCCACACCGGCCTGGCGCTCGCCGGCGGCCTCGACGCCGCCGCCCTCACCGAACTGCTGAAGGGCCAGTGGCAGGCCGCCGGCGGCGTCGCCACCCAGGTGCTCGCCGGGCTCTCGCGCTCCGGTCTCGCGGTGGTGGGCTTCGTCATCAACCTGCTGCTGGTGCCGCTCCTCACCTTCTACTTCATGCGCGACTGGCGATCCATGCTGGATCGCCTGCACGGCCTGCTGCCGCGCCCGCTGGAACCGACCGTGGTGCGGCTCGCCCGCGAATCCGACGCGATGCTCGGGGCCTTCCTGCGCGGGCAGATGACGGTGATGGTCTGCCTCGGCCTGATCTACGGCATCGGCCTCGGCCTGGTCGGCCTCGACCTCGGCTTCCTGATCGGCATGGTCGCCGGCCTGCTCAGCTTCGTGCCCTACCTCGGCACCACGGTCGGGCTGGTGGCGGCCATCATCGCCACCCTGGTCGAGCACGGCGACCTGTTCCACCTGGTGCTGGTGGTGGCGGTGTTCAGCGTCGGCCAGGTGATCGAGAGCTACATCCTCACCCCGTGGCTGGTGGGCGACCGGATCGGCCTGCACCCGGTGGCGGTGATCTTCGCCATCATGGCCGGCGGCACGCTGTTCGGCTTCCTCGGCGTGCTGCTGGCGCTGCCGACGGCGGCGGTGGCGATGGTGCTCGGCCGCTACGCCCACGGGCGCTACCTGCAAAGCCTGCTCTACCGTGCCGACCACGATCCCGGAGACGGTACCGGGACTTCCGTGGGCAGCCCGACGTCGCCCACGGATGCGGCCGGCGGCAGCCGTCCACCATGAGCGCCCAGCTTCCACTGGCGCTGCCGGTGGGGCCGGACCAGCGATTCGACCTGTTCGTCGGCCACGACTGGGCGGTCGCCACCCTGCGCGCCGCCGCCGAAGGACGCGACGAGGCGGCGCTGTTCGTCGCCGGTGCCGCGGGCAGCGGCAAGAGCCACCTGCTGCTCGCCGCCTGCCGCGCCGCCCACGAGGCGGGCGGGCGGGCCCGCTACCTGCCGCTGCCTGCACTGGGCGGGCCGCTGGAGCCCCTGCTGGCCGGGTTGGAGGCGGACACGCTGGTGGCGGTGGACGGCCTCGAGACCGTGGCCGGCTCGGCGGCTGCTTGCGAGGCCCTGTTCCACCTGCACAACCGCCTGCGCGACGCCGGCCGCACCCTGCTCTACGGCTCGCGCCTGCCGGCCGGCGATGCCGGCTGGGCGCTGCCGGACCTGCGCTCGCGTTTCGGCCAGTGCCTGCAGGTGCCGCTCGACGCGCTCGACGAGGCCGGCCGCCGCGAGGCCCTGCGCCGGCGCGCCGCGCGGCGCGGGCTGGAACTCGACGAGGCCGTGCTCGACTGGTTGTTCCGCCGGGTCGAACGCGACCTGCGCTCCCTGACCGCCCTGCTCGACCGGCTCGACCGTGCCGCGCTCGCCGCGCAGCGGCGGCTGACCGTGCCGTTCGTGCGGCAGGTGCTGGAGCAGGGCTGAGGTCGCCGATCGGGCGCGCCGTCCCGAGTGCGCCTGCTTGCGTGGTCCATGGGGCCGACGGTTCCGAGAGCGCCTGCCTTCGTGGCCCATGGGGTCGCGGCCGGCGACGGCTACGCGTCCCGCTCCGCAGTCGCCGGACGGCGCACATCCCTGTGCGCCTCCTGCGATCCCCATGGCCCACGGGCGCGGCGCGGATCGCACGAGGCGGGCTCGAATCGCGAGTCCGCAGCGGCACAGGCTTGCCGCAACGGTCGCGGTGAGCCGAAGTCGCAAGCGCGGTGCCTGGTGGGCGAGCCGCGGCGGTGAGGGCCG
>JAGXSL010000160.1 GCA_018333835.1 Lysobacteraceae bacterium
CCCCGGCGCCTTCCGCGCCACCGGGCGTTTCGCCCGAGGGAGCCGCACACTATACAGCACTTCCGAAGGACGTCAACACCGCAACCACAACGCCCCAGCACCACACCACCCCCGCACCACCGCCCTCTCCCGAAGGCCGGGCAGCGAAGGGGCGCGAAGCATAGGCAAGACACCAACACCACGCAAGGCCCATGACACGCCTTGCGCGCGCCAGCCGGGTGGCGTTCAGCACGCGGCAGCGGAAGCGGCGACGTCGCAGAATCAGCACCCACGCCCACGGAGGACCCGCATGCCCCGCCTGTTCGCCCACCTGCTGCTGCTCGCCGCACTCTGGCCGCTCACCGCCTGCTCCGGCGACCGCCGGCCCTGGGTCGAAGTCGGTGGCCAGCGCTTCCACGTCGAGGTCGCCGACGAGGCCGCCGAACGCGAACGCGGGCTGATGTTCCGCGAGCACCTCGATCCCGACGTCGGCATGCTGTTCGTGCACGCCCGCGAGGAGCCGCTCGCCTACTGGATGAAGAACACGCGCATCCCGCTCGACATCCTCTACTTCGACGCCGGGCGCCGCTTCGTCTCGATGCAGGCCGGCGTGCCGCCCTGTTCGGCCGGCGACGCCTGCCCAAGCTACCCGAGCGCCGGGCCGGCCCTGTACGTGCTCGAACTCAACGCCGGCCGCGGTGCCGCGCTCGGGCTCTCGCCCGGCGATCCGATCGTGTTCGGGCCCGGCATCCCGGCCATCGGCCGGCCCTGATGCTCGGGCCTCAAGCCGGCACCATCTCGAAGTCGGCCTTGCCGACGCCGCACTCCGGGCACGCCCAGTCGGCGGGCACGTCGGCCCAGCGCGTGCCGGGCGCCAGGCCTTCGTCGGGAAGTCCGCGGGCCTCGTCGTAGAGGAAGCCGCAGACGACGCAGACCCAGGTCTGGAAGGGCGGATGGTCGGGCATGGGCACTCCGGCAGGTGGCCTTGGGGGGGACTAGAATCCTCCCACACCCGCCGCCCGCCGACGCATGAGCGATTCCCCCGGCCTTCGCGGCCTGTACCTGATCAGCCCCGACGAGGACGACAGCGACCGACTGCTCGCACGCGTCGCCGCCGTGCTGCCGGCGCGCCCCGCCCTGCTCCAGTACCGCAACAAGCGTGCCGACACCGCCCGGCGACGGCGCGAGGCTGCGGCGCTGAAGACGCTGTGCGACGCCGCCGGCGTGCCGCTCGTGGTCAACGACGACTGGCGGCTCGCGCTGGCGGTCGGTGCGGCCGGTGCCCACCTCGGCGAGCACGACGGCGACCTCAGGCAAGCGCGTCGCGCGGCGTCGGGCCTGCTGCTCGGCGCCTCCTGCTACGACGACCCCGCGCGCGCCGAAGTCGCCGCCGCCGCCGGTGCGGGCTACGTGGCCTTCGGCGCCTTCTTCCCGACCCGCACCAAGCCGACGGCGCGGCGCGCCTCGCCAGAACTGCTGCGCACCACCGCCACGCTCGGCCTGCCGCGGGTCGCCATCGGCGGCATCACGCCGGATAATGCATCGTTGCTGCTCGCCGCCGGCGCCGACCTGCTCGCCGTGGTGGGCGCGGTGTTCGATGCCGCCGATCCGCTGGCCGCCGCGCGGCGGTTCAACGCCCTGTTCGATCCCGGCCGGCCGGCCCCGCCTGCGCCGTCCCCTGCTTCCGTTCCCGAGCCCTCTCCAGAATGAACACCGCCACCAGCCACGCCCTCTACGCCCGCGCCCTCGAACTGCTGCCCGGTGGCGTCAATTCGCCGGTGCGTGCCTTCAACTCGGTGGGCGGCGAACCCTTCTTCGCCAAGCGGGCGAAGGGCGCGTGGATCGAGGACGTCGACGGCAACCGCTACGTCGACTACATCGGCAGCTGGGGGCCGATGATCGCCGGCCACGCCCGCGAGGAAGTGCTCGAGGCGATCCGCGAGGTGATGGCCGACGGCCTTTCCTTCGGCGTGCCGAACGCGCTCGAGGTCACCATGGCGGAGACGATCACCCGCCTCGTGCCGAGTTGCGAGATGGTGCGCATGGTGAACTCCGGCACCGAGGCCACGCTCTCGGCGATCCGACTCGCGCGCGGCGCGACCGGACGCAACCGCATCGTCAAGTTCGAAGGCTGCTACCACGGCCACGGCGACAGCTTCCTCGTCAAGGCGGGCTCCGGCGCACTGACCTTCGGCCTGCCGAACTCGCCGGGCGTGCCGAAGGCGCTGGCCGACCTCACCCTCACCCTGCCCTACAACGATTCCGCGGCGGCGACGCGCCTGTTCGAGGAACTCGGCGGCGACATCGCCGGCGTCATCGTCGAGCCGGTGGTCGGCAACGCCAACTGCATCCCGCCGGAACCGGGCTACCTGGAGCACCTGCGCGCGCTGTGCACGCGGCATGGCGCCCTGCTGATCTTCGACGAGGTGATGACCGGCTTCCGCGTGGCGCTGGGCGGCGCGCAGGAGCTCTACGGCGTGAGGCCGGACATCAGCACCTTCGGCAAGATCATCGGCGGCGGCATGCCGGTGGGCGCCTACGGCGGCCGTCGCGAGCTGATGCGGCAGATCGCCCCCGCGGGCCCGATCTACCAGGCCGGCACGCTGAGCGGCAACCCGGTGGCGATGGCGGCGGGACTCGCCACCCTCGCGCTGATCCAGCAGCCGGGCTTCCACGCCGCGCTCGCCGCCAAGACCGACGCGCTGGTGGCGGGCTTCCAGGCCGCCGCCGACGAAGCCGGCGTGCCCTTCTCGACGCGGCATGTCTGCGCGATGTTCGGCCTGTATTTCACGGCCGAGCGGGTGACGAGCTTCGAGCAGGCCAAGGCCGCCGACATTGTGCGCTTCAACCGCTTCTTCCACGCCATGCTGAAGCGTGGTGTCTACCTCGCCCCTTCGGCCTTCGAGGCCGGCTTCGTCTCCTCGATGCACGGCGAGGCCGAGATCGCGCACACGCTGGAGGCGGCACGGGCCGCCTTCCGCGAGGTGGCGGCCTCCACATGAACCCGCACGCACGCCCGAAGCTGGTGGTGTTCGACCTCGACGACGTGCTCGCCGAGGACCAGCGCGGGTTGCGCATCGACGTGCTGGCCCGTGCCGTCGGCGCGCCGCCGGCGCTGGTCGAGGAAGCACTGTTCCGCAGCGGGCTGGAAGGCAGGAACGACCGCGGCGAACTGGGCCTCGAGGACTACCTCGATGCCGTCCGCCGCCGCCACGGGCTGGACATCCCGATGGACGCCTACATCGACGCGCGCCGGCAGGGCCTGCGACTGTGCCGGGAAGTGCTGGACCTGGCCACGGGCATCGCCCCGCAAACCACGCTGGCGCTGTTCGCCAACGGCGGCCAGTGGCTGGGCCGGCAACTGCCGAAGTTCCTGCCGGAACTGCGCCCGCTGTTCGGCACGCGGATGATCACCAGCGGGCAGCTCGGTGTGGCCAAGCCCGATCCGCAAGCCTTCTACGCCTGCCTGTCGATGCTGGGCTTCTCGCCAGCGTCGGCGCTGGTGATCGACGACCGCGCTGAACACGTGGCCGGCGCGCGCAGCGCCGGCCTCGACGCCATCCACTACGCCTCGCCGCCGCAGCTCGGGCAGGAACTGCGGCAGCGCGGCTTCGACCTGGAACCCGTGCATGCGTCCTGATCCGGCGAACGCGCCGCGCCGACTCGAAACCCTGGCCGTCCACGCCGGTGGCGAGGCGGACGCACACAACGGCGCGGTGGCCCCGCCCCTGCACCTCTCGACCACCTTCAAGCACGGCCCGGCGGCCGAGCGCCTCGCCGGCTACGAGTACCAGCGCGAGGGCAATCCGACGCAGGACCGGCTGGAGACCGCGCTGGCCGCGCTCGACGGCGGCGAAGCGGCGCTGGCCTACGCCTCCGGCATGGCGGCGATGACGGCCGCGCTGGAACTGCTGCCGGCCGGCAGCGAGGTGCTGGTGCCCGAGGACTGCTACGCCGGCCTGCGCTCGCTGGGTGCCGAGTTCCTGCCCGAGCGCGGTGTGGCCGTGCGCCGCGTCGACCAGTGCGACCCTGCGGCGGTGGCCGCGGCGATGACGCCGGCGGTGCGGATGATCTGGGCGGAGACGCCCTCGAACCCGCAACTGCGCATCGCCGACCTCACCGCACTCGCGACGATCGCCAGGCAGCATGGCGCGCTGCTGGCCGTCGACAACACCTTCGCCACGCCGGTGCTGCAGCGGCCGATCGCCCTCGGTGCCGACCTGGTGATGCACTCGACCACCAAGTACATCGGTGGGCACAGCGACGTGATGGGCGGCGCGCTGGTGTTCGCGAAGCGCGACGCGCTGTTCGACAAGGCCGCGCACCGCCGCCACATCACCGGCAACATCCTGGCGCCGTTCTCGGCCTGGCTGACGCTGCGCGGCCTGCGCTCGCTGCCGGCGCGGATGGCCTGGCACTGCGCCAACGCGCGGCGCGTGGCGGAGTTCCTCGCCGCGCAAGCCGAGGTCGAGACGGTCCACTGGCCGGGCCTGCCGACGCACCGCAACCACGCCGTCGCCGCGCGGCAGATGCGCGACTTCGGCGGCATGGTCTCGGTGACGTTCCAGGGCGGGTGCGAGGCGGCGCTCGCCTTCGCCGGCGCGGTGCGGCTGTTCACCAACGCCACCTCGCTCGGCGGCGTGGAGTCGCTGATCGAGCACCGCGCCTCGGTCGAGGGCCCGGAGCCGGTGTCGCCGCCGGGGCTGCTGCGGCTGTCGGTCGGGCTGGAGCACGGCGACGACCTGGTCGCCGACCTGGCGCGGGGGATCGCGGCGCTGCGCTGAACCGCCGGCGAACCGGCTCACATCTCGATGATTTCGAGCCGCTCCAGCTCGAGAGTGTAGGCCGAGGTCGCCATGGCGTTCTCGGTCAAGTCGATGCGCAACGTGCCGTGGACCCAGTAGGCGTCCCAGAGGTTGCCGAGCTCGATCGGGTTCTCCGGGCGGATGAACACGAGCTGGTTCGGCGGCGGCGGCGGAACGTGGATGCAGGCGCCGAAATAGGGCACGAGGAACATCTCGGTGACCTGCTGCTGCTCGTTGAAGGCGATCGGCACGAGGTAGCCCGGGATGCGCCCGCGAACCCCGTCCATGGCGGCGACGGTGCGGGTGCTGGTCATCACCTCGGGCATCACCATCTCGCCGGTGTGGTCGATCTCGGGCATGGCTTCGAGCGCGGCCAGGTCCTCCGGCGGCAGCAGTTCCAGCCAGTCGATCTCGCGCACCCCGCCGGCATCGGCGCGGGAGACGTCGGGGCGTGCGCCGATCGCCGGTTCGGCGGCGCGGGCCGCCGGCAGGGCGACGGCGAAGGCCAGCAGGGTGGCGAGCAGCGGGACGAGGCGGAGGGTGCGGGGTTCGCGCATGGGGGGTCCAGTGGGTTCAGCGGTCGACGGCAACGCCGTCCTGCAGCGAGCGCCGGTAGGCGAGCAGGGCGGGGACGAGGCCAAGCAGGATACCGCCCAGCCAGACGCCGCCCAGCACCGTCCATTCGGCCGGCGACGGCCAGCCCGGAGACAGCATCAGGCCGAAGCGGGCTTCCAGCAACGGGGCGAAGGCGAGCAGCGCGCCTTCCGTCAGCACGACGCCGAGCAGCACGCCGGCACCGGTGAGCAGGGCGGCCTCGGCCAGCAGCAGGCCGAACACATGCCGTGGCCCGGCCCCGACCGCGCGCAGCAGGGCCATCTCGCGGCGGCGCTCGTTGAGGGTGGCGAGGATGGTGGTGAGCAACACCATCAGGGCGGCCAGCACGGCGGCACCGGCGGCGATCAGCAGGGCGCGCTCGACGCCGCCCATCAACGACCAGAGCTGGGTCAGGGCCACGCCCGGCAGGATGGCGATCAACGGCTCGCCACGGTACTCGTTGACCACCCGCTGCACGGCGAAGGTGGCCGCGCGCGACTCCAGCCCGACGAACACCGCCGTCACCGCGCGCGGCCGCAGCAGCTCGGGCGGGATCGTGGCGACATCGACGCGGGCACCGGGCAGCGGCACGCCGCCGCGCCAGTTGAGGTGGATCGCCTCGATCGCCTCCAACGAGACGTAGACCCCCTGGTCGATGGCGGTGCCGGTGCGGGCGAGGATGCCGACGATGCGGAAGGGCTGGTCGTCGTGCTTGTGGATGGCAACCCGGGCGGTGCCGTGGGCGAGGACGATCTCGCGGCCGAGGCCGTAGCCGAGCTGCTCGGCCACGTCAGCGCCGACCACGGCATCGTGCAGGGCGGCGAAGGCCTGGCCTTGCGCGAAGCGCAGGCCGCGGCGGTCGCCGTAGCCCATGCGGGTGAAGAACTCGCTGGTGGTGCCGACCACGCGGAAGCCCTGGTGCGAATCGCCGAGGCTGATCGGCACCGTCCACGCCACCGGCGGCAGGGCCTTGAACTTCTCGTAGGTGGCCCAGCGAAGGTTGGCGGTCGGCTCGCCGAGCCGGAACACCGAGTACAGCAGCAGCTGCACCGGATGCGAACGGGCGCCGACGATCAAATCGACCCCGGCGACCGAGCGCAGGAAGGAGTCGCGCGCCTCGTGGCGCACCCGCTCGATGCCGAGCAGCAGCATCACCGCGAGCCCGAGCGTGAACACGGTGAGCAGCACCGTGGCCTTGCGGTTCCTGAGGCTGGCCCAGGCGAGGCCGAACAGGCCGCTCACTGGACTACCTTCCCTTCTGCCATGACCGGAGGCAGCACACGGTGCAGGGTTGTCCACGGCGGCGGCCGGTCGGCGCTTGCGACGAACCGGCCGGCCGACGCGGTGGGCAACCCGTGTTCGGCACCGCCGCACTGCGTCTTGATTTGATTCGTCGTTCGCTTCAGAGAGAGGTTGTGACTTCCGTGCCCCCGCAGTGACCGCCACGCGCGCTGGCCGCTCGACGGCCCGCATGAGACCCGCGGCCTGTGGGGTGCCGGAAGCCCAAGACGGGCTACAGGGTGTTGCGCCGCACTGACCTTGAGGTGTGAGCGCCGATCAGTGAGCGACCCGCACGGGCTTCCGGCACGGCAAGTCATACCGCAACGATCAGGAGGCTGTCCATGAGTACTGTCTTTGCCGGGCTGGACTGGG
>JAGXSL010000161.1 GCA_018333835.1 Lysobacteraceae bacterium
CGCGGCCGCGGCGTCAGCGTGCACCGCGCCGATTGCGCGGCGCTGGCCCGCCTGCTGGCCCGCGATCCCGCGCGCAGCATGCCGGTCACCTGGGGCCATGCCGGCGGCAGCTACGCGGTCGACGTGGCGATCCAGGCGCTCGACCGCAAATCGCTGCTGAAGGACATCACCACCCTGATCGCCCAGGAGGGCATCCACATCCACGCCATCGCCTCGCGCAACGACGAGGGGCGTGGCCTGGCACGGCTCCGCCTGACCCTGAAAGTCGCCGATTTCGGCCAGCTTTCGCGGGTGCTGGCGCGGCTGTCGGCGATCCCCGGGGTGGGCGATGCCCGGCGCCTCGGCTGAGTCCCGGCGCGGTTTCCGGGGCGCGGCGGTGGCACTGCTCGTGGCCGCCCTGCTGCTCGGGATGCTGGGCTTGTTCCGCGAGCCGCTGGGGCGTGCCCTGTTGCCCGATTCCGCCCTGGCCGGGCAGCTCGCCGCGGGCGACGCCGCCCTGGCCGCCGGCGCGCTGGCGGTGGCGGCCGGCCACTACCGCGCGGCGGCGGCGCGCGAACCGGACCATCCGCGGGTCCATGCCGGGCTGGAGGCGGTGGCGCAGGCGGCGCTGGTGCAGGTCGACCAGGCCCTGGCCTCCGGCCGGCCGGAGGCGGCGGCGGACGCACTCGGCCTGGCGGCCCGGCTCGGTGCGCCCGGCGACGCCCTGCGGCAGCGGCAGGCCGCGCTGGCGGCGGCCATCGCACCGCCGGTCGAGCAGGTCCTGCAGCGGGCCCTCGCCGGCGAAACCTCCGATCCGGCGGCAGCCCTGGCCGATTACCTCTCGGTGCTCGCCCGCGAGCCGGGCCATCCACTGGCCCTGGACGGCCGCCAGCGCCTGCTGCAGCGGCGGCTGGACCTGGCCCTCGCGGCCTTCGAGGCCGATCCGCACGGAGCGCGGGACTTCGCCAGCGGGGAACTGGCCGCCGTGCAGGCCCTGGATCCCGGCCACCTCGGCCTGCCCCTGGCCCGCCAGCGCCTGGAAGCCTCCGGGATGCCCGCCGCGGTGGTCGCGGCGAGGCCGCGGGTGCCGGCCGAGGCCGCCGCCGAGGCGCTGCGCTGGCGCGGTATCGCCGAGGAGGCCCTGGGGCGCGGCGAGTGGGCGCGTGCCGGGACGGCCCTGCAGCACGCGCGCCGGCTCGATCCCGGCCACGAGGCCCTGGGCCGCCTCGAACGGCGCCTCGCCGACGCCCGGCCGTGAACGCGGTTCAGCGCAAGCCGTCGAACACCGCCCGCAAGGTCGCGCGGGCGCGTTCCGGCGAAAAGCCGCGCGCCGTGCTGGCCAGTCCGCCAGCGACCAGGCGCCGCCAGAGCACGTCGTCCTCGTAGGCGCGCAGCACCGCCTCGACGAAGGATTCCGGATCCTCGGCCAGCAGCACGTCGCGGCCGTCCTCGAGGTCCATGCCCTCGATCGCGCAACGGGTCGCCACCACCGGCAGGCCGTGCGCCAGCGCCTGGTTGACCTTGCCCTTGACCCCGGCCCCGTAGCGCAGCGGCGCGACCGAGAGCCGGTGGTGGTCGAGCAGGGGTTCGAGCTCGGGCACGTGGCCGTGCACCGTGATGCCCTCGCGCCGGCCGAGGGCCAGCACCTCGGCCGGGGCGTCGCCGCCGACCAGCGACAGGCCGATGTCGGGGCGCCGCTCGCGCAGGCGCGGCATCAGCTCGGCGGCCAGCCACAGCGCGGCATCGACATTGGGCGGGTGGCGGAAACTGCCGACGAACAGCAGGTCGCGGCGGGTCTCGCGGCCGGGGCCGGGGCCGCGCGGGCGATGGATGTTGGAGACCACGTCGACCACGGCGCCGGGCACCTCCGCGGCCAGCAGCGCCTGCTCGACCGGACTGACCACCCAGGTGCGGTCGACGGCGCGGACCAGCGCCAGTTCCGCCTCGCGGGTGCGGGCGGCGGCGCGGGCCAGGGCGGGATCGGCGTGGCGCTCGGCCTCGCGCTGCTCGCGCAGGTGGTGCAGGTCGACGGTGTCGAACACGATCCGCGCCTGCGGCGCGTGGCGGCGCAGCAAGGGCAGCAGCGGCGAGAGCACGTAGTGGCGGCTCACCACGACGAGCTGGAAGCGCGGGCCGTGGCGGGCCAACCAGTCGGGCAGGGCGCCGAGCCAGGGCTGGGTCCAGGCCTCGACCCCGAGGTCGCGCAGGGCCTGGGTGTAGCGGCCGTCGTCGAGGCCGTTCTCGGGGAAGAAGGTCACCGCGCAGCCTTCCTCGATGAGCAGGCGCAGCAGCTCGAACAGCCGCACGGAGCCGGAGTCGCGGTCGGGCATCGGCGTGGTGGCGTCGATGACCAGTACGCGGGCGCGGGCGCGGTGCTGGGCGGCGTAGGCCGGGTCCTGGCCGGGCGCCGGGTGGCGGCGCAGCTCCTCCGACCAGCGTTCGAGGAAGCGGCGCTGGTTGCGCACCTGGTAGGCCTTGGTGCCGCTGCCGGTGTCGGTGCCGGCGGTCACGCCCTCGTGGTGCACCACCACCGCGGCCGGCTGCACCCGCACCCTGCGGCCGGCCTCGCGCACCTTCATGGCGAGGTCGGTGTCCTCGTAGTAGGCCGGGGCGTAACGCTCGTCGAAGCCGCCCAGGCGGTCGAACAGGTCGCGCGGGATGGCGATGGCGGCCCCCGAGCAGTAGTCCACTTCGCGCACGAAGGTGTAGGCCGGGTGCCGCGGGTCCTCGAAGCGGCCGTAGTTCCAGCCCGAGCCGTCGGCGAAGACGATGCCGCCGCTTTCCTGCAGGCGGCCGTCCGGGTAGACCAGCCGCGCCCCGGCGAGGCCGGTGTCCGGGTGCTCGGCGAAGGTGCGCAGCAGGGCCTGCAACCAGCCCGGCCGGACCGTGGTGTCGTTGTTGAGGAAGACGAGGAACCCGCCGCGCGCCGCCGCCGCGCCGGCGTTGCAGCTGCCGACGAAACCCAGGTTCGCGGCGTTGCGCTGGTAGCGCAGGCCGGGGATGCGCGGCAGCACCGTGGCGGTGTCGTCGGACGAGGCGTCGTCGACCACGATCACCTCGGTGCCGTCGGGCAGCCCGGAAGCGGCCAGGCTGCGCAGGCAGGCGAGGGTGTAGTCGAGCTTGCCGTGCACCGGGATGACGATGCTGGCGCTGGCCGCCTCCAGCAGCGGGAAGGCGAGGGGCCCCAGGGGGGCCGCCGCGATCTCCGCCGGACCCGCGGCGGCAGGCGCGAAGCGCCGGCGCAGCGCCGCCACGGTGGCCGACAGGCCGCGCTGGCGCAGGCTGCGCAGGCCGCGGCGGGCGAGGTCGAGGGCCTTGTCCCAGCGGTAGCGCAGGCGCAACCGGAGGTCGCCGGCGCGGCGCACCAGGGCGGCCGGCCAGCGCACCAGCGGATGGCCCAGCAGGGCGCTGCTGCGCTGCAACTGCTCCTGCAGGGCGTCGCGCTGGGCCAGGGCGACGTCGCGCTGGCGGATCAGGTCGGCGGTGTCCTGCTCGTAATAGCGGTAGGCGGCATCGCGCTGGGCCTGCAGCGCCGCCAGTTCCGCCAGCTTCGCCTCACTGGGACGGGCGGCGAGTTCCTGACTCAGTTGCCGGACGCGGGCCATGGCCACGTCGCGCTGCCGGGCGAGGTCGGTGCTGTCTTCTTCGTAGTGGCGGTAGGCCGCGTCACGCTCGTGCCGGAGGATCGAAACGGAGATGGCAAGCGTGCTGCGCTCGTGTTGCAGGGCCGAGACAAGCCCTTCCTCCGGCAGGCCGCCACGGGCCGGGCACGGGCCGGGCAGGGCGGCCCAGCCGCGGCGGGCGGCCGCGAGGTCGGGTGGGGGCGGCTGCCGGCGCGGCAGGCGCTCCGGATCCCCGGCAGCGGCGGCGAGGGCCGCGGCGAAGGCTTCCGGGCTGGGTGCCAGCGCGGTGAGCCCGGCCTCGCGCAGGCGTTCGCCGTAGGCCCCCACGTCGGCCGCCAGCACCGGGATGCCGCGGGCCAGCATCTCGGAGAGCACGAAGCCGAAGGTTTCCGGCAGCAGCGAGGGCAGCAGGGCGAGGTCGGGGTCGAAGCCCCCCAGCGCGGCATCGAGTCCGTCGGCCGCGTAGTCCGCCAGCGACCGTCCGCCGCAGGCCGCGGCGAAGGCCGCACCGGCCGCGCCACCGCCGAGGAAGTACCAGTCGATCCCGGCGGGGGCGAGCGGCAGCAGGCCGTGCAGCAGGTGTTCGCCCTTGCCGCCGGTGAGCCGGCCGGGCACCAGCACGCGCAGCGGGCCGGGGGCGCGCCGGGTGGGCCGCGGCGGGGCCTCCGGCACGCCGTGCGGAATGACGTGGGCGGTCAGCGCCGCGCTGGCCGGGGCCACCGCGTGCAGGCGTTCCAGCACGCTGCGGCTGGGGGCCACCAGTGGGGTCGCGGTCGCGGCCAGGGCCTGCAGGGTGGCCGCGGACAGGGCCTGCCAGCGCGCCGGGTCGCGGGTGGCGAAGGGCCAGTCGGGGGCTTGCGCGGCGGTGGCCAGGGCGGCCGGCGAAGCCAGCGGCCGCGAGGCCGGGTCGTCCAGCCACGGCCAGAACGGGAACAGGTCGTGCAGCACGAAGGCGGTCGGCAGGCCGGTTTCCAGCACGTCGAGCGACAGGCCGATCAGCGAGGACACCCGCAGGGCACCGACCCCGAAGCTCGCCACCACCTCGGCCAATGCGGCGGCGATGCCGGGGTGGTGCTCGACGAGGTCGCCGGCCGGCGGGTCGAGCCGCCAATGGCGCAGGGCCGGGCCGCCCGCCGCCGGGCGCAGCAGCAGCCAGCGGCCATGGCCCTCGCGACGGCTGCCGCCGCTCACCAGGGCGAGGTGGTGACGGTCGGGGTCCTGCCGGGCCTGCAGCGCGACGAAGCGTTCCACGCCGCCGCCCCAGTCATGCAGCAGGTGCAGCACCACCGGCCGGCCATCCAACCCGGCGGTGATGCTGGGTGGCACGTGGGTGGCGAGGCCGGCGGGCCGCCAAGCCGTGGGATCGACGGGGGGGGCTGCCGCGCCGGGGACGGCGACGAAAGGCAGCAGGGCGGCGCGCCGCGGGCGCTCACCGCCGGTCCGCGCCAGGCTCGCGGCATCGCGCCAGAGTGCCGGCCCCGCGGCCGGATCGACCGCCAGCACCAGCCGCGGCCCCCAGGTCCAGGCCGCGGCCGCCACCGCCTCGGCATCGGCAGCATCCAGGCCCCAGGCCTGCGCCAGTGCCCCGCTGTCGATCGGCAGCACGGCATCGAGTTCCGGCCGTTGCCCGAGCACCCGGGCGAGCACCGCGGCCGCGTCCGCGGGCAGCGGAACGGGGCCGCTCCAGTGCGGGGCTTCGGGGGGCAGTCGGGGGGCGTCGGCCCGCGGCGCGGTGTTCAAGCGGGAGTCGGGGTGGGCTGCGCTAGACTGCGGGGTCGCCATTATCCGCGCTTTCGCGCCCGATTCCCGCCCCGGCATGCCCCCCCTGCTGCGCTACGCCCTGCTCGCGGCCCTGCTCGGTTCCGGCCTGTTGCTGGGCTTCGGCCTGCCGGTCGCCTGGTACCTCGACCGCCAGGTGCGGGCGCAGTTCGAGGCGCTCTCGTGGCAGATCCCGACCCGCGTGTTCGCCCGTCCGCTGGTGCTGGCGCCGGGCCTGCCGATGGACGCCGAGGCCCTGCAGCAGGAACTGGCGGCGGCGGCCTTTGTCGCCGGCGACGGCCTGACCCCCGGCAGCTACGCCCGCGACGGCGCGCGCTGGACCATCGCCACCCGCGGCTTCGACGACGTCGACGGCCCGGTCGACCCGGCCCGCGGCGAGGTCGTGCTGGCCGGCGGGCGGGTGGCCTCGGTGCGCAGGCTGGACGGCGGCGGCCCGGGGTTCCGGCTCGACCCGGCGCGCATCGCCACCCTCTACGGGGCCCGCCAGGAGGAGCGCGAACTGGTCCGGCTGGAGGACATGCCGGTGCTGCTGGTGGCCGGCCTGCAGGCGGTCGAGGACCGCAACTTCCGCCACCACCACGGCGTCGACCCCTGGGGCGTGCTGCGGGCGGCGTTCGTCAACCTCCGCGAGGGCGAGCTGGAGCAGGGCGGCAGCACGCTCACCCAGCAACTGGTGCGCAGCCTGTTCCTCGACAATGCCCGCACCTTCCGGCGCAAGGCCACCGAGGCGGCCTATGCCCTCATCATCGAGGCGCGCTTCGACAAGCGCCGCATCCTCGAGACCTACCTCAACCAGGTCTACCTCGGCCAGCAGGGCGCGCAGGCCGTGCACGGGGTCGGGGCGGCGGCGCGCTTCTGGTTCGGCCGCGAGGTCGGCGACCTTCGCCCGCACGAGATCGCCCTGCTGATCGGGCTGGTGCAGGGGCCTTCCCACCTCGATCCGCGGCGCTTCCCGGAACGGGCGAAGGCGCGCCGCGACCTGGTGCTCGGGGTGTTCGCCGAGACCGGCTTGATGACCCCCGCCGAGCGCGACGCCGCGCGCGCCCGGCCGCTCGGGGTGCTGCCGCGCCCGGGGCTCGCCCGCAACCGCCATCCGGCCTTCCTCGACCTGGTGCGCCGCCAGCTCGCCCGCGACTACCCGGCCAAGGCCCTGACCGGCGCCGGGCTGACCATCCACACCACCCTCGCCCCCTCGGCCCAGCACGAGGCCGAGGCGGCCGTGGTCGCCACCCTCGACGCGCTGGAACGGCCGGGCCGTCCGCCCCTGCAGGCGGCGCTGGTGCTGACCGACGCCCAGAACGGCGAGGTGCGGGCGATCGTCGGCGACCGCCAGCCCGGCAACCCCGCTTTCAACCGCGCGCTCGATGCCCGCCGCCCGGTGGGCTCGTTGCTGAAGCCGGTGGTCTACCTGCTCGCCCTGGCGCAACCGGGTCGCTGGTCGCTGGCCTCGCCGATCGACGACCTGCCGGTCACCGTGCGGCTCGCCAACGGCCGCGACTGGACGCCGGAGAACGCCAACGGCCGCAGCCACGGCACCCTGCCGCTGCTGGACGCACTGGCCTTCAGCTACAACCAGGCCACGGTGCGGCTCGGCATGGACGTCGGCCCGCAGCGGCTCGCCGCCCTGCTCGATGCCCTGGCCGAGGTCGAGGCGGAACCGAATCCTTCCCTGATCCTCGGCAGCGTCGACCTCTCGCCCTTCGCGATGGCGCAGGTCTACCAGTTCCTCGCCTCCGGCGGTCGCATCCAGCCGTTGCGCGCCGTGCGCGGCGTGCTCTCGCCGGAGGGCCGGCCGCTGGCCCGCTACGACGGCCGCAAGGACGAGGCCCAGGAGGGCGACGCCCTCGCCGCCCGGCTGGTCACGATGGCCCTGCAGGACGCCGCCCGCCGCGGCACGGCGCGGGCGCTGGCGGGGGGCGGCACCGCGCGCCTCGCGGCAGCCGGCAAGACCGGCACCAGCAACGACGGCCGCGATTCCTGGTTCGCTGGCTACACCGGCAGCCACCTCGCCGTGGCCTGGGTCGGCAACGACCGCAACGCGGCCACCGGCCTGTACGGCGCCACCGGCGCGATGCGCGTCTGGCAGGATCTCTTCGCCGACCTGCCGAGCGCGCCGCTGGTGCCCGGCGAGCAGGGCATCGAATGGGCCTACGTCGCGCAGGGGCGATTCGCCACGACGGAATCCGAATGCACCGGTGCCCGTCGCTATCCTTTTGTCGCAGGCTTCCTTCCCGCCGAGCACTTGAGCTGCGTCGAACGCAGCCTGCTCGATTTCTTCGGTTTCGGAGCCGATGGGCCATGACACGCCGTTTCTTGACTTCGCTGGGCCTTGCCGCGCTCCTCGCCGGCTGCGCCACGGCGCCTCCCGCGCCACCCACCCCGGCGGGCCCGCCACCGCCCACCGACGCCGAGGTCGTCGAGGCGGTGCGTGCCGCCGGCATCGACGGGGCCGAGCTGGTGGTGCGCCCGTTCATCGATCCGCATGCCAAGGACCTGCGCCTCGCGGCGGCGGCGGCCGAGGCCGCGGGCCGTCTCGACGAGGCCGAGGCGAGACTGTACGAGGCCCTGGGCGTCACCCCCGACGACCCCGACCTGCTGCAGTGGCGCGCCGAGATCGCCCTGCTGCGCGGCGAGCACGCCGCGGCCGAGGCACTGGCGAAGCGGAGCATCGCGCTCGGCCCGAAGTCCGGCCCGCTGTGCCGCCGCAACTGGACCCTGCTCGGCTTCCTGCGCGAGGGCCGCGGCGAAGTCGAGAACGCCCGCTCCGCCCGTGCCATGGTCGAACGCTGCACCATCGCGCCGCCGGTGCGGATGTGACGGCCGAGGCCGCCACCTCCGGCGGCCGCGGGCTGCCGGGGCTCACCGTCCGCGCCCTCGACGCCGGCGGCGCGCTGGCGAACGCCATTCCCGGCTTCGCGCCGCGCCCGGCGCAGCAGCGGCTGGGCGAGGCCATCGCCCTCGCCATGGCCGAGCGCGAGGCGCTCATCGCCGAGGCCGGCACCGGCACCGGCAAGACCTACGCCTACCTGGTGCCGGCGCTGCTGTCGGGCCAGCGCGTGATCGTCTCGACCGGCACCAAGGCCCTGCAGGACCAGCTCTACCACCGCGACCTGCCGAGGGTGCGCGAGGCGCTCGGCCTCGGCCTGCGCACCGCCCTGCTGAAGGGCCGCAGCAATTACCTCTGCCTGCAGCGCACCGAGCTCGCCAAGGGCGCGCCGGTGTTCAGCGGCCGCGAGCAGATCGCGCAGTTCGAGCGCATCGTCGCCTGGGGCAAGCGCACCCGCCGCGGCGACCTCGCCGAGATCGCCGACCTGCCCGAGGATTCGCCGATCCGCGGCCTCGTCACCTCGACCGTCGAGAACTGCCTCGGCAGCGAGTGCCCGTTCTGGCAGGACTGTTTCGTCGTCAAGGCACGCGCCGAGGCGCAGGCCGCCGACCTCGTCGTCATCAACCATCATCTTTTGCTCGCCGATCTGGCGATCAAGGAGGAGGGCTTCGGCGAGATCCTGCCCGGGGCCTCGGCCTTCGTGCTCGACGAGGCGCACCAGCTGCCGGATCTCGCCTCGCAGTTCTTCGGCGAGTCGGTCTCGGCGCGCATGCTCGTCGACTTGAGCCGCGACGCGCTGGCCGCCTGCGGCAAGGTCGGCGGCAGCCTCGCCGCCGTCGCGCCGGCGGTGCGCGAGCTGGAGGCGGCGGTCCGCCTGCTGCGCGCGCAGTGCGAGGGCCTGCCGCAGCGCGGCACGCTGGCCCTGCTGCTCGGCCACCACGCCGAGATGCCGGCCCTGCTGCGCACCCTCGACGCGGCGATGGCCGGCCTCGCCACCGTCGTCGAGCCGCTGAAGGAGGCCGCGCCCGAATTCGCCGCCGTGCTCACACGGCTGGCGTTGTTCCGCACGCGGCTGCACACCTGGGCCGAGGCCGCACCGGGCCTGTTCGATGCCGATGACGGCGAAGGTGGCGGGCCGACAAGCGAATCGACGCAGGACGATCGCGCCGATGACGACCACGAAGTCCGCACCGACCACGGCCAGGTACGCTGGTTCGAGCTGACCCAGCGCGGCTTCGCCCTCTCGATCACCCCCCTCGACGTCGCCGGCCCGCTGCGCCGCTACCGCGAGCAGAGCCGGGCGGCGTGGATCTTCACCTCGGCGACGCTGGCGGTCGGCGGCGACCTCAAGCACATCGCCTGGAAGCTCGGCCTCGACGCCCCGCGCATGCTGCTGGAGCAAAGCCCCTTCGACTGGAAGGCGCAGTCACTGGCCTACTTCCCCCCCGGCCTGCCCGAGCCCTCGGCCCGCGACTACACCGGGCGCGTGGTGGCGGCGCTGCGACCGGTGCTGGAGGCCTCGAAGGGCCGCGCCTTCCTGCTGTTCACCTCGCATCGCGCCCTGCGCGAGGCCGCGGACCTGCTGGCCGGTGGGCCCTGGCCGCTGTTCGTGCAGGGCACGGCGCCGCGCCTGCAACTGATCGAGCAGTTCCGCGCCAGCGGCAACGGCCTGCTGCTCGGGGCCGCCAGCTTCTGGGAGGGCGTGGATGTCGCCGGCGACGCGCTCTCCGTCGTCGTCATCGACAAGCTGCCCTTCGCTGCGCCCGACGACCCGGTGCTGGAGGCAAGGCTCGAAGCCGTGCGCCGCCGCGGCGGCAACCCCTTCCTCGCCGAGCAGGTGCCGGCCGCGGCCATCGCGCTCAAACAAGGCGTGGGCCGGCTGATCCGCCGCCACGACGACCGCGGCGTGCTGGTGCTCTGCGACCCGCGCCTCGTCAGCAAGCCCTACGGGCGGGTGTTTCTCGCCAGCCTGCCGCCGCTCGCGCGCACCACCGCGCTCGCCGACGTGCAGGCCTTCTTCGCCCGCGAACAGGCGGCGGAGCCCATCGATGCCCGCTGAGCCGCCGCTGGCCACGACCATGCCGCCCGCCGCCCGCGGATCGCGCGCCGCGGGCCCCGGCCCCACCCTGCTGGCTTTCGAACTGGCCACCGAGGCCTGCTCGGTCGCCCTGTGGCACGACGGCCGGCTGCTGGCGCGGCACGCGATCGCGCCGCGACGGCAGGCCGAACTCGCACTGCCCTGGGCCGAGGCCCTGCTGGCCGAAGCGGGCGTGGCGAAGTCGCAGCTCGATGCCCTGGCGGTGGGTGTCGGCCCGGGTGCCTTCACCGGCGTGCGGCTGGCGATCGGCCTGGTGCAGGGCATCGCGCTGGGGCTCGATCGCCCGGTGCTGCCGGTCTCGACCCTGGCCGCGCTGGCCGAGCCCTTCCTCTGCGAGGGCGGCGTGCTGGCCGCCATCGACGCGCGCATGGGCGAGCTCTACCTCGGCGAATTCGAGGGCGATGCCCAGGGCCTGCCGCGGCCGCGGTCCGCCGAGGCCCTGCTGTCGCTCGACGCGGCGGCGGCGGCGCTCGCGGCGCGCGGGCCTGGCGCGGACGGTGGGATGCCTCTCCTCGGCGTCGGCAGCGGCTTCGCCGCCGGCGAAGGCCGCTGGCATGCCCCACTCGCCGCACGGCTTGCCCGCATCGATCCCGCGGCCCTGCCCACGGCCGGCGCCGTCGCCCGCATCGCCCTGCGCGACTGGGGCGAAGGCCGCGCACTGCCCCCCGAGCGCCTGGAGCCCAGCTACCTCCGCGACAAGGTCGCCCTGACCTCGACCGAGCAGGCCGCGGCGCGGGTGGCGTCCGACGCGCCGCGGCGATGAGGGGCGGCGATCGCGCACCGTCCCGGGCGCGCCATTGCGAGCGCGCCTGCCTTCGTGGTCCCTGGGGCCAACCATCCCGGGCGCGCCTGCCTTCGTGGGCCACGGGGTCGCGGCCGGCGACGGCTACGCGTCCCGCTCCGCAGTCGCCGGACGGCGCACGTCCTGTGCGCCTCCTGCGATCCCCATGGCCCACGGGCGCGGCGCGGATCGCGCCCGGCGGGCCGTGGAGCGAAGCATCCGGCAGACCGGGATCGCGAGCACCCCGCGGCAACGCGCACGTGCGGCCGTGGCGTGCTGCAGTCGCGAGCGCGGTGCTTGGTGGGCGAGCCGCGGCGGTGAGGGCCGTCCTGCGGCAGCGAGGCAGGAGCCGAGCGCCGCGCG
>JAGXSL010000162.1 GCA_018333835.1 Lysobacteraceae bacterium
GCCACCGGCATCTCGAAGGCGAAGGCCGAGGCCAGCGCCATCACCAGCACGAAGCTCAGGTAGGCGTTGATGTCGGTCATCATCGCCACGCCGTCCGGCACGGTGGCGGTGAGGAAGGCGAACACCGCCGGCAGCAGCACCCCCCAGGCGAAGGCGATGCCGACGTAGAACAGCAGCACCGCCGCCAGCAGCAACGGCAGGGCGAGCCGCTTCTCGCTGCGGTAGAGCCCCGGCGCGATGAAGGCCCAGACCTGGTAGAGCACCCAGGGCATGGCGAGCAGCAGGGCGCTGAAGAAGGCGAGCTTGATCGGAGCGAGGAACGGCGAGGCGACGTCGATGGCGATGAGCTGCCCGCCTTCCGGCAGGAAGCGCAGCAGCGGCTCGGCCATCGTGGTGTAGAGGGTGTCGGCGAAGGGCAGCAGCGCGACGAACAGCAAGACCACCCCCAGCACCGCGCGCAGCAGTCGGGCGCGCAGTTCGAGCAGGTGGGCCATCAGGCTGGCGCTTTCCTCGGCGGGACCGGGGGCGGCGTCGCCGTTCATGGGGCCGGCCGTTCGGGCGGGGGCGGTTCGACCGCCGGCCCGGCCTCCGCGGCGCCGGGCACCGGGCGTCGCTGCCCGGCATCGGACGTAGCGGGCGTATCGGGCGCATCGAACGCGTCGAGGTCGCCGCGCAGGTCGGCGGCGGCCTCGCGCAGCACGCGGGTCTCGGCCTCGAGCGTGTCCTTGAGGCCGTCGGCGGCGATCTCACGCTCCAGTTCGGCCTTGACCGCGAACCATTGCGCGCGCGCCTTGCGCACCCAAAGGCCGACGAAGCGGGCCGCCTTGGGCAGGCGCTCGGGGCCGAGCACGACCAAGGCGATCACGCCGATCAGGGCGATCTCGATCCAGCCGAGTTCGAACATGGCCTTGCCCCGTCGCCCGCGGGCTCAGGGTGCCGGGCGGTCGCGCTCGCCGGCGGCGGGGCTGCCCTGCCCCGGCGTGGTGCCTTGGCCCGGCGTGGTGCCCTGGCCGGGGCCGGCGGCAGGCGGCAGCGGCGATTCCGTGGCCGGCGGGTCGAGCCGGGCCGGTGGCGTGGCGGCATCGTCGGCACCCGGCTCGCGCATGCCCTTGCGGAAGCTCTGCAGCGCCTTGCCGAGGTCGCCGCCGACGCTGACCAGCCGCTTCGCGCCGAAGATCACCAGCACGATCAGCAGGATGACGATGAGTTCACGCAGGCCGAGGCCCATGGCAGCACTCCTGGAAGAAGATCAAGCATAGCGCAGGCACCCGGCCGCCGGCGTGGCGGCCGGCCCGTTCAGCGCCGGCGGGCGGCCTCGGCGCTGGCTTCCTCCAGCTTGTCGCGGAAGGCCACCACGGCGTCGACCTGCGGGCGGGCGCGGTTCTCGAGGATCATCCGCGCGGTCACGTCCGGGCCGTAGACGCGACGGTTGGCGCGGTTGTCGATGGCGATGACGGCCCCGTCCAGCGCGATGCCGGCGAACAGGCCACGGGCGCGCGAGTAGCTGAAGATCTCGGCCTCCAGCCGGCCGTCGGTGCTGGCGGCTGCGTGGCGGCCGAGCGGGCCGGCGGCGATGGCGGCATCGGCGCCGAGGGTGAACTTGCCGTTGACGATGTTGTCGACGCCGCGGCGGGTGCGGAACACCAGCACCACGTCGGCGGCCTGCACCCCGGCCTGGAAGCCGACGCTGCCGCCGCCCAGGGTGATGAAGCTCGGGTTCGACCAAGTGCCGTCGGCACCGCGCACCGCGATCAGGCCACGGCCGCCGCGGCCGCCGAAGCCGAGGCCGGCCTTGATGACGTCGGGCAGCACGGCGATCGCCTCGGCCTCGCGGATCAGCCGCTCGGGGATCGATTCCTCGGGGATGCGCAGCACCTCCTCCAGCACGCGCGCGGCGTTCTGGGCGCGCTCGATCTCGCGCTGTTGGGCCGATACGGTGGCGGGCAGCGACAGGAGAAACAGGGCGGTCAGCAGCAGGCGCATGGGCGGCTCCGGTCGGATGGCATGGCGGCAGTGTCGGCAGCCGTGCTTGAGCGGGGCATGAACCCGCGCTGACACGGCGAGGCGGATAATGCCCGTTCCGCCGCGAACCCGCCCAGCGCATGCACACCGCCTTCCACCCCGCCCCCGCCACGCCCGCCGACCGCGACGGCCTGCTGCTCGTCAACCTCGGCACGCCGGAGGCACCGACCCCGGCGGCGGTGCGGCGCTACTTGGCCGAGTTCCTGCACGACCACCGCGTGGTCGACCTCACCCGCTGGCTGTGGTGCCCGCTGTTGCACGGCGTCATCCTGCCCTTGCGCGCTCCACGGGTGGCCAAGGCCTATGCCGGCATCTGGACCGAGGCCGGCTCGCCGCTGCTCGCCGGCACGCGCCGGCTGGGTCAGGCGGTCGCCGACGCCCTGCCCGGCGTCGAGGTGCGGGTGGCGATGCGCTACGGCCAACCCGCCATCGGCGCGGTGATGCGCGAGATGGCCGCGGTCGGCGTCGGCCGGCTGCTGGTGCTGCCGCTCTACCCGCAGTATTCGGCCAGCACCTCGGCCAGCGTGCACGATGCGGTGATGCGCGAACTGCTGCGCTGGCGGCGGCAGCCGGCGCTGCACCTGGTGCAGGACTACCACCGCGACCCGGCCTGGGTGGCGGCGGTGGCCGATTCGGTGCGCGCGCACTGGGCCACGCACGGCCGCGGCGACCGGCTGCTGATGAGCTTCCACGGCATCCCGCAGCGTTTCGTGCGCGGTGGCGACCCCTACCCGGTCCAGTGCGAGGCGAGCGCGCGGGCGATCGCCGCCGCCCTCGGCCTCGCCGAGGGCGAGTGGTGGCTCACCTACCAGTCGCGCTTCGGCCGCGAACCGTGGTTGCAGCCCTACACCGACCAGACCCTGGAGCAATGGGGCCGCGAACGGGCCGGCACCCTCGACGTGGTCTGCCCCGGCTTCGCCATCGATTGCCTGGAGACGCTGGAGGAGATCGCCAAGGAGAACGCCCACGCCTACGTCGAAGCTGGAGGTACCGCCCTGCGTTACGTGCCCTGCCTCAACGACGGCCCGGCGCACGTGGCCGCGCTGGCCGCGCTGGCGCGGCGGACGCTGGGGCTGGAGGGCTGAGGGGCGGGGTGTTCCGGGCGTACCGTCCCGAGCGCGGTGCCTGGTGGGCGAGCCGCGGCGGTGAGAGCCGACCTGCGGCAGCGAGGCAGGAGCCGAGCGCCGCGCGTGAGGGCAGGACGCCCGATCGCGCGGAAAGCAGGTGGCCCGATCCGCCGACAGGCTCGCCTTGCCGAGTACATCGCTTCGACCGGCCGGCAGGTCCACCGCATCGAGCGCGCCTGCCTTCGTGGTCCATGGGGTCGCGGCCGGCGACGGCTACGCGTCCCGCTCCGCAGTCGCCGGACGGCGCACGTCCTGTGCGCCTCCTGCGATCCCCATGGCCCACGGGCGCGGCGCGGATCGTGCTCGGCGGGCCGCGGGACGAAGCACCCGGCAGGCCGGTTGCACGAGTCGCTGCCGGAGCCAATCGGCGTCGCGAGGCGCTGCTGCGACGGAGCGTGGTGCCTGGCGGGCGAGCCGCGGCGGTGAG
>JAGXSL010000163.1 GCA_018333835.1 Lysobacteraceae bacterium
CCATGGCCCACGGGCGCGGCGCGGATCGCACGCGGCGTGTTGGTCTCGCGAGCACGCCGCGGCAACGCGAACATGCGACGGTCGTAGCGAGCCGTAGCCGCGAGCGTGGTGCCGCCACGGGCGAGCCGCGGCGGTGAGGGCCGTCCTGCGGCAGCGAGGCAGGAGCCGAGCGCCGCGCGTGAGCCCATGGATGGGCGATCGCGCGGAAAGCAGGTGGCCCGATCCGCCGACAGGCTCGCCTAGCCGAGCCCGATCCGATCCGCCGACAGGCTCGCCATCCCGAAGCACTTCGCCTCCGGGTGCCTACCCTCCGCGAGCAGCGCCCAGAGCCGCGGCGAAGCGGCTGGCGATCCAGCGTTCGGCGAACCCGCGGCGGCCGTCCGCCAACAGGAAGCCGCAATGCCCGCCCCAGGGGCTGATCTCCAGCCGGGCGCTGGCCGGCAGGCGCAGCGTGGCGAAGTCGGCCACCGGGATCACCGGGTCGTCGGCGGCCATCAGGATCGAAGCCGGCACCGCCAGCCCGGCGAGCCGCTCGCCGGCGATGGCGTAGGCCTCGAAATAGGCGTCGAGGTCGGGGTAGTCGGTGTAGCGGCGCACCAGCTCGGCGGTCAGACCGCGCATGTCGCGGTCAAGCACCGCGGCGTCGAAGCGGTGACGCTCGGGGAACAGGTCGCGCTTGCGCCGCAGCGAGGCCCGCCACTTGCGCATGAAGTACCAGTGGTAGAGCGGCAGTCCATTCTCCAGCGCACGCAACCCGCTCGCGCCATGCAGCACCGGGCAGACTGCGGCGACGTGGGCGAGCGCGAGGCCGGCCGCCGGCGCGGCCCGTGCCAGCCGCAGTGCGAAGTTGCCGCCCAACGAGAAGCCGGCGAGCAGGAGCGGCAGATCCGGCAACCGTGCCTGCACGGCGAGGGCGGCGGCCAGCACCTCGTCGAGCCGGGCGCTGTGGAAGGGCTCGGGGTTGAGGTGGTGGGTGTCGCCGTGGTCGCGGAAATTGAGCAGCACCACGGCAAAGCCTCGGCGCAACAGCAGGGCGGCGGTGTGGCGCAGGTAGCTGGAGCGGTGGCTGCCCTCCCAGCCGTGCAGCAGCAGGGCGGCAGCGCGCGCTGCCCGCCCGGGCGGGGCGAGGTGGAAGGCCTGCAGGATGGCGCCGGCGGCGGCGAGCCGCCATTCCTCGCTGTGCGGCCGCAGCGCCGCAAGGGCCTGTTCGCCGGCCTGCCGGCGCGGTGGCAGCGAGGCCAGCAGCGATTGCAGGTGGCCGCTGCGCAACCAGGCCGGCGGGCGGTAGTCGGTGGCCGTCAGCACGGCGCGGTTCAGTCGGCCAGCACCGCGGCGACGCGCTCGCGGCAGGTCTCGGCGAGCCGGCGGCGGCCGTCCTCGCCGGGGTACACCGGTTCGAGGAAATGCACCTCGGCCACGGTGCCGGGCTCACCGAGCAGGCGCAGGAAGTTGGCGACGAAACGCTCGCCCGGCGCGAAGGCGATGCGGGTCTGCGCCTCGCCGCGATGCCCGTAGCGCAGCGCCACCGGCTGCACCGGTGCCGGCGCCAGCAGCGCCGGCTGGAAGATGCGGGCATGGAACACCCCGACCGCTTCGCCGCTGTTGGCGCGGCCCTCGGGGAACACCGCCACCGGCCGCCCGGCGCGCAGCCGGTCCAGCATCTGGTGCATCACGCCGTGCAGCGAATGCTGGCTGCCGCGGTGGTGGTAGAGGGTGCCGCCGATGCCGGCCAGCCAGCCGACCAGCGGCCAGCGCGCCACCTCGGCCTTGGAGACGAAACTGGCCCAGACCTGGCTGTGGATCAGCGGGATGTCGATCCAGCTCACGTGGTTGGCGACGAACAGCACCGCGCCCGGCAACGGCGTGCCGAGGCGACGCACGCGCAGGCCGAAGATGCGCAGCAGCCCGCCCGCCCAGGCGCGCACCGCCCAGCCCGCGAGGCCGTCGCCGCCGGGTGCACCGCGCCGGGGCAGGGCCAGCAGCAGCAGGGTCGCCGGCAGGGCCAACAGGAAGTGCAGCGCCAGCAGGGGCAGGCGCGACAACAGGCGCAGGCCGCGCATCAAGGGTGTTTCGATGCCCGCCGCATCCTGCTTCAGCGCAGGTAGGTGCTGGGGCGCCAGACGTTGGCGAGGTAGCTGCGGCGGCCGTAGCCGGAACTGGCGCCGTAGCCGACGCCGGGGTCGCGCTGGCGGCGCTGGTGCATGCGCTCGTGCAGCTCGCTGCGGCGGGCGTCCAGCCAATCGGTGGGGCCAAGCTTGGCCGGGTCGAGGCCACGGCGGTTGGCTTCGCGCTGGCGGAATTCGCAGAAGTCGTCGTAGGCCTCGATCTCGTGGCGCAGCTCGCGGGCGGCGAGTTCGATGGCGATGGCGTCGTCGAGGAAGCCGAGCACCGGCACCGAGTCCGGGACCAGGTCGCGCGGGTCGCTGAAGTAGGCGAGCGCGCCGACGACCCGTTCCAGGTCCGCGGCCGGCAGCGACCAGGCGGTGTCGCCGATCATGGCCACCAGGGTCTCCAGCAGGCCGAGCCGCTCGGCCACGAAATCCGGCACCGCCGCCGCCTTGGCGCGCGCGAGCAGGGCACCGGCGGCCTGCGCCACCTCGGCAGGCGGCTTGCCGGCGATGCCGGCGCGGGCGCTGTCGATGGCGCGGGCGAAGTGTTCGAGGTCGCGGTCGGTCAGGGTGAGGGTCAGCGTCAGGGACATGGCGGCAAGGCGGTGCGGGGGACGCCGCAGCCTAGGCCCGCCCCGTGGCGGCGTCAATCGCGCCGCTGGCGTCGGTTCAGGGCCACCAGAAGCGGGTCAGGGTGCCGATGCCCGGCTCCAGCGGGGCATCCGGCGGCAGCCGCAGCACGGCGATGCCGGCGGTGGGCATGCCGCGGAAGTCCCCGCTCTGGCCGCTGTGCAGCAGGGCGGCGGTCTGCTCGAAACCCGGGTTGTGGCCGACCATCAGCACCCGCCCGACCTCGACGTGCTCGTCGAGCACGGCCATCAGGGTGCCGGGCAGGGCCTCGTAGATGCGCGGCTCGTAGCGGACGTCGCTGTAGCCCAGCACCTCCAGCACCCGGGCCAGGGTCTCGCGGGTGCGGCGCGCCGGCGAGCACAGCACGCGTTCCGGCAGCAGGCCCTCGGCCTTGAGCCAGCGCGCCGCCGCCTCGGCCTCGGCCTGGCCGCGCAAGGACAGGGGACGGTCGGCATCGGCCTGGCCGGGGATGGCCGGTTCGGCGTGGGCGTGGCGCAGCAGGATGAGTTCGCGCATGGGAGGCCTTCAGGTGTTTTTCTTCAACCAGCGCAGCAGGGGCTCGAAATCCTCCTGGTGGCTGCGCATCTGCTCGGATCGGTAATCGAAGACGCAGCGGCCGAGCGCGGCCAGCAGCACGTAGGCCTGCGAATCACGCAGCGTCGCCACCAGCGGGTAGGGCCAGGCGCGGAGCTGGTCGAGGGCCTGCTGGCCGAGTGCGGTCCAGGGCTTGAGGCGATTGGCCACCAGGGCCACCGGCAGCTTGCCCTTGCGGACCCGGGCCACCCGCGCCAGCGAGTCCAGGAAGGGCACGGTGGCCTCGAGGTCGATGGCCGAAGGCAGCACCGGCACCAGCACGGCGTCGGCTTCGTCGAGGAAGGGCTCCAGGTCGTCAGCCATGGCCCCGGCCGGGCTGTCGATGACGACGCGGGCGGCGTCCTTGGGAAGCTGCCGCCGGTAGTCGCGGCGATGGCCATCGAGCGGCAGCACCGCCGTTTCCAGCCCGGCGCGGCGCTCGCACCAGCGGGTGGCGCTGCCCTGCGGGTCGGCGTCGACCAGCACCGTGGCCTTGCCCGCCACCGCGAAGTGGCCGGCCAGTTGCGTGGCCAGCGTGGTCTTGCCGGCACCGCCCTTGGAACTGGCCACGAGGATCGTCTGCATGCCGGCCCCCCGTCCCGATGGCGCCACTGTAGCAAGGCCGGCCCTGCCGTACACGGCCCCGGGCCGGGAGGACCGGCGGTGCCGGACACCCCCAGGTCAACCCACGTTGACCGGCACCAGGGTCATCGTGTCGTTGCCGAAGATGTCGACCACCTTGACGGCCACCGTGTACCGGCCGGGGCGGTCGTAGGTGTGCTCGGCGGTCAACAGCTCGAGCTTGCGGTCCTTGCGGGTGCGGAAGCTCTGCCACTCGTTTTCGAAGATGAAGCTGCCGGTACGGCGCTCCTCGAACTCCAAGGGCATGTCCTGCTGGGCCGGCTCGAAGCCCGGCAGCACGCCGTCGACGCCCGCATTCACCGGCACGCGGATGACCTCAGCGCGGCTCATGTAGTCGAAATCCACCGCCCAATAGTCCACCCAGTCGGTCCAGTGCTGTGTCAGCCGCTCACGTTTGACGGCGCCGTTCTTGTCCTTGCTGATCTTGAGCAGTTGGCCCTGCTCGCAGATCACATCCGACTTGCCTTCCTTCAACGCCAAGGCAACGGCATCGGCGATGCCCTGGGTGTAGTGCACGGAGAAATCCGTCAGCTCGATCTGCACGGTGAGCTTGTCGCGGGCCGAACGGCCTTTGGCGTAGCGCGGCGTGGCCTCGACGAAGCTGATGTCGTGGAAGACCACCTGCCCCTTGTCCACCGCGCGCTTGTCGAACACCTCGGCCGGGATGTAGCGCGGCACCAGATCGATGCCCTTGCCCTTGGCCTCCTCGAGCACGGCGGGAAACAGCCCCATCTCGAACTCGAAGGCGAGCACGTCAACGCGGGTGGCGCCACGCTTGCGGCACTCGGTGATGACCTCCTCGACGAACAGCCGGCCCACGGGCAGGTTGATCGGGCCGATCACCACCAGCCGCCCGGCGCGCTTGCCGTGGAAGAACCCGTCGCTGGCCAAGGCCTCGCCCTTGTAGGCGCGCAGGATCAGCTCGCGGAACTCGGCTTCCTTGCGCGCCAGCGCCTGCTCGCGCTGCGCGGGTGAGAGGCGGCCACCAACGTTCAGATAGGCCTGCCGCTCGTAGCGGCCGAGGTTCAGCACTTCGAAGGCGCGGAAAGGCTTCCCGGCGGCCTTCAGCTCGCGCTGCACGCCGATCAGGCGCTTGTGTCAAGCGACACCCAGTTTCACGCATTAAGGCGACACCCAGATTCACGCACCCCGGGACGGTTCGAGGTTCAGTTCCGTGTGGTGCCGAGCGTGGCTTCGAGGTCTCTGAGTCGGTAGCTCCTTCCCTTGATGTTGAGGACGTGGGCCTTGTGCAGCAGGCGATCAAGGATTGCGGCGGCCAAGGCTTCGTCGCCGGCCAGAAGCTCGGTCCAGTCGCGAACCGACTTGTTGGTGGTGATCAGGATCGCGCCGCGGCCGTAGCGG
>JAGXSL010000164.1 GCA_018333835.1 Lysobacteraceae bacterium
TGCTGTTCGTCTCCAGCACCGCCGTCTACGCCGAGGACGGCGGTGGCTGGGTCGACGAGGCCACGCCCGCCGATGCTTCCGCGTTCAACGGTCGCGTGCTGCTCGAAGCCGAGGCCGAACTCGCCCCCCACCCCGGGGCCTGCGCCTTCCGCGCCTCCGGCATCTACGGCCCCGGCCGCGCGCGGATGTGGCAGCGCGCCCGCCGCGACGAGCCCGGTGCGGCGCATTGGACCAACCGCATCCACGTCGAGGACGTGGCCGCTGCCCTGCTGCACCTGCTCGATGCGCCCGCCATCGCCCGCGTCTACTGCGCCAGCGACGATGCCCCGACCTTGGAGCACGAGCTCATCGACGGCCTGCGCGAACGGCTCGGCCTGCCGGCCCTGGGCGCGGCCGGCGGGCCGGTCGGCGGCAAGCGCGTCGCCAACGCCCGCCTGCGCGCCAGCGGCTGGCGGCCGCGCTTCCCGAGCTGGCGCGAGGGGTATGCCGAGACCCCCCAGGCCACGGAAGCCTGAGGCCGCCGGCATGGAACTTTCCCGCCCGCTGCGGTCAGAATCGGCAACCCGCCGCCGTCCCGTGCCATGAACCCCAACCCCTTCGCCTGGTCCTTCCGCGTGCAGATGCTGTTCGGCTTCGCCGTCTGCGCGGCCCTGCTGGGCTTCGCGCTGTACGTCGAGCACGGCATGTTCATGCTGCCCTGCCCGCTGTGCGTGCTGCAGCGCTTCGTGTTCGCGGCGATGGGCCTGCTCGGTCTGCTGGCCGCCCTGCACAACCCCGCCGGCCGCGGCGGGCGGGCCGCCTACGGCCTCGGCATCGCCGGCCTCGCCGCGCTCGGCGCCAGCATCGCCATGCGCCACGCCTGGTTGCAGATGCAGCCGATCTCGGCCCTGCCGAGCTGCAGCGGCCAGGGCCTCGGCTACATGTGGGAGGCGCTGGGCCCGATCGACGCCATCGCCGCCTCGCTTGCCGGCTCGGCCGACTGCGCCAAGATCGACTGGACCTTCCTCGGCCTGTCGATGCCGGTCTGGACCTCGGTCTGCTTCGTGCTGCTCGGCCTCGGCGCGCTGGCCGCGGGCTTGCGCCGGCGCTGAGCGTCCGGGCGCGGCCGATCATCGGCAACGATCCTCCAGGCGGTGCCGCGCACGGCGGCTCATGCCGAGGGGCCATGACGGCGCGGCGGCCGTCGAGTTCCTGCTCCAATCCGCGCGTGGCATAGTCGTCAACCCACCGCCACGAGATGCCCGATGAACCCGCAGGACCGCCCCGTCGCCCCCGTCAACGCGCCCGCCGGCTGGACGCGTTCGTCGTGGCGCGCGAAGCCGGCCCTGCAGCAACCGGCCTACCCCGATCCGGCCGCGCTCGAGCAGGCGCTCGCCGAGCTGCGGGTTCTGCCGCCGCTGGTCACCTCCTGGGAGGTGCTGGCGCTGCGCCGCCAGATCGCCGAGGCCGAGGTCGGCCGGCGCTTCATCCTGCAGGGCGGCGACTGCGCCGAGAGCTTCGCCGATTGCGAGAGCGGCCACATCTCCAGCCGCCTCAAGGTGCTGCTGCAGATGAGCCTGGTGCTGGTCCACGGCCTGCGCCTGCCGGTGCTGCGCATCGGCCGCTTCGCCGGGCAGTACGCCAAGCCGCGCTCGGCCGATACTGAGGAACGCGACGGGGTGGTGCTGCCGAGCTACCGCGGCGACTTCATCAATGCCCCGGCGTTCACGCCCGAGGCGCGGACGCCCGACCCGCGGCGGATGGTCAAGGGCCATGCGCGCTCGGCGATGACGATGAACTTCGTGCGCGCCCTGATCGACGGCGGCTTCGCCGACCTGCACCACCCGGAGTACTGGGAGCTGGGCTGGGTGGCGCGCTCGCCGCTCGCCGAGGAGTACCGCCGGATGGTGGCCGGCATCGGCGACGCCGTGCGCTTCATGGAGACGATCGGCGGCGGCCCGATCGACAGCCTGAACCGCGTCGAGTTCTACACCTCGCACGAGGCCCTGCTGCTGCCCTACGAGGAGGCCCTGACCCGCCAGGTGCCGCGCCAGTGGGGCTGGTTCAACCTCGGCACCCACTTCCCGTGGATCGGCATGCGCACGGCCCAGCTCGACGGTGCCCACGTCGAGTATTTCCGCGGCATCCGCAACCCGGTCGGGGTCAAGCTGGGGCCGTCGGTGACGGCCGAGCAGGCGCTGCGGCTGGCCGAGGTGCTCAATCCCGACAACGAGGCCGGGCGGCTCGTCTACATCCACCGCATGGGTGCCGGCAAGGTGCTGGAGAAACTGCCGCCGCTGCTGGAGGCGATGAAGCGCGAGGGCCGGCGCGTGGCCTGGCTCTGCGACCCGATGCACGGCAACACCGAATCGACCCGCAACGGCTACAAGACCCGCCGCTTCGAGAACATCCGCGCCGAGGTCGAGCAGAGCTTCGATGCCCACGCGGCGGCCGGCACCCGGCTGGCCGGCGTGCACCTCGAACTGACCGGCGAGAACGTCACCGAGTGCACCGGAGGCGCCAGCGAGCTGGCCGATGCCGACCTCGCACGCGCCTACCGCAGCACGGTCGATCCGCGGCTCAACTACGAGCAGTCGCTGGAGATCGCCATGCTGATCGTGCGCAAGCAGGGGCAGATCGCCGCGCCGGCGGCGCTTTGAGCCGCGCCGCGGCGGCACCGGGTCGGTAACGCGGGGCTCACGGGTTGCACTCCGGGCAGTGCCCGGGGTCGGCCTCGCGCCGGCCGTCGGCCCGTGGCCGCTCCTCGGCATGGCCGCAGGCCGCGCAGGCGTGCCGCTCGGCCCGCGCCAGGTCGGTCGGCGTCCCGCACTGCGCGCAGGGCAGGCCGGGCAGGGTGGCGTGCAGGCCGAAACCGGGCGCGCCGCAGGCCGGGCAGGGCGAGCGCAGGCGTTCGGCCAACTGGTGGCCGAGGGCCGCGATCCGCCGCATCCGCATCGGGTTCATGTGGGCGCGCATGTCGGTCTCGATGCGCGCCTGGCCGTCGGCCGAGTGCGCCGCCGCCGCCGCGATCGCCGCCGCCACCGCCCCGCGGTCGCGCAGCCCCTTGGCCACCGGCAGACCGGGAGGCCCGGCGTTCGGCCTGACCAGCACCGCATGTTCCGGGAACCCGCAGGCCAGCAGCAGCGGCTCGGCCGCCGCCGGCGTGGCCACCGCCAGGGACTGCCAGTTGGTGTCGCGGCCGCCGGATTCCAGCACCAGCACCTGGCCATGGAACTCGTCGACGAAGGCCAGCAGCTCGTGGTGGAAGGGCAGGAAGCCGACCAGCGGGTCCGGCCCGAAGCTCGCCTCGGTGGCGATGCCCAGCCGGAGCCCGGACGCCGCCATGCCGCGGCGGGCCTTCTCGATCACCACCTCGCGCGCCGGTCCGGGGCGCTCGACCTCGCCGGAAAACGTGCCGAGCGCGTCGGTGTCCACCGCCACGGCGAGAAGTTCCAGGCCCAGCGGCACCAGGGCCGGGGCGAGGGCAGCGGCCTTGCCGTGCAGGGTGGCGACGGCGACGCGCGGGTCGGGGAACAGGGGCATGGCGGCAGTCTACGCGGCCGCGCGCGGCGGCCGCGGAGTGGCCGGGCTTCACACGCGGGCCGCGCGCGGCGGCCGCGGGGCGGTCGGGCCTACTCGCCCTGTGCCTGCGAGTAGCCGCGCACGCCGTCGAAGGTGTAGAGGTTCTCGGTCTTCACCGCGTCGAAGCCGGCCTCGGCGATGCGCATCAGCAGGCGCGAGATGGCCTGGCCGTCGACCGTCTCGCCCTTGGCGGGGAAGCGGCAGCGCCAGTGGTCGGTGCGCAGGGTGTGCGGGTTGCCCTTCGGGTAGACCTTGACCCCGCGGTTGGTGATCAGCGCGAGGCGGAAGTCCTCGCCGGCGAGCGCTTCCAGCGCCGCGCCGAGTTCGTTCGGGTCGCGGGTGTCGGTGTCCCAGTTGACGAACACGTCGACGCCGACCAGCAGCTTCTTCGAGGGCACGTGCGGCGGGATGCTGACGTCCGGGTGCACCAGCGATTCCGGTTCCTGCTCCGGGTAGTCGACGGCCGCCATCTTCGCCGGCGTGCGGCCGAGGCGCTCGATCACGGCTTGCGCGAACTCGCGGGTGCCGAGCTTCCTCGTGCTGACGCCGGCGCGGAAGATGTCGCCGGTGTGCAGGCCTTCCTCCAGCGTGCACAGCCAGGCGTTGTGGATGTCGGTGGCCGGCTTGGCGCGGCCGAGGTGCACCAGCATCATCACCGCCGAGAGCAGCAGGCCCGAGGGGTTGGCGATGTCCTGCCCGGCGATGTCCGGGGCGGAGCCGTGCACGGCTTCGAACATGGCGCAGTCGTGGCCGATGTTGGACGAACCGGCCAGCCCGATCGAGCCGGCCACCTCGGCGGCGACGTCGGAGAGGATGTCGCCGTAGAGGTTGGGCGTCACGACGACGTCGAAATCGGTCGGGCGGCTCGCCATCCGCGCCGTGCCGATGTCGATGATCATGTGGTTGGCGGCGATCTCCGGGTACTGCGGCGCGATCTCGTCGAAGACCTTGTGGAACAGGCCGTCGGTGAGCTTCATGATGTTGTCCTTGGTCATGCACGTGACCTTCTTCCGCCCGTGCGCGCGGGCGTACTCGAAGGCGTAGCGCACGATCCGCTCGCAGCCGGGGCGGGTGATGAGCTTGAGGCACTGGAACACCTCGTCGCTCTGCCGGTGCTCGATGCCGGCGTAGGTGTCCTCCTCGTTCTCGCGCACGATCACCACGTCCATCTTCGGGTGCAGCGCGGTGACGTAGGGGTGGTAGGACACGCAGGGGCGCAGGTTGGCGTAGAGGCCGAGGGTCTTGCGCAGGGTGACGTTGACCGACTTGTAGCCGCCGCCCTGCGGCGTGGTGATCGGGCCCTTGAGGATGATCTTGTGCTCGTCGATGGCCTTCCAGGTGTCCTCGCCGATGCCGGCCATCAGGCCGCTCTCGTAGGCCTTGAGGCCCACGGTGACATGGTGGAAGCTCAAGGCCGGGTCGGCGGCACGCAGGATGGCCAGCGTGGCCTCCATGATCTCCGGGCCGATGCCGTCGCCGGCGGCGACCGGGATGGTGGTGGCCGGCAGGGCGGCGGGGGCGTAGGGCGTTGTGGCGCGGGCCGGGACGGACATTCGGTTTCTCCAATATACGAAAAAATTGTCGTGAATATTGAAGCGCGAAAGGCAGGCCCCGTCAAGGCGGCGCGAAAAGCCGCGGCCGGGCCGCCCGCGGCCTGGACCTTCCTGAGCAACCACACGCACGTGCTGGTTTGCCTCGCCGCGGACCCGGCCCAGACCCTGCGTGGCGTGGCGGCGCAGGTCGGCATCACCGAACGCGCGGTGCAGCG
>JAGXSL010000165.1 GCA_018333835.1 Lysobacteraceae bacterium
CCCTGACCGCCCTCAACGGCCGCTCGCAGCCGCACTTCGCCTCGCTGGCCGGCAGCTCGCCGCGCATCACCGCGACCCAGGAGGGGCTCGCCACCTTCGCCGAGCTGATCACCGGCCACATCGACATCGAGCGCATGAAGCGCATCAGCCTGCGCATCCTCGCCATCGACATGGCCCTGCGCGGCGCCGATTTCATCGACGTGTTCCGCTTCTTCCTGGAGGCCGGGCAGCGCGAGTCGGAGAGCTTCGCCTCGGCCGCGCGCATCTTCCGCGGCGTGCCGGTGACCGGCGGCGCGGCCTTCACCAAGGACGGCACCTACCTCGCCGGGCTGGTGCGGGTGCACACCTTCTTCCGCTGGTGCCTGCGGCAGAGGAAGCTGGCGCTGACCCACCGGCTGTTCGCCGGCAAGCTGGCCCTGCAGGACGTGTTCGACCTCGCCCCGGCCTTCGAGGACGGCAGCATCGCGCCGCCGCTCCACCTGCCGCCCTGGGCGCGGCGCGCCCACGGCCTCGCCGGCCTGCTCGCCTTCTCGCTGTTCGCCAACACCATCCGCCTCGACCGCGTCGACATCGAGCGCCCGGACGCGATCCCGGAGCTGTTCGCGGTGCCGGAGCCGGCGATGCGCGACTCCCCGCGCTGAGCCCCGGCGCGCCCATACGCCGGCGTCCACCGCCCGATCCGGCGGGGCTAGAATGCCACTCCGATTCCACCGACCGCCGTGATGTCCGACCAAGACGCGTTCAAGCAGGCCGCCCTCGACTACCACCGCCAGGCGCCGGCCGGGAAGATCAAGGTCATGCCGACCAAGGCGCTGGTGACCCAGCGCGACCTCTCGCTGGCCTATTCGCCCGGCGTGGCGGCGGCCTGCGAGGCGATCGTCGCCGACCCGGCGCAGGCCTCCGAGCTGACCGCCCGCGGCAACCTGGTGGCGGTCATCACCAACGGCACCGCGGTGCTGGGCCTCGGCGACATCGGCCCGCTCGCCGGCAAGCCGGTGATGGAGGGCAAGGGCGTGCTGTTCCAGAAGTTCGCCGGCATCGACGTGTTCGACCTGGAGATCGCCGAGAAGGACCCCGACCGCCTGGTCGAGGTCATCGCCGCGCTGGAGCCCACCTTCGGCGGCATCAACCTGGAGGATATCAAGGCCCCGGAATGCTTCATCGTCGAGCGCAAGCTCAGGGAGCGGATGAAGATCCCGGTCTTCCACGACGACCAGCACGGCACCGCCATCATCGTCGGCGCGGCCATCAGCAACGCCCTGCACGTGGTGGGCAAGCGGATCGACGAGGTGAAGCTGGCGGTCAGCGGCGCCGGTGCCGCCGGCATCGCCTGCCTCGATATGCTGGTGGCGCTCGGCATGAGGCGCGAGCACATCCTGGTGGTCGACAAGGACGGCGTGCTGCACGCCGGACGCACCGACCTGAACGAGGGCACGGTGCGCTACGCCCGCGAGACCCCGTTCCGCACGCTGGCCGAGATCGTGCGCGGCGCCGACGTGTTCCTCGGCCTCTCCGCCGGCGGCGTGCTGAAGCCGGAGATGGTGGCGACGATGGCGGAGCGGCCGATCATCTTCGCGCTCGCCAACCCGACCCCGGAGATCCTGCCGGAGCAGGTCAAGGCGGTGCGCCCGGATGCGGTGATCGCCACCGGCCGCAGCGACTACCCGAACCAGGTCAACAACGCGCTCTGCTTCCCCTACATCTTCCGCGGCGCGCTCGACGTCGGCGCCACCACCATCAACGAGGCGATGAAGCGCGCCTGTGTCGACGCCATCGCCGAGCTGGCGCGCAAGGAGGCCACCGACTTGGGCGGTGCCTACGGCGGCGAACCGGCGCAGTTCGGCCCGGAGTCGCTGATCCCCAAGCCCTTCGACCCGCGCCTGCTGATGCAGCTCGCCCCGGCGGTGGCCGAGGCGGCGATGCGCTCCGGCGTGGCCACCCGGCCGCTCGACATCGAGGCCTACCGCGACCGCCTGAGCCAGTGGGTGTTCCGCACCGGCCTGATGATGAAGCCGGTGTTCGACCGCGCCCGCGACCACCGCCAGCGCGTGGTCTACGCCGAGGGCGAGGAGGAGAACGTGCTGCGCGCGGTGCAGACCGTGGTCGACGAAGGCCTCGCGCACCCGATCCTGGTCGGCCGGCCGGCGGTGATCGAGCGCCGCATCCAGCGGCTCGGGCTGCGCATCCGGCCCGGCGTCGACGTCGAGATCACCAACATCGACGACGATCCGCGCTTCAACGACTACTGGCAGCTCTACCACCAGATCATGCAGCGCAAGGGCGTCACGCCCGCGGCGGCCAAGGCCATCGTGCGCTCCCGTGACGTGGTCATCGCGGCGCTGATGGTGCGCCGCGGCGAGGCCGACGCCATGCTCTGCGGCATGGTCGGCCGCTACGCCCGCAAGCTGCGCTACGTGCGCGAGGTGCTGGGCCTCGACGCCGGCAGCAAGGGCCTCTCGGCGCTCTCGGCGGTGCTCAACGAGAAGGGCGTGACCTTCTTCGCCGACACCCACGTCCAGGTCGATCCCTGCGCCGAGCAGATCGCCGACTGCGTGCGTCAGGCCGCGTTCCGGCTGCGGCTGTTCGGCGTGACGCCCAAGGTGGCGCTGGTCGGCCATTCCAACTTCGGAAGCTCCGAGGCCCCGGCCGCGCAGAAGCTGCGCGATGCCCTGGCTCTGCTGCACCAGCGCGAGCCGAAACTCGAGGTCGAGGGCGAGATGCACGCCGACCTCGCGCTCAACGAGGAACTGCGCGAACGGGTGTTCCCGGAGTCGCGGCTCAAGGGCCGCGCCAACCTGCTGGTGTTCGGCAACATCGATGCCGCCAACGCCGGCTACAACCTGACCCGTGCCATGACCGACGGCGTCGGCCTCGGGCCGATCCTGATGGGCCTCGGCAAGGCCGCGCACGTGCTGACACCCTCGGCCACCATCCGCCGTATCGTCAACATGACCGCGGTGGCGGCGGTGGACGCGCAGATCCGCTCCGGGCGCGGAGCCTGAGCGCCGGCATGGTCGAAGGCGCGGCCGGGCCGGTGCCGCGGGCCAGCGTGCTGATGCTGGCCTGGAAGGCCGAGGCGACCATCGTCGAGGCCCTGCGCGGGGCGCTGGCGCAGACCGTCGCCTGCGAGATCCTGGTCTCCGACGACGCCTCCCCGGACGCCACCCACGAGCGCGCCGCGGCCTTCCTCGCCGGTTCGCCACCGAGGGCTGCCGACCACGCCGTGCGGCTGCTGCGGCAGCCGCTGAACCTCGGCCTCACCGCCCACCTCAACCGGCTGCTGGCGCTCGCCCGCGGCGAGGTCATCGTGGTGATGGCGGCCGACGACATCAGCGAGCCGGAACGCGTCGCCACCCTGCTCGCCGCCTTCGACGCCGACCCGGAGGCCTTCGTCGCCGGTTCGGCCTGGACCGCGTTCGGGGACGGCCAGCCCGACGCGCCGGGGCGTTCGCGCCTGCCGGCCCGTTTCCGGCTCGGGGATTTCGTCGCCAGCGGCCGCATGAGCACCCTGCTCGGTGCCACGCTGGCCTTCCGGCGCGAGGTGGTCGAGCTGTTCGGGCCACTGGCCGGCCAGGTCGAGGACAATGTGCTCAGCCTGCGTGGCGCCCTGCTCGGTGGCGGACTCAACCTGCCGCAGCCGCTGGTGCGTTACCGGCGCAGCCCGGACAGCCTCGGGCAGTGGCTGTTCGCTCGCGGCGACGATCCGGCGCAGGCGCGCCGCCGCCGCTACCGGCGCACCGTGGCGATGTACCGGGCCATCGCCGACGACCTCGAGCAGGCCGTCGAGCGCCTCGGCGCAGGCCTCGATCCGGAGCGCCGTCGCGCCGCCGCCGACATCGTTGCCATGTACCGGCTCGAGGCCGAGGCCCGCGAAGCCCTGCTGGAGCGGCCGCGTTCGCAATGGCTGGCCCCGGTCCTGGCCGGGCTCCGGCAGCGCGGCCTGCGTCGCAAGAGCGTCGAGCGGATGTTCAAGCTGTTGCTGCCGAGGCGCTGGTTGGGCCTGGACTGACCCGGTTGCCGGCTTCGCCTGCATCGGAGCGGCCGCCGGCCGGGCCGCGGTCGCGACTGTTAGACTTCGGGCTCTAAATCCGCGCCGGCTCGGCGCGCCCGACCGTTGGCCGCGCCTCGAGCGCGGGAGGCATGGCATGAATTGGTGGCAGGACATCCTGGCGGACGACATCGACCCCATCGAGACCCGCGAGTGGCTGGAATCGCTGAAGGCGGTGATCGACGCCGACGGCCCGGAGCGCGCGCACCATCTTCTGGAGCGCATGGTCGAACTGACCCGCCGCGCCGGGGCGCACCTGCCGTTCGTGCCGACCACCGAGTACATCAACACCATCCCGCCGCACCTCGAGGCCAAGAGCCCGGGGGACCCGCAGCTGGAGTGGCGG